>JBJTOY010000026.1:0-45111 GCA_046074845.1 Actinomycetes bacterium | reverse complement strand
GAATAATCCAAGGAATCACAAATGTTGCAATCCAAAGTGCATTAACTATTTTTTTCTTTATTGGGTTTCCTTTTGGTGCAGGAGGCAAAGGTATTTTGTATCCGGGATCAAACGGCAATCCAAGATTTTCTAATACACCTTGTGCAACTCGGTAATGACCTTCTGGATTTAAATGTAAACGATCAAAAGCTAAGAATCGAATATCGTTTGGATATCTACCATCGTTTGCTTCATTTAAAATTGCACCGGTTTCGGCAGCTAATTCACGAACTTGTTTATTAAAATCTTTAAAACGCTGGTTCCAAATCACACCTGTTTTAGTATTAGAAGCTGCGCTCTCTTGAACCGTAAAGAGCATCAACTGCGCGCCATATTTCTTAAGTTCTGCCACTAATTCACGAACTGCCTTTGCATACTCTGGCAAAGTAATTTCTGGGTTGTATTTAGGGCGGATAACATCATTTGCACCAGCATGGAAGCTAACTAAAGTATCGGAGGTGATTAATTGGAGGGCCGCCGGAACTTGATCTGTAACAACCTGTGCGCCGCCCTGCGACATCTGGTTCTACGAGGACGGGATGTACCCGCACAAGCGTCACGTCGCGGCCGTCGGGTTCCCCCGCGACGAGATGGGGCTCGTGCCGATCACCTACGACGAGATGCGACCGGGGTGCTACGACCCGAAGGCGCGCATCGAGGACAACACGATGAACCACGTGGACGTCTCGCTGTCGTTCCCGACATTCCCGCGGTTCTGCGGTCAGACGTTCCTCGAGGCCAAGGACCGGGAGCTCGCCGAGGCCTGCGTCTACGCCTACAACGACTGGATGGTGGAGGAGTGGTGCGGCGATTCGAACGGCGCGCTCGTGCCGCTGCCCATCATCCCGCTGTGGGACGCGGGGCTCGCGGCCGCCGAGGTCCGACGCAACGCAGCGCGCGGCGCCCGGGCAGTGTGCTTCAGTGAGATCCCGCCCCACCTCGGGCTCCCGAGCATCCACTCCGGTGAGTGGAACCCGTTCTTCGAGGCCTGTCAGGAGACGAGCACGGTGGTGTGCATGCACATCGGCTCGTCCTCCCGGATGCCGTCGACCTCCTCCGACGCCCCGGCTGCGGTGCAGGCGACGCTGTCCTTCGGCAACGCGATGTCCTCCATGACCGACTTCCTGTTCTCGGGCGTGCTCGTGCGCTACCCGGAACTCAAGCTGGCCTACTCCGAGGGCCAGATCGGCTGGGTGCCCTACATCCTCGAGCGGGCCGACGACGTCTGGAGCGAACACCGCGCCTGGGCGGGCGTGAAGGACACCATCCCGGAACCGCCGTCGACCTACTACTACCGGCAGATCTACACCTGCTTCTTCCGGGACCGGCACGGCATCGACTCGCTCGACAAGGTCGGCGTGGACAACGTCACCTTCGAGACCGACTACCCGCACACGGATTCGACGTGGCCGAACACCAAGGAGGTGGCCATCGACCTCATGGGCCACCTCTCGCCGGAACTGCAGTACAAGATCATGCGGGGCAACGCGATCCGGATGCTCGACCTCGACATCGTCTGAACCGGAGAGCCGTGCACGACCACCGGTGGGTCGACCTCGAGGGCCCCTCGAACTTCCGCGACCTCGGTGGGCTCCCCACGGTCGGTGGCGGTCGGGTGCGAACGGGCGTGCTGTACCGGAGCGATTCCCTGGCGCTGCTCAGCGAGCGTGATCTGGCGTACCTCGGTGAGCGGGTCGGGTTGCGGCGGGTGGTCGACCTGCGGTCCGGCCCGGAGATCGGACGACACGGGCAGGCGGACCTCGGGGCGACCGGGATCGAGATCGTGCACGCCCCGATCGTGGACGAGACCCGCGGGGAGCAGCGCGACATCGAGGACCCCGCCCGCCTCACCCTCGATCGGATCTACCTGCTGATGCTCGAGCGATTCCGCAACCGGTTCGGTGCGGCGATCGGAGCGTTGGTCGATCCGGGGCACCAGCCCGCGGTGTTCCACTGCGCGGCGGGCAAGGATCGGACCGGGCTCATAGGCGCCCTCATCCTCGAGGTGTGCGGCGTGGATCGCCGGGTCGTGGTCGAGGACTTCCTCCTCACGAACGATCGGATGGACACGATGATCGACCGGCACCGCGATCATGCGGCCTCCCGGGGCCGTCCGCCGGAGATCGATCGACAGACGCTGTTCCCGACCGCCGAGAACGTGGGTCTCACCCTCGCCGGCGTCGACGACGCCTACGGGGGCGCGGCCGCCTACCTGGCGGGCGCAGGCCTCGGGGACGAAGGGGTGGACGCGCTGCGCGCCCTGCTCGTGGATGCGGCGGCGGGTGGGGGCGACGCCCCGTCGCGTCCGTAGACTCCTGACCGATGGATCTCCGATACTCCGCCGCCGACGAGGAGTTCCGGGCCGGGCTGCGTGCCTGGCTCGCCTCCGAACTCCCGAGCCTCCCGGACCAGCCCTCCCGCGACGACTGGGTCGCACGCCGGGCCTGGGACACCGACTGGCAGCGGCGCCTGTTCGACGCCGGGTACGCCGGCATCAACTGGCCGAAGGAGTACGGCGGACAGGGTGCGACCCCGAGTCAGCACCTCGTGTTCCTCGAGGAGACCACGCGGGCGCGGGCGCCCTACGTCGGCGTGAACTTCGTCGGGCTGCTGCACGCCGGACCGACCATCATCGCCGAGGGCACCGACGAGCAGAAGGCGGCACACCTGCCGCGCATCCTCCGCGGTGACGAGGTCTGGTGTCAGGGCTTCAGCGAGCCGCAGGCGGGCTCCGATCTCGCATCGCTGCGGACGAGGGCGGTCCGTGACGGTGATCACTACGTCGTGACCGGCCAGAAGATCTGGTGCTCGTTCGGTCAGATCGGCGACTACGGCGAGCTGCTCGTGCGTACCGACCCCGATGCTCCGAAGCACAAGGGCATCACGTGGCTGGCGCTGCCCATGGACCTCCCGGGCATCGAGGTGCGGCCGCTCAAGACCGTGCTCGGCTCGAGCGAGTTCGCCGAGCTGTTCCTCGACGAGGTCCGCGTACCGGTCTCCTGCCGCATCGGCGAGGAGAACGACGGCTGGCGCGTCACCAACGTCACGCTGTCCTTCGAGCGGGGCACGGCATTCGTGAGCGAGATGGTCGACGCGCTACGCCTCGTCGACGACCTCGCCCCGTTCGTCACCGACCCGGCGTACCGCCGGGAACTCGCACACCTCGCCGCCGAACTCGACGGCGTGTGGGCGCTCACGAAGCGCAACATCACGCAGGCGGCCCGCACCGGCGTCATGGGGCCCGGGGCGATGATGATCAAGTACGCCTACTCCGAGCTCCGCCAGCGCCTCGGGGAGTTGTCGCTGCGGGTGCTCGAGCGGGACGCGCTCGCGGTCGATGTGGTCGGCGAGTTCGTGGAGGAGCGACTGCGCACCCTCGCTCTCACCATCGCGGCCGGGACATCCCAGATCCAGAAGAACATCATCGGGGAGCGTGTGCTCGGTCTGCCGAAGGAGCCGAACCGATGAACTTCGACCTCACCGACGATCAGATCGCCCTGCGCGACGGCATCCGCAGCCTCCTCGAGGGTCGGTTCCCGATGGACCGGGTCCGTGAGGGCTTCGACCGCTCGATGTTCGAGGAGCTCGCGGAGGCCGGCGTGTTCTCGTTGCGCGCCGACGGGTTCTCGTGGGCCGACGCGGTCATCGTGTTCGAGGAGCTGGGGCGGGCCTGCGTGCCGGGACCGCTCGTCGACTCGTTCGGCGCGGCGGTACCCACCGGCGTCGTCGAACCCCGACCGGGCCACACCGTCTGGGTCGAGCACCTCGGGGCGATCGAACGACTGCTCGTGTTCACGCCCGAGGGAGTCGACGCCCTCGATCCGCGCGCGCTCGACGGTGATGCGGCCGAGTGGCCGCTCGATCCGCTGACGCCGGTCACCCCGGTCGCCGCGCTGCCGGCGGGCGAGCGGGTCGGGGATGCGCAGCAGGCCTACCGCTGGTGGAGCGAGGGCGCGTTGCTCACCGCGGCCCAGCAGGTCGGCCTCGCCGCGGCACTCGTCGACCTGTCGGTCGCCTACGCACGCGACCGTGAACAGTTCGGGCGACCGATCGGCGCGTTCCAAGCGGTGAAGCACATGTGTGCCGAGATGGCGGTCAAGGCCGAGGTCGCGCGTGCAGCGGTCCAGGCTGCAGCCTGCGTCCTCGACGACCCGGAGACCGGCGACCTCTGGCGCGCCCTCCACGGGGCCAAGGTCCTCGCGGGGGAGGCCGCGATCGTCTGCGGGCGGCTCGCCACCCAGGTGCACGGCGGTATGGGCTTCACCTGGGAGGTCGACGTGCACCTCTACCTGAAGCGGGCATGGGTGCTCGACACCCGGTTCGGCAGCATCGACGCGCACGCCGACGCCATCGCCGCCGCACTCCCGGCCCCGGCCTGACCACCCGCCAGCCCGTGGCCGTCGACGGCTGGTCGCCGCTGCTCGAGGACCTCGACGCCCGCCTCGACGCGACCGGGGCGATGGGCGGACCGGAACGACTGGCCCGGTTGGCCGAGCGCGGGCGGCTCGACGTGCGCTCCCGCATCGACCTGCTCGTCGACGCCGGCTCGTTCGTCGAGTACGGCGCGCTGGTCGGGTCGGTGTCCCGGGGCGCGCTCCCGCCGGCGCCGGCCGACGCCTTCGTCATGGGGACGGCGACGGTGGACGGGAGGACGGTCCTCGTCGGGGCGGTCGATGCGACGGTGATGGGCGGATCGGTGGGGCCCGGCACGATCGCCAAGCGACGTCGCCTCCTCGCGCTCGCCCGGACGTTGGGCGCGCCGCTCGTGTTGATGCTGGACGGGCCGGGCCTGCGGACGCGGCATCCGAACGACGCGGCGCCCGGCTCGTTCGATGAACTCGGCGCGCTCGTCCGCATCGCGGCCACGACCCCCGTCGTCGCGCTGGTGCTCGGTCCCGTGGCCGGCCACGACTCCCTCGTCGCGGGGTGTGCCAACCACGTGGTGATGAGCCGGTCGGCGGCGGTGTTCGGCGCCGGGCCGCCGCTCGTCCACGCGACGCTCGGCCTCGAGGTGACGGCCGGCGAACTCGGCGGTCCTGCGGTGCACGCCGGTGGCCTGGTCGACCACGTCGCCGAGGATGAGGCGGCGGCGATCGCCCACGTCCGCGCCCACCTCGGCGCGGGGCGTGCACCGGCGCCGTCTCGGTCGCCCGCGTCCGCCGGTCCGTCGGTCCGGGACGTGCTCCCGGCGGATCCGGACGGGGGCTACGACATCGACACGCTCCTCGCCGCGATCGCCGATCCGGGAACCTGGCGTCGGGACGGGGCCGTCGGGGCGGCGATCGCGACCGGGACCGCCCGGGTCGGCGGGGTCGAGGTCGCCGTGGTCGCCAGCGATCCGGCCCACGACGACGGCCGGATCGGTGTCGCCGCCGCCGACCTCGCCCGCCGCCGGTTCGAAGCGGCCGCGGCGACGGGCGCACCGATCCTCGTGCTCGCGGACTCGCCGGGCCCGGCCCTCGGGCCGGAGGCGGAACGGTCCGGAACCGTGGCGGCCCTCGCCCGTCTGCTCGTCGCAGCGAACCAGCACCCCGGACCGGTGCTCGCCGTGATCGTGCGCCGCGCCCACGGCGATACGGCGACCGTGCTCGGGTTCGGGACCGACGAGCGGGTGCTCGTGTCGCTCGCGTTGCCCGGGGCCCGGCTCGGACCCCTGCCCGCGGAGACCGCGAGTGACGCGGTGCGTCGCCCGGCCGACGTGGCGGCGCTGATCGAGTGCACGGAGTTCGGCGGAGCGGTCGATGCCGCCGACCGCCTCGTGGTCGACCGGGTGGTGGATCCTGATGCGCTGCGGACCGAACTCGATGCGGCCCTCCGCAGCCGGGATGCGGTCAGAGGCTGAGGGTTCGGTCGAGGAGGGGTTCGACGTCCTCGGCCGGTGCGGGCACCGCCAGCAGGTACCCGCAGGCGTGGTCGCATCCGACCTCGCGGAGCGCCGCGAGTTGCGCCTCGGTCTCGACGCCCTCGGCCACCACCTCGAGTTCGAGCATCTCGCCGAGCAGGCGGACGGCGGTGACGATGGCCGAATCGTCGCGGGTCGAACCGAGTCCGGCGATGAAGGACCGGTCGATCTTGATCGTGTCCGCCGCGTAGCGGCGCAGGTAGAGCAGGGAGGAGTACCCGGTCCCGAAGTCGTCGATCGCGATCGAGCAGCCGAGGGCGCGGAGCCGAGCGAGGCGCGCCGCCAGAGCCGGTTGCGACTCGATGTTCGCGGTCTCGGTCACCTCGAGCCCGAGGGCCTCCGGGCGGACGCCCGTCTCGCGGATCGCGATCGTGAACTCGTCGACGACCTCGGGTCGGACGAGTTGGCGGGGTGACACGTTGACCCACATGCGGGCCGGGCGCGTGGTGCCGAAGCCCCAGGCCACCGCCTGTGCGGCGGCCGTGCGAAGGACCCACTCGCCGAGCTCGACGATGGCGCCGGACTCCTCGGCCACCGGGATGAAATCGGACGGCGGTACGAACCCGTGGTCCGGGTGGATCCAGCGGACGAGCGCTTCGGTGCCTGCGACCTTGCCGGTCCGCAGGTCGTACACGGGTTGGTAGTGGACGCAGAGCTCGGACTCGTCGACGGCTCGTCGGAGATCGTTCCGGATCGCCAGGACCGAGAGTTCCCGGTCGCGCACCGTCTGATCGTAGATGGCGATCCGGTCGCGGCCACTCGACTTCGCCACGTACATCGCGGCATCGGCCCGTTCGAGCAGCTTCTCGGCGTCCTCGGCGTCGTTGCCGATGGCCACACCGATGCTCACCGAGATGCGCAGCTCGCGGTCCTCGATGTGGAACGGTGTGGCCAGTTCGGCCCGGATCCGGTCACCGAGCACGCGCACCTCGTCGAGGGACCCGATCTCATCGGCGCAGACGACGAACTCGTCACCGTGGAGCCGGGCGACGGTGTCCCCGGCGCGCACGACCTGGCCGAGCCTCCGGGCGATCTCGCGGAGCAGATCGTCGGCGGCCCGGTGCCCGACGGAGTCGTTGACGTGCTTGAAGTGATCCATGTCGCAGTAGAAGACTGCGACCATCTCCTGGTCCCGAGCCGCCCGGCCGAGCGCGTTCCGGAGCCGGTCGACGAGCAACGCCCGGTTCGGGAGGCCCGTGAGGTCGTCATGGAGGGCCCGTCGCGCCAGTTCCTGCTCGGCGAGGTGGCGAGCGGTGACGTCGTGGAAGTGCAGGATGACCCCGTCGATGAGCGGGTCGTCCATCCGGTTCAGGAGGGTCGCGTCGAGCCACCGCCACGAACCGTCACGGTGCAGCGCCCGCACCTCGATCCGGTGACTGGCGCGGGGCGTCTCGAACGCGGCGCGCACGGTGTCCGTCCAGCGAGGCATGTGTTCCGGGTGGATCACCTCGGCCCAGCGCATGCCCGCGGCCTGATCGGCCGGCCATCCCATGACCCGGGTCACGGACGGGCTGACGTAACTGAGGCTGGTCCCGTCGCGGGGCAGGACGAAGACCACGTCGGCCGCCTCGAGCAGCAGGGCGTTGAGGCGGGCCTCGGAGCGATCCGCCGAGGCGCGGGCCTCCTCGCGGGAGCTCACGTCGCGGAAGTGCAGGATCGTGCCCGCCATGCCGTGTTCGGGTTGCCACCACTCGGCCTCGAAGGACCGCCAGCTCTGATCCGCGTGGAGCCCGCGGATGATGATCGGGCCGGCGTGGCCGGTGACCGCGGCCGCCTCGCGGTGGGCGAGGACCGCCGGCACGTCGTCCGGGTGCACCCAGTCGGCGGCCATGCGGCCGAGGAACACCGACGGGTCGACCCCCATGACATCGGCGATGGCCGGGCTCGCGTAGACCACGCCCCGCCCGGGCTCGACGACGACGGCGGCGTCCGAGGAGTGCCGCAGGAGCGCGGTGAGGAAGGTCGTGTCGGGTCGGATCCCGTCGGCGGCCGCGTCGGGGCTGGGCGAGACGTGGCTCACGGCGCGAACCGGCGGCTTCCGGACATCACGGTCCGGAGGATACCGGTGCTGGGTCGAGCCCGTTCCCAACGGCCGTGGGAGGCGGCGCCGCGCCGCGGCGTGGCAGGCTCGGGACATGGACGATCGGAACGCAGTACTCACGGACCGCGTCGCACTGGTCACCGGTGCGTCCCGGGGACTGGGGGCCGCCACCGCACGGGCCCTGGCGGCCCAGGGGGCCGACGTGGTGCTCACCTACCGGAAGCGGGCCGAGGAGGCCGAAGCGGTCGCCGAGCAGGTGCGGGCCGCGGGTCGCCGGGCCTGGACCGTGCAGTGCGAGTTGGGTGAGGAGGACTCGATCGCCGCGCTCATCGAGGCGGTGGCCTCGGTGCCGGGCCGGGTCGACATCCTCGTCGCCAACGCGGCGGCCACCTCGTTCCGACCGCTCATGCAGGCGGAGCGCCGCCACGTCGAGCGCACGTTCGCGATCTCGGTGTCGGGTTTCCTGCAGCTCGTGCAGGGCGTGGTGCCGCTCATGCCCGAGGGCGGTGGGCGCATCGTGGTCGTGAGCGGTGCCGACACCCGCACGTGGATCCCGGGTCACGGCCTGCTCGCGGCGGCGAAGGCGGCGATGGAGAGCATGGTCGCCTACCTCGGATGCGAGCTCGGACCGGAGGGCACGACCGTGGTCGGGGTGTCCCCGGGCTGGCTGGACGGCGAATCGATCGAGCAGATGCTCGGACCGTTCTACGACACCGCGATGGTCGCCGAGCGCGAGACCCATCCCATGCGTCGGACCGTCTCACCCGACGAGGCGGCCGAGGTCGTGGCCCTGCTGTGCACGGATGCGGCGCGCTTCCTCAACGGTTCGACGGTCGAGAGCGACGGCGCCGGCATCTTCGCCCTCCTCGGCCGCTACTCCGTGATGGGCGCCAAGGTGGCTCTCGCGAAGAAGCCCGATCTCGATCCGAACGAAGCGCCGGCGGTGCCGTTGTAGGGCGCTCAGAGGCCACCCCACGCCACCACCGGGCCGGCGGCGGCGACGAGTTCGTCCGTGGGGCCGAGGTCGACGTCGGCGCCCCAGGGTTCGAATCGAACGGGTGCTTCGAGTCGGTCCGCGATGCGGGCGACCTCGATCGTCACCGGGTCGAGGGGTTCGGGCATGACGGCCGTGGCGTGGCGTCCCCGCAGGACGGCGAGGAGTGCGAGCGCGGCGGCCGCACCGGGCCGGTCCCACGCGGGCACGATGATCTGGCCCGGAGCGTCGGTGGGGAAGGTCCGGGCGAACCAGAGCCCGACCGGTCCCGGTTGCGCCGTGACGATGCCGCCGGGTGGGATGCCGTGCTTGAGGTCGATCACGGCGCGCGCCGGGTGGCGGGGTCTCCGGTCGTCCACGTACCCGGGACCGGCGATCGCTGCGATCGTGTCGAAGAAGCGAGGTCTTGGCGGCATGGCGCGCCGCGGCGTCACCTGGAGGTGGTCGAGGTGGTCCGGGTGCACGGGGAGGACCGGACGCCCGACCGCGGCGTCCGGTGACTCGTCGGGATCCGTGCCGATCATGAGGACGAGGTCGACCTCGTCGAGGTCGAGGAGCGCGAAGTCGTCGCGTTGGAGCCCGACCGTGCCGAGGTGGTGCGGGTCGTCCCATGGGTAGACGCCCTTCGCGCCCCAGGTGTTCGCCACGCCGATGCGGGCACGGTCCGCGAGGTCGCGCAACGAACGGATGGCGCGATGTGCGAGCACGCCGGGACCGGCGATCGCGGCGACGGAGGCGTCCGCCGGTACGGCCGGTGGTGGACCGGGTTCGACGTCCGGTGCGGCGAGGTCGAGCGCGTGGACGAGTGCGCCCGGGACGCCGAGGTCCTCGAACGCGAGTGCGAGGTCGGCCGAGACCGGACGCAGGAGCTCGCCGAAGGGGACCATGGGGTCATGTTCGCACGCCCGGTAGGGTGCGACACCATGACGTCGGGTGGTGTTCCGGACCCCGAGGAGGGGATCGATGCCCTGGGCGCCGAGGTCGTGGCCCTCGACGGACGGGCGATCGGACGACGGGGTGCGGCCACGCGCCGACGCATCCTCGACACGACGGCCGCGGTCCTCGAGCGCACGGGTCTGCGGGACCTGAAGGTCGTCGACATCACCCGGGAGGTCGGTTGCTCGCCGGCCACCTTCTACCAGTACTTCCGTGACGTCCCCTCGGCGGTGCTCGTGCTCGCCGAGGAGGCGGGCGAGGAGGCGCTCGCCTTCGCCGAGTCGCTCGCCGCCGCGTGGTCGGGGCCGGAGGGCGTACGGGCGGCGGAGCGCTTCGTCGACGGGTTCCTCGCCTACTGGGACGACCACCGTGCGGTCCTGCGCACCCGGAACCTCGCGGCCCAGGAGGGCGATGCACGGTTCCGGGACGTCCGGAACCAGTCGCTGCGCCCCCTGACCGAGGGATTCGCCCGGCTCCTCGTCGACGCACACGGGCACCCGCGCCACGAGGGCGTCGCGCCGTATGCCGCCGCCGCGGCCCTGGTGGCGATGCTCGAACGGATGGCTGCGTTCCACACCGACCTCGAGGGGTACGGGGTCGCGCGTGACGAGGTCGTCTCGACCACCGCTCGCATCATCCACACGACGCTCGCGGGCTGAGCGCCGTGCGCCTCAGTGCGCCGACGGGTGGGTGGTGAACTCCACCTCGCGCCCCAATCGATCCTCGAGCAGGGTCCGCTTCCGGCGCGCACCCCAGACCTCGAGTTCGGCGTCGGCGTCGGCGGCGAGGCGCAGGAGCACGAGTGAGGGCGCGACCGATACCGTCAGCCCGGCCACCGTCTGGTGGCGACTGCGGTCGAGACCGTCGGCCACCCGGAGGATGGCGGTGAGGGTCCGGCACCGGTCGAGCGCCGATCCGTCGAGCGGCGCGTGCTTCGTGTCGGTGCGCACCTCGCCACGCCGATGCCAGCGCACGAGCGCGATGAGCATCGCGAGTTCATCCTGATCGAACCCCCGGAGCCCGCCGTGCGCGACGAGGTACGCCGCGTGCTTCTCGTGGCCCTCGTGCGCGACGTGCTCGCCGATGTCGTGGAGGAGCGCGGCGTACTCGAGGAGTTCGCGGTCGGTCCCGCCGAGGCCGTGCTGGTCCCGCAGGCCGTCGAAGATCTCGAGCGCGAGGGTCGCGACGTGGCGGGAGTGAGCCTCCGGCCATGAGCACCGTCGGGCGAGTCCGAGCACCGACGAGCGACGGATCGCGTACGGGTCGTCCGACCAGTCCTCGGGGTCGTGGCGGGAGATCGCGTCGAGCACGATGCCCTCGCGCAGGGCCCAGTCCGAGACCGTGAACTCCGTGCAGCCGAATTCGTCGATGATGGTCCGCAGCACCACGGCCCCGGCGGCGATGAGGTCCACCCGCTTCGAGTCCATGCAGGGGATGGCGCGTCGCTCGGCGCGCGAGCCGCGGGTGATGAGGCGGTACAGGGGGAGGAAGTCGTGGTCCGTGAAGGTGAATTGGTTCAGCGCGGCCGGGGCCTGACCGTCCCGGGCGATCCCGACCATCGTGGCGATCGACTCGAACGTGCCGCTGGACAGGACGGCGAGGCGCGGCCCGAGGTCGGCCGCCGCCTCGGCGACGGGCCGCAGCGTCGCTGCGACGTGGTCCCGCATGGCGTGACGCTCCTCCCGCTCGAGCGGGTCGCTGTGCACGAAGGTGGCGGTGAGCCGTCCGACGCCGAGCCGTTCGCTGGCTGCGAGCGCGAGGCCGCCGGCGTCGCCGACACCGATCTCGAGGCTCCCGCCGCCGAGGTCGAAGCAGATCGCGGGCGCCGGCTCGAGGACCACGGCCGCCCGCACCGCCGTGAAGATGAGGCGCGCCTCCTCGAGACCGTCGATGACGTCGACCTCCACGCCGGACTCCCGTTCGATCCGGTCCACCACGTCGTCGCCGTTCGTGGCGGTTCGCAGCGCGCTCGTGGCCCGTGCGTGCAGCTCCGAGGCGCCGGCGGCCTCCGCCAGCTTGCGCATGCGCCGCACCGCGGCCACCGCCGCGTCGGCCGCCCGGTCGGTGATGGTGCCGCTCGTCGCGACCACCTCGCCGAGCCGGAGCATCTCCTTCTCCCGGACCGTCGGGGTGAAGGTGCCGTCCGGGTGGACCTCCGCCACGACGAGGTGGAACGAGTTCGATCCGAGGTCGAGGGCCGCGATGCGCACGGCCCGACCGTACCGCCCGGATCCGGACCCGGCCGATCTCCGGGAACGTCGCCGGGATCGCCCGGCGCGGCGTCCTAGGCTCGACCCCCATGGCGACCCTCATCCTCCTCCGGCACGGGCAGAGCGTGTGGAACCTCGAGAACCTCTTCACGGGTTGGGTCGATGTCGACCTGTCCGAGCGGGGGATCGACGAGGCGGGCCGGGCGGGCGCGCAGCTGGCCGCCGCGGGCCTGCTCCCCGACGTCCTCCACACCTCGCTGCAGCGGCGGGCGATCCGCACCGCCGAACTCGCGCTGCATGCGTGCGACCGTCAGTGGATCCCGGTGCGCCGGTCGTGGCGGCTCAACGAGCGCCACTACGGCGCGCTCCAGGGCAAGGACAAGAAGCAGACGGCGGACGAGTTCGGCATCGAACGGGTGAAGGTGTGGCGGCGCGCGTACGCGGTACCGCCGCCCCCGTTGGCGCCGGACGACCCCGGACACCCCCGGTTCGATCCACGGTACGCGGGCCTGCCGGCCGACGTGCTGCCCGCGTCCGAGTGCCTGGCGGACGTCGTGGTGCGGATGCTGCCGTACTGGTACGACGGGATCGTGCCCGACCTCGTGGCCGGCCACACGACCCTCGTGACCGCGCACGGCAACTCGCTGCGGGCGCTGGTGAAGCACCTCGACGGCATCTCGGACGAGGAGATCGTGGACCTCAACATCCCGACGGGTCAGCCGCTCGTCTACGAACTCGACGCGTCGCTCACCGTCACCGGCCGCCGGTACCTCGACCCCGAGGCCGCGGCCGCCGAGGCGGAGCGAGTGGCGAAGCAGGCGGGCTGAACCCGGACGTCAGTCCTTCGGGGGGCTGACGTTGACGACGAGGGTGAACACGCTGCGCACGACGGGCACGCCATCGGTGGCGTCCCGCCAGTCGGTGCTCGCCTCGTAGAACTCGAGCGCACCACCGTTGGACTTCGGCCGCTCGCGCACATCGGTGATCACGGTGGTGCCGGTGAGCACGTCGCCGACCCGGGGCCACCGTGAGTACTCGAAGGCCTGCTCGCCGTGGAGGATCGCCCGGCCCGGACCGCGCAGACGGTCGATCGGGAGTCCCGGGGTGATCTCGCCCCGGGACTCGACGAGGCCCCAGTGGTGCATCACGAACGGGTACGTCGGGGGCACCGGGGCGTCGTCGCCGTCGTAGACGGGATCCTCGTCGAGGAGGGCACGGGCGAACACGCGCACCGGGCCGCGCTCGATGCGCACGGTCTGGGTGCCGGTCTCGAGGCCCTTGAGCTCCTCCAGTGCCACCATGTCCTCCGGTCATCGTCGTCGCAGCGCTCGGACGATACCCGCAGGGCTCCGGCGAGTTCGGTTCCGCCCCGTCCCCGTGACGCTCGGGCGTCACGGACTCTGGCAGGCTGAGGGGGTGCGCATCACGTTCACCGGCCACGTCGGCATGTCGATCGAGACCGAGGGCGGTTCGATCCTCTGCGACCCCTGGTTCACGCCGGCCTACTTCGCGTCCTGGTTCGTGTTCCCGCGCAACGACCGGCTCGACGTGGAGCACCTCCTCGAACCCGACTACCTCTACATCTCGCACCTGCACCACGACCACTTCGATCCGGAGTTCCTCACGGCCCGCGTGGGCAAGGACGCCACCGTGCTGCTGCCGGCGTTCCTCGTCGACCGGCTCGAGGTGGCCCTGCGGGGGTGTGGGTTCACCCGGTTCATCCACACCGAGCACGGGGTGCCAGTGGATCTCGGTGGGGGGCTCGAGGTGACGATCCTCGCCATGACCGCCCCGGCCGACGGTCCGGCCGGGGACTCCCTCCTGGTGGTCGCTGATTCGACGGCCCGGGTGCTCAACCAGAACGACGCCCGGCCCCGCGACGCCGAGGAGCTCACGCGCCTGGGACCGTTCGACGCGCACTTCACGCAATTCTCGGGCGCGATCTGGTACCCGATGGTCTACGACTTCCCGCCCGAGGAGATGGATCGGTTGGGGCGCCGTAAGCGGGAGGATCAGGCGAGTCGGGCACTGGCCTACATCACCGACGTCGGAGCGCCCCACGTCTTCCCGTGCGCCGGTCCGCCGTGCTTCCTCGACGACGACCTGTGGGCGTTCAACGACCTCGACGACGATCCGGCGAACATCTTCCCGGACCAGCGGTACTTCCTCGGGTACCTCGCCGACCACGGCGTGGCCGGTGGTGAACTCGTGGTGCCGGGAACGGTGGTCACCCTCGAGGCCGGCTCCTGCACGGTGGCCCAGCCCGCAGGCGACCTCGATCCGGAGGTGATCTTCGCGGACAAGCGGGCTCACCTCGCGGCCTACCGCGCCGACATGACCCCCCACCTCGAGGCGGCGCGGTCGTCGTGGCCCCGGCACCGGGTCGACGTGCTCGCCGCCCTCGCCGAGTGGTTCGACCCGCTGCTCGAGATGGCACCGCTCACGCGTCGGGGCGTCGGTGGTCCGGTGCTCCTGCGTCTCACCGACGAGCCCGCCGATGTGCCCGAGCCGGTCGACCTCGTCATCGACTTCCCGGCGGGTCGGGTGCGGGCCGCAGAGCCCGGGGACGAGTTCGCGTACACCCTCACCATGGACCGGGCCCTCGTCGAGTGGTGCGTCGTCGAGCATGCCGAGGACTGGGTGAACGAGATCTTCCTGTCGTGTCGGTTCGCGGCGCACCGGAACGGGCCGTACAACGAGTACATCTACACGTTCTTCAAGTGCCTGTCGGTCGAGCGCATGGCCTTCTGCGAGGGGTTCTACGCATCCCGCACCGCGGCGGAGGAGACGTTCCGGTGCGGCGCGTACGAGGTCCAGCGGCGCTGCCCGCACCTGCGGGCCGACCTCGCCCGGTTCGGCACGCTCCGGGACGGCCACGTGCTGCACTGCAAGGTGCACGGTTGGGAGTTCGACCTCGAATCGGGTCGGTGCCTCAACGCGGATGCACCGGAGCATCGCATCCGAGCCCGACGCGTCGACTGAGGCGTGACCGTGCTGATCGACCTCCACGCCCACACCGCGCCGCGTTCGAACTGCTCCCGGACCACCCTGGAGGAACTGGTCGCGAGCGCTCGCCGCCGGGGTCTGGATGCGCTCTGCATCACCGAGCACGACGTGCGGTGGCCGGATGACGAGCTCGCCGACGCGAGCCGCACGCTCGGCTTCCCGCTCATCCCGGGCGTCGAACTCTCGACCGACGTCGGCCACGTGCTCGTGTTCGGTCCGCTCGAGCGCCCGCTGTGGCTCGGGTACACGTTGGCCCAACTGGTCGAGGAGACGGAACGCAGCGGAACCGCCCTCGTCCTCCCGCACCCGGTCCGCCGAGTGGCGGGCGCACGTGCGCAGCGGGCTGGTCGGGTCGCACCCGCTCCGGCGGAGGTCGCAGCGTGGCCGCAGTGGGCCGCCGTGCACGCGATCGAGGCGGCGAGCACCCAGACCGTCGCCGAGGAACACGCCCTCACCGCCGCGGCGCTCGAGGTCGTTCCCCGACCGCGGGTCGCGGCCAGCGATGCGCACGGTCCGGATCTCGCCGGTCGGTTCTGCACGCGCCTCGCCGTCGACGTCCGCGACGCCGTGGGTCTCGCGTCCGAGATCCGCGCGGGGCACACCGACGCCGTGCTCCTCGACCCGGACTGACGGACCTCTGCGGGGCGGGAGGTACGATCCGGCCGGCCCGGATCCGGGCCCCGGACCCCTCCCGAAAGGCTGACGCACGCCATGGGTGACGCCGTCATCGTCTCGACCGCCCGCACCGCCATCGGCACCTCCCGCCGGGGCACCCTCGTCGACCTGTCCGCCGCGGACCTCGCCGTCCACGCGATCGGCGGACTCGTCGAGCGGGCCGGGATCCCGGTGGAGGAGGTGGACGATCTCCAGATGGGCGAGAGCCTCCAGGGTGGCGGCGACCTCGCCCGGTACGCGGCCGTCGAACTCGACATGCTCAACGTCCCGGGTGTTGCGCTCAACCGTCACTGCGCCTCCGGGATGGCAGCCGTGCAGGGCGCCGCGGCGAGCATCCGGGCCGGGATGGACCGGGTCGTCATCGCGGCGGGCACGGAGTCGATCTCGACGACCCCGGGGTCGATGAAGCGGATCCTGCCCGGGGACGAGATGGGGCCGTGGATGTCGGCGAGTCACCGCGAGACCCCCGACGCCCCGGCCTTCGACATGTCGATCACGGTGGGTTGGAACACCGCACAGCGCGCCGACGTGAGCCGGGAGCAGATGGACGAGTGGGCGTTCCACTCCCACATGCGTGCCGTACGGGCCATCGACGAGGGACGCTTCGAGGAGGAGATCGTCCCGATGGAGGTGACCCGGCGCGACGGGACGACGGTCACGTTCTCGGTGGACGAGCACCCGCGCCGGGAGACCACGCTCGACAAGCTCGCCTCGCTCAAGCCGATCCACCCCGAGATCGAGGGGTTCAGCATCACCGCGGGCAACTCGTCGGGCCTCAACGACGCGGCGGCGGCGCTCATGATCGTCGACTCGGAGTACGCCGCGGCACACGGTCTCGAGCCCTTGGCGGTCATCCGATCCTGGGCCAGCGCAGCGCTCGCGCCACGCGACACCGGCCTCGGACCGGTGTACGCGGTGCCGAAGGCGCTGGAGCGCGCGGGCCTCTCGATCGGCGATCTCGACCTCGTCGAGATCAACGAGGCGTTCGCGTCGATGGCGGTCGCCAGCACGCGCCTTCTCGGCCTCGACCACGCGATCGTCAACGTGAACGGTTCGGGGTGCAGCCTCGGGCACCCGATCGCCTGCACCGGTGCCCGGATGGTCATCACCCTCGTCCACGAGCTGCGGCGACGAGGCGGGGGCCTCGGGGTCGCGAGCATGTGCGCGGCGGGCGGCATGGGCTCGGCCACCGTCCTCGAGGTCATGCCGGGCTGAGCCCGACCCTTCGATGGACGCCGATCTCGCCTTCGCGCTCGAACTCGCGGACCTCGCGGACGCTCTCACCCTGGGCCGGTTCCGCGCCGAGGACCTCGCGGTCGAGCGCAAGCGCGATACCACGCACGTCACCGATGCCGATCGTGCCGCCGAGCAGGTCATCCGCGCCGCGATCCTCGACCGCTTCCCCGACGACGCGATCGTGGGGGAGGAGTTCGGCGCCGTGGGGCAGTCCGGCCGGCGGTGGATCATCGATCCGATCGACGGCACCGCCAACTACCTGCGCGGCATCCCGGTGTGGGCCACCCTGATCGGTCTCGAGCGGGACGGCCGATGCGAGGTCGGGGTGGTGTCGGCCCCGGCGATGCCCCGACGGTGGTGGGCGGCGCGCGGTGAGGGCGCATTCGCGGACGGGCGCCCGATCCACGTCTCCGACGTCGACGACCTCTCGGAGGCCCAGCTCTGCTACGGCGAACTGCCGCTCTGGGAGATGTTCGGCATCGGCGAGCCGTTCCGGGCGCTCGTGGCGTCCGTGTGGCGCACCCGGGGCTTCGGCGACTTCTGGCAGCACATGCTCGTCGCCGAGGGCACCGCGGACATCGCGCTCGAACCGATCGTGAACCTCTGGGACCTCGCGGCGATCCAGCCGATCGTCGAGGAGGCGGGCGGACGGTTCACCGACCACGCCGGCACCGCGACGCCCGCGGGCGGGAACGCGATCAGCACGAACGGTCGGCTGCACGACCGTGTGCTCGGCTTCTTCCGCGCGAGCGCGGGCTAGCCTCGGCTGCACCCGAACGATCCGGACTGACGCGGAGGCGACCATGGCACTCGAGATCACGATCGACCGCGAGGTCTGCATGGGGTCCGGCAACTGCTCGTTCTGGGCGCCGGGTGTGTTCGACCTCGACGACGAGGGCGTGGCCATCGTGACGAGCCTCGACGGTGCGCCCGAGGACAAGATCATCCTCGCGGCGCAGGGGTGCCCGACCCAGGCCATCTCCATCGTCAAGGACGGCGAGAAGATCGTCTGATCCGGCGGCCCGTGCGGGCCTGCACGATCCGGATCAGCGCCAGACGCACGCGGCGGCCGCGTCGGCCCCGCAGGCCCGGCACCGCTCGCCGTCCCCCTCGGCGGCGGCGAGGCACCCCTCGACCGTCGCGGCGAGCACGTCGCCCATGAGGGGGTGGAGCCCGATGGGCGCGGTGACGAGCCACTCGACGCCCGGGTGTCGGGCGGCGGCCTCTGCGGTGAGTTCCGGGATGTCGCGACGCCAGTGGTTCCCGGGCAGGAGGAAGAACGGGCAGACGACGACGGCGGTGGCGCCACGGGCGACGCACCGGTCGAAGGCCTCGCCGATCGTCGGCTCGGCGAGTTCCATGTGGGCCGCCTCGACGATCTCGTAGGCGCTGCGGGAGGCGAAGTCGGCGGCGAAGGCTTCGAGGAGCGTGTTCGACTCGGCCCGCCGCGATCCGTGGTCGACGATGACGAGTCCGGTGCTCATGCGGACATCGTCACCGATCGGTGGTCGGACGGGCGAACCGGCGCGTGGGTCACCGGGCCCCGCGGATCAGCGCCCCGGGCCGCTCGCCGGTCTCGACGCCCTCGCGCATGGTCACCCGCCCCCGCACGAGGGTGGCGACGTACCCGGACGCCCGCTGGACGAACCGCCGGGCCTCGGCGGGCAGGTCGTGGACCATGACCGGCGCGTGCAGCCGGAGGTGGTCATGGTCGATGACGTTGAGGTCGGCCCGGAGGCCGGGCGCGACCCGCCCTCGGTCGCCGAGGCCGTAGAGCGCCGCGGTGCGCGAGGTCATCTTCGCGACCACGATCTCGAGCGGGATCCCGTCGGCCCGGTCGCGGCCCCAGTGCGTCAGCATCGTGGTCGGGGTCGACGCGTCGCAGGTCGTACCCGCGTGTGCGCCGCCGTCACCCAGCCCCCAGGTGGTGGTCGGGTGCATGAGCATCTCGCGCACGGCGTCGAGGTTGCCCTCGGTGAAGTTGAGCAATGGGCGCATCACGAACGCCCGGCCCTCGTCGGCGATCACCGCGTCGTAGAACACGTCCATCGGTTCGCGTCCGGCCCTCGCCGCGATCGCCGCGATCGATGCTGAACTCGGCGGCTCGTAGTCGGGCGGATCGGTGAGCGGGAAGGCCCGGGCCGGGTCGAGGAACTGGCGCATGACCTCGTCGGGCTCGCGGGCCTCGGCCACGAGCACCCGGCGCACCTCCGGGTCCCGCATCCGGACGACCCGCTCCGCGAGCGGGAGGATGCCGATCGGACCCCAGGACGGGCAGTAGGCGAACGGATGGAAGGTCTGCAGTCCGAGCAGGAGGTTCACGGGCCGACCCGCCACCTGCGGGTGCACGGCCGCACCGGCCCGAGCCGCGTCCGTCGCGAGGTCGAGCATTCGGCGGTACGCGCCTGGGTCGTGGTCGTTCTGGGTCATGGCGAAGGAGATCGGGCGACCGCAGGCCGCACCGAGACGCCGCATCCAGTCCATCTCGCGCTCGGGGGCTGCGAGGTCCTCGCCGAGGGCGCCGGCGGGCGCGAGCTCGAAGATGCCGCCCCCGGCCTCGGTGAGCGCACGACCGAGGCCGAAGAGTTCGTCCTCGGCCGCGAACGTGCCGGGGACCGGCTCGCCGTCGATCGCCATGTGGGCGATGGTTCGGGACGTCGAGAACCCGAGCGCGCCCGCCGCGATCGCCTCGCGGACGATGGCCGCCATGCGGTCGATGTCGGCGGCGGTCGCCGGCTCGTTGCGGGCACCGCGTTCACCCATGACGTACGCGCGCACCGCGCCGTGGGGGATCTGGGTGCCGACGTCGAGGACCTTGGGGGCCCGGTCCACTGCGTCCAGGTACTCGGGGAAGGACTCCCACTCCCAGCGGATGCCCTCGCTGAGCGCGGCTCCCGGGATGTCCTCGACACCCTCCATGAGTTGGATGAGCCACTCGTGCCGGTCCGGCGCCGCAGGGGCGAACCCGACTCCGCAGTTGCCCATGACGACCGTGGTCACGCCGTGCCACGACGAGGGTGACAGCAGCGGGTCCCAGGTGACCTGCCCGTCGTAGTGGGTGTGCACGTCGACGAATCCGGGGGTCACGATGAGACCGTCCGCGTCGAGGGTCTCCCCGGCGAGGGTGCCGGCGAGGGTGCCGGCGGGCGCGACCTCGGTGACGATCCCATCGGCGACCGCGACGTCGGCGCGTCGCGGTGCGGCACCAGTGCCGTCGACGAGCAGACCGCCGGTGATGACGAGATCGGTCACGGATCCTCCTGGGTTCGGCGCGTGAGCCTAGGTCCCCGGGATCGACCCGGTGGGCGGGACCTCGGGCGCTAACGTCCGCGACCGTGCGGCGCAGCGCGAACCGGCGGTTCTGGTCCGTCCTCGGCCTGATCCTCGTCCTCGCGGCCGGGGTCCGGGTCGCGTACGTGCTCGGCGTGGCCGACGGGTTCAACCGCACCCGCTTCTACGATGCGGCGTTCTACGAGCTCGAGGCGCGCACTGTTGCGCAGGGTCGCGGCTTCGTGGATCCGTTCAACCTGCTGCCCGGACGCAGTCAGGAGCTCGTCCCGGCCGCCGACCACCCGCCGCTCACGGTCCTGGTGCTGGCCCCGGTCGCCGTGGTCTGGGACTCCCAACTGCCGATGCGCTGGGCGAGCGCTCTCGCGGGTCTCGGCGTGGTGGCGCTCACGGCGCTGCTGGCCCGGCGGGTCGCCGGTGAAGCCGCAGGCCTCCTCGCCGGCGGGATCGCTGCGCTCTACCCGTTCCTCTGGGTGAACGACGGTCTCATCATGAGCGAATCGTTCACGGGCGTGTTCGTCGTCGCCACCCTGCTCGCGTCGTACGACGCGATGCGTGATCCGACACGATGGTGGCGGTGGCTCATCGCGGGACTCCTCGGGGGAGCCGCTGCGCTCGGCCGGGCGGAACTCGTGCTCCTGGCCCCGCTCGTCGCGGCCGGGGTGGTCGTGAGACCGCGCGCCGGAGCGCTGCGGGCACGGCTCGTCGGTGCGGCGGCCATGGCCCTCGGGGTCCTCGTGGTGCTCGCGCCGTGGTTCGTGTACAACGCTTCCCGGTTCGACCGCACCGTGCTGCTGTCCACGAACGACGGACTCGCCATGGTCGCCTCGAACTGCGATCCGATGTATCGGGGTCCGGGCATCGGTCTGACGAGCATCACCGGGCCGCCCTGCCTGCCGGACCCCCCGCGCGGTGACCAGTCCGTGGTCGCCGCCGAGTACCGCGAGCGCGCGATCGAGTACATGCGGGACCACGCCGGGCGGGTGCCCGTGGTCGTGGCCGCCCGGATCGGGCGCGACTGGGGGCTGTTCCGACCGGGCGACATGGTCGAGTGGAACGAGCGGGAGGGTCGACCGTCGTGGGTCACGGTCCTCGGCTCGGTCGTCTACTACCCGCTCCTCGCCGGTGCGGTCGTCGGCTCCGTGGTCCTGTGGCGACGACGGCGTTGGCTCTGGCCGCTGCTCGTCCCGGCCGTGGTCGTCACCGCCGCCGCGCTGCTCTCGTACGGGCAGGTCCGGTTCCGGGCCCCCGCCGAGCCGAGCATCGTCGTCCTCGCCGCCGTCGCGCTCGCCGCGATCCCGTGGCGCCGGACGACGGCGACGGCCGAGGTCTCGGCCGACGCGTCAGGCCCGTAGGAGTCGGCCGGGACGCGCCGCGCCGGCCTCGGCAACCGGCTCGCCGTCGAGCCGGATCGGCGTGCCGTTGACGAGCGAGTGGACCATGCCGGTCGGGGCGTCGGCCGTGAGCCGCTCGCCGTCGGCGGGGAAGTCGCGGATCCGGCGGAGCGGACCGGGCCCGACGGTCGCCGGATCGAAGACGGTGACATCGGCGGCCATGCCCTCGCGGAGCACCCCGCGCCCGCCCGGGCCGTCGAGTCCGAAGACCCGGGCCGGCTCGGCGGTCAGTTTCTCGATCGCCCGCTCGAGCGAGATGACGCCGCGTTCGCGGACCCAGGTGCCGAGGAGATCGGTCGGCATGCACGCGTCGCAGAGTTGGCTGACGTGTGCGCCGGAGTCCATGAGGCCCAGCAGGACCCCCTCGCGCCCCAACAGCCACGTGATGGCCTCGGGGTCGTCGTTGGCGAGCACGGAGTTGAAGCGGGTCTCGAGGTGGTCGTCGATCGACAGGTCGAGCATCGCGTCGAGGGGGGAGCAGCCCCGTTCGGCGGCGAGGTCGACGACGGCCCGCCCCGCGGTCTCGGGGTGGTTCGGACTCTCGGCCACGCTGAGCGAGTCCCACTTCAGGCGGATCGCCGTTCGGTTCGTGACGTCGTCGAGGGCGACCCGACGCCACTCGGGGTCGGCGTAGCGGTCGAGACGCTCGGCGTCGGACGAGCCCATGAGGTCCCGGAACGCCGGCGCCATGTTGAAGGTGAACGGCTCGCGCAGGTTCATCTGGAAGACGAGTGGACGCACGGAGATCTGCGGCCAGACCTCGCCCCCCTCGGCCCGGGCCGCATCGTTGTCGGCGATGATGCCTTCGTGGTAGGGGAAACCCTTCACGGTGAGCAGGGCCGTCCATGTGAGCGGTCGGCCGATCCGACGCTGGAGTCCGTAGAGGTCACCGTGCTTGATGCGCTCGCCCGGCAGCAGGGCGACGACCCCCTTGGCCCGATCGTGCAGCGGTGCGAGGAGGGACTCCACCTCGGCCAGCGACGCGAGGCGGGACGGGATGGGTCGACCGCCGTCGCCGGAGTGGGTCGCCGAGGACGACGATGCGAAACCCATGGCGCCGGCCACCAGCGCGTCATCGATCATGCCCTGCATGGCGCGCAGCTCGTCGTCGGTGGGCACCTCCCGCTCGTACCCCGCCTCGCCCATCACCGCGATGCGCACGGCGGTGTGGCCGACGTAGCAGCCGAAGTTCAGGACCGCGCCCCGCCGCTCGACCGAGTCGAGGTACTCGGGGAACGTCTCGAAGTCCCAGGGGATGCCGGCCTCGAGCGTGGCGAGGTCCATGTCCTCGACGTGCTGGAGCGTGCGCCCGAGCAGGCCGCGGTGCTCGGGTCGACACGGCGCGATCGAGAATCCGCAGTTCCCCGCGATCACACTCGTCACGCCGTGGTGGCTCGAGGGGGTGAGCGCCGGATCCCAGAAGACCTGCGCGTCGTAGTGCGTGTGGATGTCGATGAACCCGGGCGCGACCACGAGTCCACCGGCATCGAGTTCCCGCCGGGCCCGGAGTCCCGTGCCGATGTCACTCACGACGCCGTCGGTCACCGTGAGGTCGGCGATCCGGCCGGGCGCGCCGGTGCCGTCGACGAGGAGGCCACCACGGATGACGAGGTCAGCGGTCATGGGCCGCATTCCACCACGCGCACGGCCCGCCGTGCGCCCCGCACGGTGCGCCCCGGTCCCGGTGGGGTGCTCGGTAGGCTCGCCGCCGCATGAGCCGGACCGACCTCCCCCCGTCCGCCGTCAGCGGCCCGCGTCCCGCCGTGCGTCGGGGGTTGGCGCTCGGGGCCATCGTCGCCGTGGTCGTCGTGGGGGTCGTGCTGCGGGTCGCGGTCCGGTCCGACCTGTGGCTCGACGAGGCGCTCACGGTGAACATCGCGCGACTGCCCCTCGGCGAGATACCGGCTGCGCTGAGGGTCGACGGCGCGCCGCCGCTGTACTACGTCCTGTTGCACCTGTGGATGCGGGCGTTCGGGGAGAGCGACGCGGCCGTGCGTGCGCTCCCCGCACTGCTCGGGGTGCTCGCGCTGCCGTTGGCGTACGTGGCGGGGCGACGGATCGGGGGACCGGAGAGCGCCCGGGCGCACCGAGTGGGTCTGATCGCGCTGCTGCTCGTGGCCGCGTCGCCGTACGCGATCCGGTACTCGAGCGAGAACCGGATGTACATCCTCGTCATCGACCTGGTGCTGGTCGGTTCCATCGTGTTGCGGCGGGCGCTCGATCGACCGAGCGTCGGTCGACTGCTCGCGGTCGGCGCGGTGGTCGCGGCCCTGCTGTACACCAACTACTGGTGCCTCTACCTGCTCGTGGTCGTCGGAGCGATCCTGGCCTGGCGCGCGTGGCGCGCGCCGACGGGCGGCGAACCGGATGAGCGCCGCGCGGCGCGTCGGATCCTCCTGGCCTTCGTCGTGGGTGGGCTCTGCTTCATCCCGTGGTTGCCGACCTTCCTCTACCAGAGCGCCCACACGGGTACGCCCTGGGGCGCGGCGCTGGCCCCGACGATCGCGTTCGCCTTCACCGTCCTCGACTTCGGAGGTTCGTCGTTCGCCGAGGGTTGGCCATTGGCACCCGTACTGTTCCTCCTCGCGCTGCTCGGACTGGTCGGCCGTCCACGCGATGGTCGCCACATCGAGGTCGATCTCGCGACCGTTCCCGGAGTGAGGTGGGAGTGGGGGATCGGCACGGCAGCGCTCGGACTCGGACTCGGACTCGCCTACGTCTCGGGCACTGCGTTCCAGACCCGGTACGCGGCGATGTGCTTCCCGCTGTACATCCTCGCGGTCGCGATCGGACTCATGTGCTTCCGGGACCTGCGGGTGCGGGCCGTGGTCCTCGCCCTCGTCGTCGCGCTCGGTCTGGTCTCCGGTGTCCGCAACGCGCTCACGCCTCGCACCCAGGCCACCGAGGTCGCAGCGGCGCTCCGGCGTCGTGCCGTGTCCGGTGACGTGGTTGCCTACTGTCCCGACCAGGTGGCCCCCGACGTGTCCCGTCTGGTGCCCGAATCCCTCAGGCTGCGGCAGTTCGCCTACCCGGGCTTCACCCCGCCCGACCGTATCGATTGGACGGACTACGCCGAACGCAACCGTCGGGCTGACCCCGAACGGTTCGCTCGGGAGCTCGAGCGACGAGCGGGCGATCGCACGGTCTGGCTCGTCTGGTCGGGCGGATACCGGACCTATGGGCTGCAGTGCGAGCGGGTCATCACCGAACTCGCCCGTCTGCGCGGCAATCGCCGGATCGTCGTGAAGGTCGATCCCGGGGTCTTCGAGCACATGGGACTCGATCGGTACGCGCCGTGACCGGGTGGCGTCGGTTCGCACGCGAGGACCTCGGGCCGGCGCTCGCTCCCTGGATCGTGTCCCGTGCCGTGGTGCTCGTCGCGCTCGCGATCGCGCGCGATCTCGGGGAGCAGCTCCGCACGGGGCTGCGTCCGATCCCGTTGCGTCAGGGCCTGTTCGCGTGGGACGCAGCCTTCTACCGGGACATCGCGCAGGGCGGGTACGACGCGGTGGCCGATGCCGGTCTGCGGTTCTTCCCGGGCATGCCCCTGCTCGCACGCGCCCTCGCCTGGCCGCTCGGCGGACGGGTCGGACCCGTGATCATCGTCGTCGTGAACCTCGCTGCGCTCGTGTACGCCGGCGCGTTGCACCGACTCGTCGTGGTCGAGACCGAGGACCGTGAGCTGGCCCGGCGCACGATCTGGCTCGCCCTCCTCGCTCCGTCCGCGCTCTGCCTCGTCCTCGGGTACGCCGAAGCGGTCTTCGCCCTGCTCGCCGTCCTCGTCTTCATGGCGGCCCGCGCCCGGCGGTGGTGGTGGGCGGCCGCCGCCGCGTTCGGAGCCGCACTCACCCGACCGACCGGTGTACTCCTCGCCGTCCCGATCGCGATCGAGGCGCTCGCCGCGTGGCGGGCGACGCCGTCGGCGGCTCGGCGGCTCGGCGGCGTGGCCGCCCCGGTGCTCGCGGTGCTCGCGCCGGTCGCGGGCATCGGTTCGTTCCTGTGGTGGAGTGCCGCGTCCGGCCGCGGGTTCCTCACGCCGCTGCAGATCCAGTCGTCTTCCCGACTGCGGGGTGGCTTCGTCGCTCCGTGGACCGCGCTCCGGATGGCGGCGTCGAACCTCGCGTCGGGCGACCGCCTCGGGTCCGGACTGCACCTCGCGTGGGCGGTCGTGGTGATCGCGTGCGTCGTCGCAGCGGCCCGCCGCGTGCCCGTTTCGTACTGGGTCTGGGCAGCGCTCAGCGTGGCCGTCGCGCTCTCCGCGCCGAACCTCGACTCGTTCGAGCGGTACGCGGTCGCGACCTTCCCGGTCATCATCGGAGCGGGAGTGCTGACCGCGCGTCCTCGGGACCTGTACCCGGCGGTCCTCGCCGTATCGGGTGCGGGACTGCTGGGCGCGACCTACCTGGCCCTCCAGGGTCGACTCGTACCCTGACCACGCGGTGAGGTCCGGGCGACGCGGTGTCGACCATGGGCCCCGTACCGGGGTCCCGGCGGGGCCGACGGGTAACCTGCGGCGTCCCACCCCGTCCCTGCGCCCGAGGAACCGATGCCCGAAGCCACGCAGTCATCCGACCACCGCGTCGTCATCATCGGTGCCGGTCCGGCCGGTCTCACCGCCGCGTACCAGCTCACGAAGCGTGGGGTGACCTCAGAGATCCTCGAGTCCGACCGCGTCGTGGGCGGCATCAGCCGGACGGTGGTCGCCGACGGATGGCGGTTCGACATCGGAGGTCACCGGTTCTTCACCAAGGTCAAGCCGGTCGACGATCTCTGGTTCGAGATCCTCGGCGAGGAGGAGTTCCTCCGTCGGCCCCGCATGAGCCGCATCTTCTACCGGGGCAAGCTCTACGACTACCCGATCAAGCCGATGAACGCGCTCACGAACCTCGGCTTCATCGAGGCGGTGCGCTGCGTGCTCTCCTACCTGTGGGTGCGCGTGCGCCCGCCGAAGGACCAGTCCTCGCTCGAGGGCTACATCGCCGCCAACTACGGCTGGCGCCTCTACCAGCACTTCTTCAAGACCTACAACGAGAAGGTCTGGGGGGTGCCGGCCTCCGAACTCTCCGCGGACTGGGGGGCCCAGCGCATCAAGGGCATGTCCCTGTGGTCGGCGGTCTGGGAGCCGATCCGGGCCCGAACCTTCGGGCGCCGGCGGTCGAAGGACAAGGTCATCACGAGCCTCATCGAGGAGTTCAACTACCCGAAGTACGGGCCCGGGCAGATGTGGGAGCGTTGCGCCGAGCTCGTGACGGCGGCCGGGTGCGAGCTGACGTTCCGCTCCCGGGTCGTGCGGATCAAGCACGAGAACGGTCGAGCCACCGAGGTCACCTCGGTGACCGACGGCGTCGAGACCACCCGCCCGTGCACCGAGGTCATCTCCACGATGCCGATGGGCGCGCTGCTCAAGGCGATGGATCCGCCGCCGCCCGCCGAGGTCATCGCCGCGGCGGACGGACTGACCTACCGCGACTTCATGACCGTCGCGCTGGTGGTGCCACTGGAGTACTCGTTCCCCGACAACTGGATCTACATCCACGACCCGGGCGTGAAGGTCGGGCGTGTCCAGAACTTCGGCTCGTGGTCGCCGTACCTCGTGAAGGAGGGGCGCACCTGCCTCGGCCTGGAGTTCTTCGTCAACGAGGGCGACGCGATGTGGACGAAGCCGGATGAGGAGCTCATCGAGCAGGGCAAGCGCGAGTTGCAGCAACTCGGCCTCGCCGATGCGTCGAAGGTCGAGTCGGGCTACGTCGTGCGCATGCCGAAGGCGTACCCGGTCTACGACGAGCACTACAGGGCGAACGTCGATGTGCTGCGGGGGTGGCTGGAGGCGAACACACCCAACGTGATGCCGGTCGGACGCAACGGGATGCACCGGTACAACAACGCCGACCACTCGATGTACACGGCGATGCTCTCGGTCGAGAACATCTTCGGCGAGCACCACGACGTGTGGTCGGTGAACGTCGAGGAGGAGTACCACGAGGAGGCGGGCCCCTCCGAGCGGAGCGCCGGGACCGGCCGCGACGCGCCGGTCCTGCCCCGGGCCGCCATCGACGACGCGGCCCGCCGACGCCAGGGAACCTGATGCCCGGCGTCCTCATCATCACGCCGACCTTCCAGGAGGCCCTCAACATCGAGGAGTTCCTGCGACGGACCCGTGCCGCGATGCCGGACGCCGACATCCTCGTGGTTGACGACAACAGTCCCGACGGTACGGCGGACCTCGCCGACCGGGTGGGCGCTGAGCTCGGACGGGTCGAGGTCCTGCGTCGCCCGACGAAGGCGGGTCTGGGCAACGCGTACCGTGCGGCATTCACCATCGGGCTCGCCCGCGGGTACGACGTGCTGGTCCAGATCGACGCCGACCTCTCGCACGATCCGACGGTCCTGCCCGAGCTCATGGCGGCCGTCGACGACGGTGCCGATCTCGCGATCGGATCCCGCTACGTGCCGGGCGGATCGATCCCGCACTGGCCGTGGCACCGGAGGGCGCTCTCGAAGTACGGCAACGGGTACACCGGGTTCATGCTGCGCACCGGTGTGCGTGATGCAACGGCCGGTTACCGCGCCTACCCGGCCGCGACGCTGCACCGCATCGACTACGCGACCACCCGGTCCAAGGGGTACGGGTTCCAGATCGAGACCGCCTACCGGGTCGCCCGGGCCGGCGGTCGCATCGTGGAGGTGCCCATCGCGTTCACGGATCGGGTGCGCGGCGCCTCGAAGATGTCGCTCGCGGTGATGACCGAGGAGATGGCGCTCGTGTCCTGGTGGGGCCTGCGCGACCGGTTCCGGCGGCCATCGTCGGCCCGGACCTGAGGACCGCTCAGAGCCCGGGAGGGTCGGGGACCGTCGTTCCTGCCGGGCAACCGGTCGCAGGACGCGGCGTGTAGAGGTCGTAGATGCCGTCGCCGAACGAGCCCACCTGGCAGAAGCGCGCCGCGAGGACCCGGCTCGACTCGAGCGAGCCGTACTGACGCGAGTCGTTCGGTTCGGACCAGTCCCGCCAGATCGACGACAGGACCACCACGTCGGCCGAGGCGAGGTCGTCGGGCATCCGGGAACCCTCACGGTTCGCCATGCCCGGGTCCATCTCGACGAAGTACGTCGCCGGTCGCAGTTCGGGGAGCATGTAGTAGAGGTACGCGTCCGAGTAGGGCGTGCGCCGGAGGTCGGAGGTCCCCACGAAGAGACGGTCGCCGGGTGCGGTGAGTTCGTCGATCCGGGCGAGCAGTGCTTCCGCCGCACCCTGCACCTCAGCCCGCCCGTAGTAGAAGAGTCGGCCGTCGTGGCGGATCTGGACCGCGGTGCGCCGGTACCCGAAGGACTGCGCGGTGTAGTCGTAGTAGATGCGCGCGGTGAAGTGCGGCAGCACGACGAGGATCAGCGTCGCCGCCGCGGTGGCTGCGATCGCAGCTCGTGCCCCCGGACGCATCGACGGCCGCAGGATCCGCAGCAGTTCCACGATGGCGACCGGGAGGAACGCGACCGGCACGCAGGACACCCATGCGAGGTGCGCGGAGTCGACGCGTTGGACGGCCTGGGGCAGCAGGCCGAGACTCAGCGCACCGACCGCGATGAGCACACGGGCCTCGAACCGGTGCGGTTCGCGCCGGACGGCCCACGCGCCCACGCCGAGGAGCAGGAGCACCGTCGCGATCAGCAACCAGAACCAGAGCGCGAGCTGGGCCGGGGTGGACAGCACCGAGGGCCAGCGGGGGAGCGCTTCGACGCCGACGCGTTGGAGGACCGAGTCGAGGTGGTCCCACGGCGGTGGCACCGGGAGTCGGCGCCCGCCGCGCAGGGCAACGACCGGGTCGAGGACCATCCCTCGGAACACCGTGGTCGGCCCGGCCGACGCGAGGTGGATCAGGTACGGCGAGACGCCGATCGCCGCTCCGAGGGCGAGTCGACGGTTGGCCCGGGCGCCGAGGCCCCACACGGCGGTGGCCCCGCCGAGGGTCGCCGCGACGACGAGGTCGAGCCGGAACGTGAGCGCGAGGCCGAGCAGGATCCCGCCGGCGAGGATCCAGCCGACGGACGGACCGCCGCCGTCGGGCGTCGGGCGAGTGCGCCGGCGACCCTCGAGCACGCAGACGAGGCCGAGGCCGGCGAGTGCCACGCCTCCATCCCAGGCGAGGGCGGTGAGTCCGATCGGGGGCACGATGACCACGAGGCAGACGAGCCCACAGGTGAGCGCGATCGTGCGACCCCAGGAGCGGGCGAGCAGCACGATCGACGCGATGATCCCGATCTGCTGGAGCAGGCCGAACCACCGCTCCGCAGCGAGGGAGACGCCGAACACCCGGAACGTCCCCGCGAGCGCCCAGAGGCTGCCGGGCCCGTAGAGGTGGAGGAAGTCGCGGTTCGGCACGAGGCCGTCGAGGACGAACTCGGGGAAGGCGAGCATGAAGCCTTCCTCCATCGGTGGTCCCTGTGCCCGCATGAGCCCGCGCAGTGGGAGCGCGATCGCGATGGCGAGGGCGAGGACGACGAGGAGCCAGCCGACGCGGCCGCGACGCGCCGTCGGGGCCTGCGGCGTGCCGACCGGTACCGTCATCGGCGGGGACGTCGAGCGATCGCGAACAGCACCGGTGTGCCGTCGTCGATCGTGTCCGAGATCGCGAGGTGCGTGTGGTCGATCCCTGAGCCGACCCCGCTCACCGACGTTCCGAGCAGGCGGTAGACCACGGGGAGCAGCCGCTCGTAGGCCCAGAGGTAGGTCCGATACGGCATCCGCCGGCGCAGGTTGAGCACGTCGTAGCGCAGCAGGCGTTCGCCGCTGGCCCGCCGGGTGGCGAAGTCGTGACGGAACACCTCGTCTCCCTCGAGCCCGAGGACCTCGACCTCCTCGAAGAAGAGGCGGAGCATCGACGCGAGCTGGTCCGCCTCGAACAGGTACACGTGGAACGGGTTCTCGAAGTCGGCCGGCCGGTTCGGAGTGAGCACGAAGGCGGTACCGGCGTCGGCGCACACCCGGGCGATCTCGGCCACGTGGCGCTCGGGGTCGTGGAAGTGCTCGATGATGTGCGAGGAGCAGACGGTGTCGAAGGCCCCGTCCGCGAACCCGAGGCGCCCGCCATCCATGCACGCGGTGTCGATGCGGTGGCCGCGGGGACCCGTGCGCCCCCAGGCCCGGGCCGCCTGCATCGCCGTGTCAGCGGAGTAGTCGATCCCGATGAGCCGTCGGCCCTCGCCGGCGAGCGTCACGCTCTCGTCGCCGACGCCGCAGCCGACGTCGAGCACGAGGCCCGGACGGATCCGGGCCGCCACCTCGCGGTAGCCGGCCTCGTGGAGCGCGAGCAGCGAGTCGGGGGTCTGGCCCTCCATCGGGCGTTCGCCGGTGAGCTGCACGGTCCGTCGCACTCCTCGTCGTCCCGGTGCGCGCCGAGCCGGTGCGCGCCCATCCATCCGGTCCCGACGCTGCCGAAGGCGCCCCGGGGGCGGCCGTACACTACAAGTCCGCGCCCCTCGGACCGGGGCGCCCGGCGACGCCGACGCGCCGGTCCGCACCCTGCGCCGAGTCGCACCACCGCTACGAGGGGACCCATGAGCACGTCGAGCAACGGGGACGCCGTCGCCCGGCTGCGCGAACTCGCCGCCTCGGCCGGGCTCGAGCGCGTGAGCATGCTGGCGTGGCGGGACCTCGACGATCCCGAGGCCGGGGGCTCTGAGGTCCACGCAGCGAACGTGGCCGAGCGGTGGGCCGCCGCCGGCATCGATGTGACGATGCGGACGTCGTTCGCGGCGGGTCACCCGCAGGTCTCCCACCGCGACGGGTACCGCGTCATCCGCAAGGCCGGGCGGTACATGGTCTTCCCGAGGGCTGCGTTCACCGAGATGATGGGTTGGCACGGTGGTCGGGACGGTCTCGTGGAGATCTGGAACGGGATGCCGTTCTTCTCGCCGCTCTGGTCGCGCACGCCGCACGTCACGTGGTTCCATCACGTTCACGCCGAGATGTGGAACATGACCCTCCCGCCCCGGCTGGCCACGGCGGGTCGGTTGCTCGAGGCCCGCATCGCGCCGCGGTGCTACCGCCGCACGCCCATCGTCACCCTCTCGGAGTCCTCGAAGCGCGATCTCGTCGACGACCTCGGGTTCGCGGACCGGATGGTTCGGGTCGTACCCCCCGGGATCGATCCGCGCTTCACCCCCGGAGGCGAGCGATCTCCCCGACCGCTCGTGGTCGCGGTCGGGCGACTGGTGCCGGTGAAGCGGTTCGAGGTGCTCATCCCGATCCTCGTCGAACTGCGCCGGCGCGTCCCCGACCTCGAGGCGGTCATCGTGGGGGAGGGGTACCGGCGGGAGGACCTCGAGGCCCAGGTCCACGAGGCCGACGCCGAAGGGTGGTTGTCCCTCCCCGGCCGAGTCGACGACCGGGCCCTCGTCGACCTCTACCGAAGGGCGTGGGTGCTGGCCAGCGTGAGCAGCGGTGAGGGCTGGGGAATGACCATCACCGAGGCCGCGGCCTGTGGCACGCCCGCCGTCGCGACGCGGATCACCGGTCACGTGGATGCGATCGTCGACGGGACCACCGGGCTGCTCGGCGACGGGCCCGCCGAGGTCACCGATGCGCTCGAACGGGTGCTGCGCGATCCGGACCTGCGCGCCAGGATGTCCGACGCCGCCCGGCAGCACGCCGAGCGGTACACGTGGGAGGCGACGGCCGAGGGCACACTGCGGGCGCTCGCCGAGGACGCCCGACGTCGTCGCGGCGCACCGCACCCGCACTGACAGCACCTGACCCGGTTCCCCCGTCCGTCACGGGTAGGGTCGCCATCCGTGGCGACGGCGCTCGACAGCGATGCCGGAGCGGGCCGAGCCGGGATGGGCGGTGGCTCCGACGGGCCCCTCCGACGGTCGACGCGGGCCGTCCGGGCCCTCGGGTACGCACTCCTCGCGCTCCTGGCCTACGGGCCGGTGGTGCGCTCGGATCCCGGGCGGGTCGCCGCCGACACGAAGTCGTACCTCACGCTCGACCCGAGCCGGGTGCTCGCCCGCGGCTGGAGCATGTGGGACCCGAACATCGGACTCGGCACGGTCACCCATCAGAACATCGGGTACCTCTTCCCAATGGGCCCGTACTACTGGCTCATGGAGACGCTCGGGCTGCCCGACTGGGTGACCCAGCGGCTCTGGCTCGGCACGGTGCTGCTGGCGGCCGGGCTCGGTGTCCTGTTCCTGTTCCGGACCCTCGGGGTGCGCGGGGCCGGCGCGGTGGTCGGGGCGATGGCGTTCATGCTGAGCCCGTACCTGCTGGACTACGCGGCCCGCATCTCCGTCATCCTCCTCCCGTGGGCCGGCCTGCCCTGGATGCTCGCCTTCGTCATCCGGGCGCTGCGGCGCGGCGGCTGGCGCTACCCGGCGTTGTTCGCCCTCACGGTTCAGGTCGTCGGCGGGGTGAACGCGACCTCGCTCGTGTTCGCAGGACTCGCCCCGCTGCTCTGGCTGCCCTACGCGGTCTGGGGATCGCGGGAGGTCGACCTCCGGCGCATGCTCGGCACCGTGGCGCGCATCGGCACGCTCACGCTGCTCGCGTCCACATGGTGGATGGCCGGTCTCTGGGCGCAGGGCAACTACGGGATCGACATCCTGCGCTTCACCGAGACCGTGCGAACGGTGGCCCGCACGAGCACCTCGCCCGAGGTCATCCGTGGCCTCGGGTACTGGTTCTTCTACGGGCAGGACAAGATCGGACCGTGGATCGAGGCGGCCCTCCCGTACACGCAGAACCCGGGGCACATCGTCGCCTCGTTCGCGCTGCCGGCGCTGGCACTGCTCTGCGCCGGATTCATGAGGTGGCGGCACCGGGCGTACTTCGCCCTGCTCGCGTTCGCCGGCGCCACCGTGGCAGTCGGCGCGTACCCGTTCGACGATCCCTCACCGTTCGGGTCGATCCTCAAGGGGTTCGCTGAGTCCTCCACGGCCGGTCTCGCGCTGCGCAGCACGGGACGGGCGACCCCGCTGGTCGTCCTGTCGCTCGCCGTGTTCCTGGGCGTCGGGGTCTCGGCGCTCGTCGAGCGGTTCGAGGCACGCGGACGTCGTGTCGCCCCGGCGGTCGCCGTCGTGCTCGTGGGCGCGCTCGTGCTGTTCAACCTGCCCGCGCTCTGGAACGGCACCTTCTACGGCAAGAACCTCCAGCGGGACGAGGAGGTCCCCGGGTACTGGCGCGACGCGATCGCTGAGGTCTCGGCCCGAGACGGCTCCAGCCGCGTCCTCGAACTCCCGGGATCTGACTTCGCCTCCTACCGGTGGGGTAGCACCGTCGATCCGATCACCCCGGGCCTCACGGACCGCCCCTACGTGGCCCGTGAGTTGATCCCCTACGGCAGCGCGCCGTCCGCCGACCTGTTGAACGCGTACGACCGAAGGCTCCAGGAGGGGACCTACGAGTCCCAGATCACCGCCCCGATCATGCGGTACCTCGGGGTCGGCGACATCCTCGTGCGCAACGATCTGCAGACCGACCGCTACAACCTGGTGCGGCCCCGACAGGTCTGGCGGGATTTCTCGGCCCCGCAGGGTGGCCTCGAAGCGCCGCGCGTGTTCGGCGACCTGATCCCGGGAGCCGCGGTCTACCCGCAGGTCGACGAGCAGGCGCTCGCGTTCCCGCCGGACGAGGGCGATCCGCCGCCGGTCGCGGTCGTCCCGGTGACGGACCCGGGCGCGATCGTCCGGGCCCGGAGCGTGCGGGGCACGGTGATCATCGCCGGCGACGGAGACGGGCTCATCGACGCCGCGGCATCCGGCCTCGTCGACGGCCGACAACTCGTGCGGTACTCCGCGTCGATGACTCCGGCCGAGATCCGGGCCGCGGTCCGCGACGGCGCCACGATCGTGGTCACCGACACGAACCGCCGCCGCGGGCGGCGTTGGAGCACGGTGCGTGACACGATGGGTGCGACCGAGCAGGCCGGGGAGCGGCCGCTCGTCCGGGACGAGTCCGACGCCCGACTCGAGGTGTTCCCGGGTGCATCGGACTCTGCGGCGACCGTGACCGAGGCACGTGGCGTGCGGCGGGTGCAAGCCACGGCGTACGGCAACCCGGTGACCTACACACCCGAGGACCGGGCGAGCCGGGCGATCGATGGCGACGTCCGGACCGCCTGGCGGGTCGGCGCGTTCTCGCCGGTGGTCGGTGAGCGGATCCTCATCGAGGCCGTGCGTCCGATCCGCACGGACCGCGTGGTGATCACCCAGCCCGTGACCGGCCCCCGGAACCGGTGGATCACATCGGTGCGCCTGACCTTCGACGGCGGCCGTCCGGTGGTGCGTGCCCTCGACGACTCGTCGCGCACCGACGCCGGTCAGGTGCTGACGTTCGCGCGCCGGCGGTTCCGCACCCTCGAGATCGAGGTCCTCGCCGACAACACCGGCCCGCGGTTCAGCTACGAGGGTCTGAGCGGCGTCGGGATCGCCGAGATCGGTCTCGCCGGCGACGCTCCCGGGGCCGCACCGGTCCGGGTCGACGAGGTCGTGCGTCTGCCCGAGGATCTGCTCGCGGCCACCGGGCCGGCCTCGGCCGAGCGGGACCTCGTGCTCGTCATGACCCGCGAGCGGAACACGCCCGTGCCGCCACGTACCGGCGACGTCGAGCCGGCGCTCATCCGTGCATTCACACTGCCGACTCCCAGGACCTTCACGGCGGGCGGCACCGCACGTCTCAGCCCGGTCGCGCCCGGCTCCACGGTCGACCGCATCCTCGGGTCGCCCCGGGTCGTGGCCTCGGACAGCGAGCACCTCGCCGGAGATGTCCGCTTCCGCCCCGCGTCCGCGATCGACGGTGATCCGGGGACCGCGTGGAACACGCCCTTCGTCGCGCCGACCGGACAGTGGCTCGAGTTCGTGAGCCCGTCGACCGTCGCGATCGATCGGTTGGACCTCCGGGTCGTGGCCGATGGTCGCCACTCGGTGCCGACGCGGATCACGCTGCGCGTTGACGGCACGGATGTCCCGCTCGCGGTGCCGCCGATCGCGGACGCGACCGGCGAGAACGCGACGAGCGAGGTCTCCATCCCGCTCGACCGCGTCCTGCGGGGCCGGTCGGTGCGGCTCACCATCGATGCGGTGCGAGAGGTGCGGACCCGTGACTTCTACGGCAACGGTGACGTCGTGATGCCGGCTGCGATCGCCGAGCTCGGCGTTCCTGCGCTCGAGCAGCCGACGCTCGCGCCGGGGGACCCGGACACGACCCTCACCACGCCGTGTCGTCGCGACCTGCTCGCGATCGATGGCACGCCGGTTTCGATCTCGCTCGTCGGGACCCGGGGCGATGCCACGACCCGGGGCGGGCTCCAGGTCGTCGCGTGCGAGACCATCGACCTCGCCGCCGGACCCCACATCCTTCGGGCGGCGCCCGGGACCGGGACCGGGATCGATCTCGACCGCCTCGACCTCCGCTCCCTCGTCACCGCGTCGGAGGCACTGGCGCGGCGACCGGCGCCCGGCCGCGCGGCCCGGGTCGCCGGTGATCGCCGGGACGGGCCGGATGTCGGCCCGGCACCCGGGGTGCGGGTGGTCGCCCAGGGCCGCGATCGGACCCGGGTGCGGGTCACGGGGGCCACGCCAGGGGTCCCGTTCTGGCTGGTGCTCGCGCAGAGCCAGAACTCCGGGTGGCGGGCCGAGGTCGCCGGCCGGGACCTGGGTGCCTCCGCGCTGGTGGACGGGTACGCGAACGGCTGGCTCATCACGCCGGACACCGGGGCGTTCGAGGTGTCGATGCGGTGGACGCCGCAGCGGAGGGTCAACGTGGCCCTCCTGTTGTCCGTCCTCGCGGCATCGGCGTGCGTCCTGCTCGCAGTGGTCGACCCGCGCCGTCGCGTCGTGGTGACGGCGGTCGACGACGGGGTCGGCGAGCTCGTGCTCCCCGGCACGGACGCCGTGGTGCTGAACGGTCTGCGCACGGTGGCGGCCGTGATCGCGGTGGGCGGTGCGGGCGCGCTGCTCGCGGGCCCCGCGGTCGGCGGGTTCGCGGCCGTCCTCACCCTCGGCGCCGCCCGGTGGCCCCGCGCCCGGATCATCCTCGCGGTCGTGCCCGCATCGGCCGTCCTCGTCGCCGGTGCCTACGTCGCGTGGCGACAGTGGCGGGTGTCGGTACCGCCGACCTTCGAGTGGCCGCTCGGCTTCACCCGGGTCCACCTCGTCGGTTGGGTGGCGCTCATCCTGCTCGGCGCCACTGGACTGCTCGATCTGCTCGAGGGTCGGCGTCGGGACTGAGACACCGGCGCGGGCGGATCCGGGGGATCAGTCTCCGGTGCCGATGATCATCCCGGCACCGACGGTCTCGTTCGTGGACTCGTCGATGAGGATGAACGAACCCGTCGTCTGGTTACGTCGGTACTCGTCGACGAACAGCGGCGCCGTCACACGCAACTGCACCCGACCGATGTCGTTCATGTGCAGCTGGCTGGCCGCGTCATCTCGGGAGAGGGTGTTGATGTCCAGGCGGTACTGGAGGTCGCGCACCTGGCAGCGGGCGCTGTTCGTCGTGTGCTTGATGCCGTAGGTCACCCGCTCCGCCATCGGTCGCTCGTGGAACCAGCACACCATGGCGTCGAGATCCTGGGTCGCACTCGGTGCGTTGCGGGTCCGGCAGACCATGTCGCCCCGACTCACGTCGAGGTCGTCGGCCAGCCGCATCGTCACCGACATCGGCGGGAAGGCCTCGTCGATCGGTCCGTCGAAGGTGTCGATCGACGCGATCGTGGTCGTGAGGCCCGAGGGCAGCACCATGACCTCGTCGCCCGGGCGGAACACGCCGCCGGCGATCTGGCCGGCGTACCCGCGGTAGTCGTGGTGCCGGTCCGACATCGGACGGATCACGTACTGCACGGGGAACCGCGGGTCGATGAGGTTGCGATCGGACGCGATGTAGAGGTGCTCGAGGTGGTACAGCAACGTCGGGCCGCCGTACCACGGCATGCGGTCGGAGTAGGTCGTGACGTTGTCGCCGTTCAGGGCCGAGATCGGGATGAACGTGAGGTCCGGAATGTCGAGTTTCGCTGCGAACTCGGTGAACTCCGCGCAGATGTCGTCGAAGACCCGTTCGTCCCAGTCGACGAGGTCCATCTTGTTCACGCACAGCACGAGGTGCGGGACCCGCAGGAGCGATGCGATGACGGCGTGACGACGCGACTGCTCGACGATGCCCTTGCGGGCGTCGATGAGCACGAGTGCCAGATCAGCAGTCGAGGCCCCGGTGACCATGTTGCGCGTGTACTGCACGTGGCCGGGCGTGTCAGCGATGATGAACTTGCGTTGCGGGGTCGCGAAGTACCGGTAGGCGACGTCGATGGTGATGCCCTGCTCGCGCTCGGACCGCAGTCCGTCGGTGAGCAGGGCCAGGTTGGTGTAGTCGAAGCCCTTCTCGCGGCTGGTCCGTTCGACGGCCTCGAGCTGGTCCTCGAAGATCTGCTTGCTGTCGAGCAGGAGCCGACCGATGAGCGTGGACTTGCCGTCGTCGACCGAGCCCGCCGTGGCGAAGCGCAGCATCTCCACTAGAAGTACCCCTCCCGCTTGCGGTCCTCCATCCCGGCCTCACTGATGCGATCGTCGGCCCGGGTCGCCCCGCGCTCGGTGATCCGAGACGCTGCGACCTCCACGATCACCTCGGCGGCGGTGGCCGCGGGCGATTCGACCGCACCTGTGCAGGTCGCATCGCCGACGGTCCGGAACCGGACGAGCAGTTCCTCGGGCTCCTCCTCGGGCAGGAGGGTGAGGTAGGGCGTGACCGCGAGGAGCATGCCGTCGCGCCGCACGATCTCGCGGCGGTGCGCGTAGTAGATCGAAGGGATCTCGATGCCCTCGCGCTCGATGTACTGCCAGACGTCCATCTCGGTCCAGTTCGAGATGGGGAACACCCGGATGTGCTCGCCCCGGCGGTGTCGGCCGTTGTAGAGGTTCCACAGTTCCGGGCGCTGGTTCTTCGGGTCCCACTGACCGAACTCGTCGCGGAACGAGTAGATGCGCTCCTTGGCCCGGGCCTTCTCCTCGTCCCGGCGACCGCCCCCGAACGCGGCGTCGAAGCCGCCATCGGTGAGTCCGTCGAGCAGCGCGACGGTCTGCAGCTTGTTGCGGCTCGCCCGCGGTCCGGTCTCCTCGACCACGCGCCCGGCATCGATCGCGGCCTGGACGGATGCGACCACCAGGTTGACGCCGAGTTCCGCGATGCGGCGGTCCCGGTAGTCGATGACCTCATCGAAGTTGTGGCCCGTGTCCACGTGCATCACCGGGAACGGGATGCGCGCGGGGTGGAAGGCCTTCTCGGCGAGGCGCAGCATGACGATCGAGTCCTTGCCGCCCGAGAACAGCATGACCGGCCGCTCGAACTCGGCGGCCACCTCGCGGATGATGTGGATGGACTCGGCCTCAAGCGCGTCGAGGTGCGGGACCTGGGCCGCCTTCACCGGGCCGTTCCTCCGGGTCGGATGTCGGTCAACGGGATCTCCGTGGTCACGAGGTCGGTGCGTCCGCACGCTGCCCGGCTGCGGGGAACGGCGAGTGTACCGGCGCACCCGACGGGCCCGGACCGACGCGGGAGCGCAGCGTTCACGACGCGTCCCTGGCGTGCACGACCTCGAGCGCGGCGTCGGCGAGTTCGGGGCGGCAGATGAGCAGATCCGGCAAGGAGGTGTCGGTTCCGTTGTAGACGATCGGTGACCCGTCGAGGCGTGAGGCGTGGAGACCGGCGGCGAGCGCCACGGCGACCGGAGCACAGTTGTCCCACTGGTACTGCCCGCCCTCGTGGGCGTAGAGATCGGCCTCCCCCCGGACGATGGCCATGGCCTTGGCGCCCGCCGATCCCATCGGCACGACCTCGGCCCCGAGGGCCGCGCGCAGCGGCTCGGTGATCGGGACGTCCCGGGTGCGACTCACGATGATCCGGGGCGGGCCGCCGGTCGCAGGCGCCACCGTCGGTGCCGGGTCGGTGGCGAGGACGAGCCCGAGGGCCGGCAGCGCCACGGCTCCGACCACCGGAACGCCAGCGACCGCCAGCGCGACGTGGACGGCCCAGTCGGTGCGGCGCTCCCGGTACTCACGCGTGCCGTCGAGCGGATCGACGATCCAGACCCTCGACGCGGTGAGACGCGAGGGATCGTCGGCCGACTCCTCCGAGAGCACCGCATCGTCGGGTCGTGCCTCAGCCAACGCTTGGAGGATGAGTTCGTTGGCGTCACGGTCGCCGCGATCGCCGAGGGCGTGGTCGCCGTCATCGCCGGTGAAGCCGTCCCGGATGGCGAGCAGCAACTCGCCGGCCCGCCGCGCGATCGTCGCCGCGAGCTCATGGTCGCTCACCTCGGGCTCGGTCTCCTTGGGTCGCCTGCGGGTCGCTCGTGTGGGCTCGCTCACCTCCGGCTCCATGCCTCGGGGTCCTCGAGGAGGGCGCTGACGTGGTCGGGGAGGGCGTGGGCGACGAGATCGGCGAGGGTGGTGCCCTCGAGCACCTCCCGCAGTGCGGCGCGCACGGCGATCCAGATGCGGGGCACCTCGCTGGCCGCGCCGGGGTACGTCTGGTCCTCCGGTGCCTCGCCCCGCACGGCCGCCAGGGGGCCATCGACCGCCCGGATCACGTCGGCCAGGCTGACGCCCGCAGGGTCGCGGGCGAGCAGGTAGCCGCCCTCCGCGCCTCGCTGGGATCGGACGATCCCGGCGTTGCGGAGTGCGGCGAGGATGTTCTCGAGGAAGTTCGCCGGGATGCCCTGGGCGTTCGCGAGCGCCTCGGCCTTGACCGGGCGACCCGGCTCCGCCGCCGCGAGTTCGGCCGCCGCCCGAACGGCGTAATCGGATTTGGCGGAGATCTTCACTGCGTCACCCTCGTGGCCGTGTCGTCGCCGGCTCGGGGCCGCACGGTTCCGACGAGGGGCGGGGCCCAAGGTCACCAGACCGGTCGGGTTCGTCGGACCGATCGGGATGGCCGGTCGGAACGCATGGTAACCGGGCTCGAGGATCCTCCGGACCGTGCCCGGCCCCGGGACCGGCTCAGGCGGGTAGGCCCGCCTCGCGCAGCACCGCCGCCCCCGGGACCCCCCACCCGGGCTCGTAGGCGTGCCGTTCCACCAGCGTCGCCAGCCGGCCCGAGCCGTCCCGCTCCTCGACCATGGAGGGATCGACCAGGGCGGGGTGGGGAACGCCGGTGGCTCGCGTGAGGCGCAGGAGGTCGCGGCGCAGGCCCTCGAGGTAGGAGGCGCAGCGCGCCGACTTGCGGGTCGGGTCGACGCCCCGCTGGAGCCACCGGGACGACGTGGCGATGCCGGTGGGGCAGTGCCCGGTGTGGCACCGCTGGGCCTGGATGCAGCCGATCGAGAGCATGGCCTCCCGACCGGTGTTGATGGCGTCGACGCCGAGCGCGAAGGCGGCGAGCGCGCGCACGGGCATCCCGAGGCGCCCCGATCCGATGAGTACGACGTCGTCCACGACGCCGGCCTCGGCCAAGGTCCGGTAGACGCGCGGGAAGCCGTCGAGGAAGGCGAGCGCGACGTTGTCGGCGAACGGCATCGGTGCTGCACCCGTGCCACCCTCGCCGCCGTCGATCGTGATGTGGTCCACGCCCCGGCGCGTCGTGGCCATGAGGTGCGCGAGGTCCTCCCAGAACCGGTGCTCGCCGACCGCGCTCTTGATGCCTACGGGGAGGCCCGTCTCGGCGGCGATCCGTTCGACGAAGTCGAGCATCGAGTCGACGTCCCCGAAGGCGCTGTGACCGGCCGGGCTGTGGCAGGTCACCCCGACCGGGATGCCGCGCATCGCGGCGACCTCGGGCGTGACCTTGGCGCCGGGCAGCACCCCGCCGAGACCGGGCTTGGCGCCCTGGGAGAGCTTGATCTCGATCGCGACCACCGGTGCATCGGCCACGGCGTCGACGAGTCGGGACAGATCGAAACGACCGCGCTCGTCGCGACATCCGAAGTACCCGGTGCCGATCTGCCACACCAGATCCCCGCCCTGACGGTGTGCCGGGCTGATGCCACCCTCGCCCGTTCCCTGCCAACAGCCGGCGAGGGCGGCGCCGCGGTTCAGGGACTCGATGGCCCGGGGTCCGAGTGAGCCGAACGACATCGACGAGATGTTCACGGCCGACGCGGGCCGGAAGGCGTGGCGCCGACCGCGGGCGCCGCCGAGCACCTTGGCGCAGGGCAGGGGATACCCCGACGACTCCTCGTCCGGAGGCGGCTCGACCGGGAACGCGACGTGGCGCACGAACAGGTAGTTCGGGGCACCATCGAGATCGTTGTCGGTACCGAACCCGGCGATGCCTCCCGCTCCGCCGGCGGTTTCGTAGACCCAGCGCCGCTCGTCCCGGCTGAACGGCCGTTCCGAGTCGTTGTCGGTGACGATGTACTGGCGGAGTTCCGGTCCGACCCGCTCGAGGCTGTACCGGAGGTGGCCGAGGAGCGGGAAGTTCCGCAGGATGGTGTGTCGACGCTGCGTGAGGTCGTGGACGGCGAGTGCGACGAGGCCGGCACCGCCGACGGCGAGGATCCAGACCCAGATCGGCATCGACGAAGCCTCGCGCGTCGACGGGACGGGCGCATAGGGTGCCGAGCGTGCGCATCCCGCTCCGTCGTCTCGATCCGGACCTCCCGCCGCCGACCGCTCAACACCCGGGAGACGCCGGGTACGACCTGCACGCCCGTGAGGAGGTCGTCCTCGTCGCGTCGGGGGGCCGGGCGCTCGTGCCGACCGGGATGGCGGTGGCCATCCCGGAGGGCTGCGCCGGTCTCATCCAGCCCCGGTCCGGCCTCGCGCTGCGCCACGGCGTGACGGTGCTGAACTCCCCGGGCCTCATCGACGCCGGGTACCGCGACGAGCTCAAGGTCCTGCTCGTGAACACGGATCCGACCGAGGACTACACGGTGCGCCGGGGCGACCGGATCGCCCAACTCGTCATCCAGCGCTTCGAGGTGATCGAGTGGGAGCTCGTCGACCATCTCGGCGACACCCGCCGCAGCACCGAGGGCTGGGGCTCGACCGGGCGCTGAGGCGCCCCTCACATCCTGGAGGGACCATGACCCACCCGTTCCGGTTCGGCGTGCAGGTCGACGGTGCGCTCGGCGCGTCCGAGTTCGTGGAGCTCGCTCGTCGGGTCGAGGCGCTCGGCTACTCGACCCTGTACATGCCGGACCACTTCGTCGACACCGATCTCGCACCCATGGTCGGGTTGTCGGTCGCGGCCGCCGTCACGACGGACCTACGGGTGAGTGCGCTCGTGTTCGCGAACGACTACAAGCACCCGGCCGTGCTGGCCAAGGAGATCGCGACCCTCGACGTCCTCTCCGGCGGTCGGGTCGACCTCGGGATCGGCGCCGGGTGGATGCAGGTGGACTACGACCAGCTCGGGCTCGCCTACGACCGACCCGGGGTGCGCATCGACCGCCTCGAGGAGGCGCTCGCGGTGATCCGCGGCTGCTGGAGCGCCGAACCGTTCTCGTTCGAGGGTTCGCACTACCGGATCACGGAACATCGAGCGACCCCGACGCCGGTGCAGCGACCGGGGCCGCCGATCCTCATCGGAGGCGGCGGTCCGCGGATCCTCCGGCTGGCCGGCGCCCATGCCGACATCGTCGGCATCAACCCGAACCTCCGGGCCGGTGCGATCACCGCGGACGCCGCCAAGGACGCGCTCGCGGCGCAGACCCGCCAGAAGGTGGAGTGGATCCGTGAGGGTGCCGGGGATCGGTTCGCAGCGATCGAGCTGCAGATCCGCTACTTCTTCGCCCAGGTCACCGACGATGCGCAGGCCCTCGCCGAGGCGATGGCCCCGATGTTCGAGGTCTCGCCGGTCGAGGCGCTCGAGTCCGGCGTGTTCCTGGCCGGCACGGTGGACCAGATCTGCGACACGCTCGTCGAGCGTCGGGAGACCTGGGGGGTCTCGAACGTCGTGTTCGGCAACGACAACTTCGAGATGCTCGCACCGGTCGTCGCCCGGCTGGCCGGCTCCTGAACGACGTGTCCGCTCAGAGCAGCGAGCGGAGCACGTCCCGGGTCCGGCGCACCTCGTCGGCACTCTGAGCGAACTCGGCCGCCGCGAAGTCGGTGACGCCGACGTCGGCGAGGGCGCGGACCTGTCGGGCGACGGACTCCTCGTCGCCGACGATCGCCACGTCGGCGGGACCGCCGGCGCCCTCCAGGTCCAGCATGGCCCGGTACGAGGGGAGGTGCCCGTACACCTCGAAGATCTGGGCCGCCCGCGCGCGTGCGTCCTGCGGATCATCGGTGACGCAGACTGGGAGTCCCACGGCCACCCGCGGGGTGGCACGGCCGGCGGCTGCGGCGGCCGCGGTCAGCGTCGGCACCGTGAAGGACTCGAGAGTGCGCGGCCCGGTCATCCAGGTGATGGTCCCGTCGGCCCGTTCGGCGGCCAGACGCAGCATCGTCGGTCCGAGGGCGGCGACCACCAGGGCCGGGGCGGTCGTGTCGGGCACCGAGATCCGGGCGTGCGCCGAGAGGGTCGTGCCGTCGACATCGGCGCTCTCGCCGTGCAGCAGTGGCACCAGCGCATCGAGGTACTCCCGCATGTGACGTGCCGGCTGCTCGAACGAGTACCCGAACATCGCCTCGATCACGAACTGGTGGGACAGTCCGATCCCGAGGGTGAGGCGACCCTCGGACGCGGCCTGGACGGTGAGGGCCTGGGCCGCCATCGTGATCGGGTGGCGCGGGTAGGTCGGGACCACGGCGGTCCCGAGTTCGATCCGCGGGGTCTCGGCACCGATGAGGGTGAGCGCGGCGAGCGCGTCGAGCCCGAAGATCTGGGGCAGCCAGAATGCAGCGAAGCCCTCGGCCTCGGCGGTGGCGGCAGCCCGACGGACAGCCCCGAGTCCTTGGTCCACGGCGGCGCCGCCGAAGATCCCGATCTGCATGGTGCCTCCCTGTTGGCCCGGCGCCGTGCGGCGCTCCTCGAGGACCCGACCCTAGGACGTGCGTGGCCGGCGGGACCGGGTGGCTTGCTACAGTGACGGCCCTACGCGGACGTGGCTCAGCTGGTAGAGCATCACCTTGCCAAGGTGAGGGTCGCGGGTTCGAATCCCGTCGTCCGCTCCAACGTGAATGGCCCGGGCGAATGCCCGGGCCATTCACGTTGGACCACGGAGGGTCGTCGGGATTCGGCCGGGTGTGGTCCCGGTGGCTGCGGTGCGCCGGTACGATGACGCTCAGTCGTTCGGGGACCGCAGTCCGTGGTCGCCGGGTTCCACGAGGAGAACAGATGCGCTTCGCCTACCTCGACGGCACCAGTGCCGGGATGATCGGGAGTGCCATTGCGGCCGGTTTCGCCGGTGTCGCCGTGTTCGTGAAGATGCGCTGGCACCAGATCACCGGCGTGTTCCGCAAGGACAGGACCGTCGAACCCGCTCCGTCCGAGGCGGGCGCCACGGCGTCCGAGGACTGACCCG
>JBJTOY010000025.1:0-30969 GCA_046074845.1 Actinomycetes bacterium | reverse complement strand
CGATCTGGGCCGGCACGGTGCCGGTGTAGCCGTCGGAGGACTCCGTCGCTGCGAGCACGAGGTCGGCGCCACCGGCCCGCTCGACGGCCTTGGCGAGGATCTTCGAGGTCGTGAGCGCGTCGGCCCCGGCGAGCGCGTCGTCGGAGACGAGCACCGCACGGGCCGCGCCCATGGCGAGGGCCTGCCGCAGACCGGAGACCTCCCCGTTCGGCGCCATCGACACGAGGATCACCTCGCCCGCACCCGCCTTGTCGACGAGCTGGAGTGCCATCTCGACGCCGTAGGAGTCGGACTCGTCGAGGATGGCCTTGGCGCCGTCGCGCTTCAGGCGGTGGTCGGAGGTCAGCTCACCCGGGACCGCGGGGTCCGGGATCTGCTTCACGCAGACAACGACGTTCATGGGTCTCCCGCTCGATCGGGGCGCATCGCACGCGGGCGATGACGCCGTTCGGAACCGGCGAATAGTTGCCGATCGGCGGGCCCGGCGTCGAAACGTGGCGGGGGCCGCCGGTAGCCTTCCGCGCCGCCATGGGATCGGGATCGGAGCGCGCCGAGGACGTCGACCTGCTCGTCGTCGGCGCCGGACCGGCCGGCAGCGCCGCAGCCACCGTGGCGGCCCGCCACGGGCTGCGGGTCGCCGTGGTCGACCGGGCCCGGTTCCCCCGCGACAAGACCTGTGGGGATGGCCTCACGACCCGGGCGCTGCACCTGCTCGAGGGCCTCGGTGTGACCCTCGCCACCCTGCCGTCCGCGCGCCCCGTCCACGAGACCGTCATCGTCGGACCTGACGGCGCCACGGTGCGTCTCCCCCACCCGACCCGCGGCCTCCACGCGGCCGTCGTCCCGCGCCGGGACCTCGACGCCCGACTCGTGGACCTCGCGCGCGCCGCCGGCGCACGGGTGCACGAGGGGTGGGAACTCACCGACCTCGCACTCGGCACCACGGCGGCAACCGCCCGCTCGGCCGACGGCTCGACGCTGACGGCCCGCTGGGTGATCGGCGCCGACGGGCACTGGTCCCGCGTACGAGCCGCCGCCGGGTTCGCCGCCCCGGCCCGTCACGCCGCGTGGAGCGCGTTCCGGCAGTACGTGAGCGGCACCGAGGTCTCGGAGCTCTGGGTGCTCTTCGAGCGCGACCTGCTGCCCGGGTACGCCTGGATCTTCCCGCTCCCCGACGGTCGGGCGAACCTCGGGTTCGGCATGCTGCGTTCGGACTCGGTGAAGGGCAGTGCCCTCGCCTCCACCTGGCGCGACCTGCTCGAGCGTCCGAGCATCCGTGCCGTGCTCGGACCCGACGCCCGCCTCGAGGGTCCGGCCCGGGCCTGGCCGATACCGGTCAACTACTCCCCCGACCGGCTCGCGGCCCGCGGCGTGCTGCTCGTCGGCGACGCGGCCTCGGTGGACGACCCGATGACCGGCGAGGGCATCGCGCAGTCGATCGAGACCGGCATCCTCGCCGCGGAGTCGATCGTCGGCGGTGGCCCGCGCGGGGCCGTCGAGAGCCGGTACCGGGACCGGGTCGAGCACGCGCTGGGCCGGGACCTGCGCTTCGCCGCCCGGCTGGGCCGCATCCTGCGCAGTGAGCGAGGGGCCCGATGGTCGATCGCGGCGGCCGGCCTCACCCCGTGGACCCGTCGCAACTTCGCCCGCTGGATGTGGGAGGACTACCCGCGCGCCGCCATCCTCACCCCCGATCGTTGGCACCGCGGGATGTTCACGGGACCCGGCGCGTACCTCGACCGCTGAGCGCGGTCACCGCACCCGATCAGGGCACGACGATCGCCGGGCCCGCCCCGGGCTCGACCACGATCTTGACGTGCTCGTCGGGCGACCCGAGCGTGACGAACGCATCGGGCACGCCGTCGAGGCCGACGATCCCGGTGATGAGCGGATCCACCGAGACGGTGCCCTCCGCGATGGCGTGCAGCGTCCGCGCGAACTCGTCCCCGTCGTAGCAGTAGACGAACTGCATCGAGAGTTCCTTCACGATGGCGATGAACGGTCGGAAGGTGTCGGGCGGCATGCACACCCCGGCGATGAGCAGCCGGGCCCGGGTCGGCGCCATCGCCACGACCTGATCGATCATCCCCTGGGTCCCGACCGCCTCGAAGATCACGAGGTCCCGGGAACCGTCGGCCCGACGCCACGCGTCGATGACGGGCTCCTCCCGCGGATCGACCACCACGTCCGCGCCCATCGCCGCGGCTTTGGCCCGCCGCCCGGGCGCGAGGTCCGCGGCCACGATCGGCCCGGCGCCGAGGTTCCGCAACCACGGGATGAGCGCGAGGCCGACCGGGCCGCAGCCGACGATCACCGCGGCCTCGCCGGCCCGGATCCCCGACCGGTTCACCGCGTGCAGCGCCACCGCCATCGGCTCGGTGAGTGCGGCGCGCCGGTGGTCGAGGCCGTTCGGCACCGGGAGGCACAGCCCCGCCGACAGGACCATGCGCTCGGCGTACCCGCCGGGCAGGTCGTTGACGAACCCGAGTGGCACGAACGCGTCGGGTCGGACGAGGAACGGCATCGACACCACGAGGTCGCCGGGCGCGACGCCCGAACCCTCGGCCCCCGGACCCAGATCGACGACCTCGCCGCAGAACTCGTGGCCCATGACGTAGGGGCGGTCGGGGTCGAACCCGGTCGTGCCGAGCACCTCGCCGAGTCGGCCGACCTCGTGCGCATGCTGCAGCGTGTGGAGGTCCGACCCGCAGATCCCGCAGGCCCGCACCTCCACGAGCACCTCGCCGGCCTCCGGGCACGGCTCGTCCTGCTCCCGCACCTCGAGCACCCCGTGCTCCGCGACCACCGCCCGCATGTGACCCCCTCGATCGACGACTTCCTGAGCCTAAGCACGCAGCCGACCGGCGTGCCTGCGCCGTTTGACCACCCCGCCCGGCGGCGGCGAGGCTGGCCCACATGACGATCGACTTCTCCCTCTCCCCCGAGCTCGAGGCCATCCGCCTGCGCGTGCGCGAGTTCATCGACGAGGTCGTGCGGCCGACCGAGGCCGGGATCGACGAGGAGGACCGCGACTCCCTCATCGCCGGCATCATCACGATGCGCGGCGCGGCGCACGAGCGCGGGCTCTGGCTCCCGCACATGCCCGAGGAGTGGGGCGGGATGGGCCTGAGCCACGTCGAGCTCGCCATGGTCCAGGCGGAGGCGGCCAAGTCGCGCTTCGGGCCGTTCGCGCTCAACTGCCAGGCGCCCGACGAGGGCAACATGCACACCCTGCTGCACTGGGGCACCGATGCGCAGAAGGAGAAGTACCTCAAGCTCCTGTGCTCGGGCCGCGGCCGATCGTGCTTCGCGATGACCGAGCCCGAGGTGGCCGGCTCCGACCCGACCCTCATCCGCACGCACGCCTACCAGGACGGCGACGAGTGGGTCATCAACGGCCACAAGTGGTTCATCAGCGGAGCGAACCGCGCCCAGTTCGCCATCCTCATCTGCCGCACGGAGGAGAACCCCGACCTCCCGCAGGCCGCGAACACGGCGTTCATCGTCGACCTCCCCAGCGAGGGCTGGAACGAGGTGCGGGAGATCGAGACCATGCACGGCGGCCACGGTCACTCCGAGATCGTGATCGAGGACCTCCGGGTCCACGGCGACCAGATGCTCGGCGGTCGGGGCCAGGGCCACCTGCTCGGCCAGTACCGCCTCGGGCCGGCCCGTCTCGCGCACTGCATGCGTTGGATCGCGCAGGCCGAGACCGCCCTCGACCTCATGGTGGCCCGTTCACTCGAGCGCTACTCGCACGGTTCCCTGCTCGCGGAGAAGCAGGGCATCCAGTGGATGATCGCCGACTCCGCGATCGAGCTGTACCAGTGCAAGCTCATGGTGCTGCACGCGGCGTACAAGATCGACCGCAAGGAGGACTTCAAGTCCGAGGTCTCCATGACCAAGCACTTCGTGGCGAACTCGCTGTGCCGCATCATCGACCGCGCGATCCAGGTCCACGGGGCGCTCGGGTACTCGAAGGACTCCCCGCTCGCCGACATGTACATGAACGCCCGCTGGGCACGCTTCGCCGACGGCGCGGACGAGATCCACATGATGCGGACCGCCGAACGCACGATCGCCGCGTTCCGCGACCACGGCACGACGAAGGCCGCCACCGGGGGGCTCCCGATCTGAGCGCGCCGTCCATCCCGCTGCCGTCCCAGCCCGCAGGGGTCCCCTGGCCGGACGCGGACTGGCCGACCGGCCCCGTCGCGGCGGGCGCCGACCTCGAGCCGCTCCTCGATGAGATGTTCGATCCCGAGGGCGCGATGGGCGAGACCTTCGCGGTCCTCGTCGTGCAGGGCGGCCGGATCGTCGTCGAGCGGTACGCCAACCGGTTGCCGTCGTTCACGGCCTCGGGACGCGCGGTGGACGCCGACGTCCCGCTGCTGTCCTGGTCGTTGGCCAAGTCGATGCTGCACGCCACGGTGGGCCTGCTCGTCGGGGACGGTCGACTCGCACTCGGGGACCGCCCGGAGGTCCCCGAGTGGTCCGAGCCGGACGACCCGCGCCACGCCGTCACGGTCGAGCGACTCCTCGAGATGCGCGACGGGCTCGCGTGGCGGGAGGTCTACGAGGTCGATGCACCCTCGGACGTCGTGGCGATGCTCTTCGGGGAGGGTCGCGCCGACGTCGCCGCCTTCGCGGCCCGACGCGACCTCGCCGCACCACCCGGCACCCGCTTCTGCTACTCGAGCGGCAGCTCGAACATCCTCTCCCGCCACGTCGCGTCCATCGTCGGACCGGGTGCGCCCTACGAGCGGTTCCTGCGCGATCGCCTCTTCGATGCGATCGGCATGACCAGCGCGCGCCCGACCTTCGACGGCGCGGGCACCTGGATCGCCTCGACCTTCGTGCACGCCACCGCGCGCGACTTCGCCCGCTTCGGCCTGCTGTACCTGCGTGACGGCGTGTGGGCCGATGCACGGGTGCTCCCGGCGGGCTGGGTGGACACGGCGCGGGTCGCACGCTCGACCGACCCGGACGACGGGCGGCGGTACGGGCTCCACTGGTGGGTCACCGAGGACCGCTTCGGTTCGTTCTGGGCGAACGGCTACGAGGGCCAGTCGATCCTCGTGTGTCCGGGGCTCGACGTGGTGCTCGTGCGCATCGGCCGCACCGACGCGGCGGACTGCGAGCAGCTCCCGGGCTGGCGGGCGCGGATGCTCGGGGCGCTCGCGGCCGGGGCCTGATCCGGGACCTTCGTCACGGATCCACGACGACGCCGACCGGGGGCACTGCTCGGGCCGACGGGCTCCGTAGACTCTCGCCCATGTCGACCGCCTTCTGGCCCACGCTCGAGCACTGGTCCGTGGCCATCCCGCGCGACACGGACCACCTGCGCCTGGCTGCACTCGCCGACACCGGGTTCGTGGCGCTGCGTGACGCGCCGTTCACCGTTCCGGAGGCGGAGTACCTCGCGCTCGAGTACATGGACTGGAAGAGCGGCGGCGACACGAACTTCGCGCCGATCGCGACGATGGACGGCGAACTGGACTGCCGCGGGTTCTGGTCCGCCGAGCAGGAGCACGCCGACAAGGATGCGGTGTTCACCACGAACGCCGACCTGTGCCCCTCGCTGCGTGACTACGTGCGCGGCGTGGGCGCGAACTTCGGTCGGGTCCGGGTCATCAAGCTCGAGCCGCAGGACCACGAGACCGCGATGCGCTCGTTCCACCGGGACGACAACAACCGGTTCAACCCCGAGGGGGACGGATGGGTCGTCCGCTCCTGGCTCGAACTCACCGACAACCCCACCTCGTACATGCTCCTCATGGACTCGGGCGCCGACGGCCTGCCCGATCCGGCGACCCAACGGCGGGTGCCGCTGCACCGGGGCGCCCGGTTCGTCGTGGACACCCAGCGCCTCTGGCACGTCGTGGTGCACAACGGCGACGCCCCGCGCTACGCGCTCATCACGTCGTTCGAGAGCGGCCCGGCACTCGAACGGTTCATCGAGGCCGAACGCGCCTGACCGGCGGCCGCTCACCCGCAACCTCCGGGGTGAACAGATTTCAGGTGCCGTTCGGCGGGAATCGGCCGCAACGGCCCGACCGCATCGGGCGGTTGTGGTTCACTCTCCGGGAGGTCCACCGGCCACCCGCGGACGCGGACGTCGGTCGTGGCCGAGGAACGGGGCAGGCGTGGACGTGGAACCGAGCGCAGCGGTCACCGACGGACCGGGGACCGACGACGCCGTCACGACCGGACTGCCGCCGTTGCTCAACGACGCGGTCCCGCGCGCGCTCATCGACGTCTCGGACCCGTTGTGCTCGCGCATCGTCGACCTCAACGTCCCCGGCGAGTACGCGACCGCCGCACTCGGTCTCACGCGGGGATCCACGCTCGACCCGTTGATCCTCGCCGACCCCGACACCCATGCCGAGGCGGGCGCGAAGTACGACCGACTCGTCGCGGGCGAGATCCCCGAGTACGAGACCTTCGGCACGATCGTCGACGGGCAGGGACGCCCGACGACACTGCGGTTCACGGTGCGGTTCCGGAACCAGACAGGAGCCGACCGGCGGTTCGTCGAGGTGGAGTGGCGGGAGGTCGGTCTGCCCCGTCCGACCGATCTCGCCCTCGAGGAGGAGGTGCTCGACGTCGCGCAGCTCATCACGAGCGGCGCGCTGGCCGAGGCCCCGATCGGTGCGGCGCTCATCGACACCGCTCGGAACGTCTACGTGACCGTGAACCACGCATACGCCGCGATGGTCGGCGTCCCGCGCCGCGAACTCATCGACCGCGGGACCGAGGTCGGACGGCCCCGCGACGCACCGCTGGCGGAGATGGCCGGCGAGGTCGTCGCCGTCCTGCGCGGCGACGTCGACTCGACCACCATGGCGATCCCGGTCGAGGGCGAGGTCGAGGTCGTCAACACGGTGACGCTCCACGCCATCGGCGAGCAGACCCGGCATCCGGGCTACCTGCTGCTCTACCTCCTGCAGCGGGTGCGCACCGAGGAACCGACCGATCTGAGGCATCCGGTGACCACCACGGCGCTCCCCGAGGGGGCCTACTCGCGCGCGGTGATCGACGCGGACTGGCGCCTCCGCTACATCGAGCCGCCGCTCGAGGCCCTCGGGGTGGACCGGGAGCTCGCGGCGGGCATCTCGGTGCTGCCGAGTGTGAACCCGGCGGACATCCCGAGCCTGCTCGCCAACGCCGACCTCGTCCGCAGCGGGCGGGCGGAGCGGACCGTCACCCGGGCGCAGTACCGGGTGCGCACGCCCGAGCGCGGCCACCTGTCGAGCGAGACCGTGATCACCCGGGAACCCGGTCTCCCCGAGGGGTGGCTCATCCTGACGAACCGCATGCTCGGGACCGACTCCCCCGACTCGACACCGACCCGGCTGCGCGCCATCGCGGCGGCGGCGCTCACCGAGGACGACGCCGGCCTGACCGGCAGCCGCGATGCGACCGCGATCTCGCAGGCCATCAGCACGGCCCACGACCTCACCCCGCGGGAGACCCAGATCCTCGCGCTCATCATCGACGGCTCACGGGTCACGACGATCGCCCGGACCCTGCTGCTCTCCGACGGCACGGTCCGCAACTACCTGTCGGCGATCTTCCGCAAGGTGGGCGTGCGCAATCAGGCCGATCTCGTGGAGTTCGCGCGGGCGACATCCCCCACGCTCGGCCGACGCCACACCGACCGCTGAGCCGCCCCGACCCGCTCAGGCCCTCCAGGGGTCTTCCACAGGGTGGGCGTGTGCGGCCGGGCCGAACTCATGGAACACGTCGGGAACGAGTCCGACCCAGCTTGACGCACTGCGGCGCGGACGGGTCGAATCCCGCCATGCGCTTCGGAGTGTTCATGGCCCCCTTCCACCCGGTCGGCACGAACCCGACCCTCGAGCTCGAGCGTGACCTCGAACTGCTCGAGCACCTCGATCGCCTCGGGTACGACGAGGCCTGGATCGGCGAGCACCACAGCGGCGGGGTCGAGATCATCGCCTCACCCGAGGTGTTCATCGCCGCCGCGGCGGCCCGCACCCGATCCATCCGCCTCGGGACCGGTGTGGCGAGCCTGCCGTACCACCACCCCCTGCTCCTGGCCGACCGCATGGTGCTCCTCGACCACATCACCCGCGGGCGGGTGATGCTCGGCGTGGGTCCGGGCCAGTTGACCTCGGACGCCCACATGCTCGGCATCCCGGCGGACAGCCAGCGGCCCCGGATGGAGGAGTGCCTCGAGGCCATCATGGCGTTGCTGCGGGGCGAGACCGTGACGATGGAGACCGACGGCTTCACGCTGCGGGACGCGCGCCTGCAGCTCGCCCCCTACTCCCGACCGCACCTCGAGGTCGCGGTCGCCGCGTCGTTCTCCCCCACCGGCGCCCGGGCGGCCGGCCGCCACGGCATCGGGATGCTCTCCATCGCGGCGACCGCCAAGCAGGGCATGGACATGCTCGCCCACCACTACGCGATGTGGGACGAGATCGCGACCGACCACGGCCATACGATCGACCGCTCGTCCTGGCGCCTCGTCGGCCCGATGCACATCGCCGAGACCCGTGAGCAGGCCGAGCGCGACGTGGCGCACGGCATCCTCGAGTTCGCGCAGTACTTCGGGCACGTGCTCCCCGGCGGTCCGGTGTCGGGATCCACGGTCGCGGAGATCATCGAGAACAACCGGGTGAGCGGCTTCGCGGTCATCGGCACCCCGGACGACGCCGCGGCCCGCATCGACGAACTCGTGGAGGCCTCGGCCGGCGGATTCGGCGCCTACCTGTTCCTCGACCACGACTGGGCCGACCCCACGGCCAAGCGTCGGTCCTACGAACTCTTCGCCGAACACGTCATGCCCCGGTTCCAGGGCCAGATCGCCCCGCGCGAGCACTCGAAGGAGTGGCTCACCGGGGCCGCCGGCGAGTTCGTGCACCGGGCCGTCCAGGCCATCGCCAAGGCGACCGAGGACCACGCGGCCGAGCGCGCGGCGCGCTGAGCGCGACGCGTCAGACCGGATCGCCCTCGTCCGGCATCCCGCTGGGCGCCGGAGACCCTTGGTGGTGGACCATGCGCCACCCGACGCCGCGGCGCACGAACACGTTCGTCGCGATCACCCGCGCCCCCGAGAGTTCACCGAGGTCGTTCGCGCCCCCACGCGAGGACACCGACTGGAGCAGGTTCTCCTCGCAGGTCACCCAGGCGGTATCACCCTCCACCGTCACCCGCTCGTCCGTGAGTACGAACTGCATGTACGCGGTGTTCGCACAGATCGCCTCGAACGATCCGAGCACCCGGCTCCACCCGCGCAGGATCGGCCAGCCCGGGTGCACGACGGTCACCCGGTCGCTGTGCTCCCAGACCGCAGCGAGCGCATCGATGTCCCGCGCCTCGAAGGCCGAGTAGAAGGCGAGGTTGGCGGCATGGACCGCATCGACGTCGTCCGGCTGCGACACGCCTGCCATGATGACCCGATGGCGCCCCTCGTGCCCACCACCCACCGCATCGTGCGCGCCGACGCACCCGACCTCGCCGTCCACGCCTGGGGCGGCGACGGCCCACCGACCCTGCTGTGCCACCCGACCGGGTTCCACGGGCGGGTCTGGGCGCCGGTGGCCGAGCGGCTCATCGCCGCGGGCCGAGCCGTGTGGAGCCTCGACTTCCGGGGCCACGGCGACAGCGGGGAGGAACCCGACGGCACCTACCACTGGGAACGCTTCGCCGACGACGCGCTCGCAGCGGCCCACGACGTCGGCATCGCCGGCGACCCGGACCTCGTGGCGGTCGGACACTCGAAGGGCGGGGCGGCCCTCCTGCTCGGCGAGGAACGCGAGCCCGGCACCTACGCACGGCTGTGGTTGTTCGAACCCATCGTGTTCCCGACCCGCGACACCGACCGGCGTTCCAACCCACTCGCCGAGGGTGCCCGTCGTCGACGCCGGGTGTGGGCGTCGCGGGACGAGGCGTTCGACAACTACGCCCGCAAGCGACCGCTCTCGAGCCTGCACCCCGACGCGCTGCGCGCCTACGTCGACCACGGGATGCGCGACCTCCCCGACGGCACGGTCGAGCTCAAGTGCCACCCCGAGCACGAGGCCGCCGTCTACTCGATGGGGGCGATGCACACGCTGTGGGATCGGCTCGGCAACATCGCCGCACCGACGACGATCGCCTGCGGGGAGATCACGGACACGATCACGCCGCAGTACGCGGCGCAGATCGCGGCCCGCATCCCGGGAGCGGACCTGCTCACGATGACGAGCCTCGGCCACTTCGGACCGATCGAGGACCCGGACGCGGCCGCCGCGGCGATCCTGTCAGCCGCGGCCTGAGGCCCGGGCCGGCCGAGCCCTCAGGCGATGTGGAACGCGTCGATGATCCCGGCCCAACGCGTCGGGTCGGAGCGGTACGGCGCGTAGAACGACACGCGATCGAGCAGGTCGCCGTAGCGACCGAGCATGAGACCCGGGATCTGCTCCGGCTCGCCGACGACCGCGAAGGTGTCGAGGATCTCGTCGTCGATGAGGCGACCCATCTCGACCCACTCGCCCTGCTTCGAGAGCCGGTTGAGGTCGTCCTGGAGCGCGCCCCACCCGTGCAGCTCGAGCACGCCGCGGTAGGCCGGGGTCGATCCGTAGAACGCGATCTGCTGGCGCGTCCCGGCGCGGGCCGCCGCCATCTCCTCCTCGGTCGAACCCGTCACCACGAACATCGGACCCGAGAGTTGGAACTGCGCCCGCTGCTTGCCCGCCCGCGCCCAGCCCCGCTCCAGCGCGGGCATCGTGACCTCCCGCACGTAGCGCTCGGTCGTGAACCCGTGGAGGATGATGCCGTCGGCGACCTCCCCGGCCACCTCGGTCATGCGCTCGCCCACCGCGGCGAGGAAGACCCTCGGGTCGCCGTGCGGGTTCGGGCCCGGGTTGAAGAACGGTGTCATGAGGGTGTGCGTGTAGAAGTCGCCCCGGAAGTCGAGCTTGGAACCGTCGTTCCAGCACGCCCAGATCGCACGCATCGCCAGGATGAACTCGCGCATGCGGGCGGCCGGCTGCGACCACGGCATCGAGAACCGCTTCTCGATGTGCGCCTTGATCTGACTGCCCAGGCCGAGCATCACGCGCCCGCCCGAGAACGCGTTGAGGTCCCAGCCGATGTTGGCGAGGATCATCGGGTTGCGCGCGAAGGCGACCGCGATCCCGGTGCCGAGCTCGAGGCGCTCGGTGTGCTCCGCACCGAGGAGGATCGGGAAGAACGGGTCGTGGGCGGTCTCGGCCGTCCACGCACCGTCGTAGCCCACCGCTTCGAGCTCGCGCGCGACGCCGGGGACGTCCCGCAGGGTGGGCGTGATGCCGCCGTCGACCTTCATGGTGCCCCCTCGAGCCGCCGACCCTCGGCGACCCGGCCGAGGCTAGCGGCGGGCGATCGGCCCGCACGGGGTGCACCGGGACACCCGCGCCGCGTCCCACCCCTCGGGTACGTTCGCCCCGTGAGCATCCCGATCCCGAAGTCCATCTCGCCGAGCAGCATCAGCCAGTTCCAGTCCTGCCCGCTCGCGTTCCGCTTCGCCTACATCGAGCGCCTCCCCCAGGACCCGTCGCCCGCTGCCAGCAAGGGGACGCTCGTGCACCGGGCGCTCGAACTGCTCATGCAGCGCGAGGCGACCGAGCGCACGGTCGATGCCGCACTCGCCGACCTCGTGGCCGCGCGCGCCCAACTCGCCGAGGACCCCGACTTCACCGGTCTCGACCTCACCGACGACGAGTGGGCGGCGTTCCACACCGACGCCGAGGCGCTCGTCCGGCGGTACTTCGACCTCGAGGACCCGACCACCATCGAGCCGATCGGTCTCGAGCTGAAGCTCGAGGCGACGGTCGGTCGGGCGACGGTGCGGGGCGTGATCGACCGGCTCGAGCGCGACGCGCAGGGGCGCCTCGTCGTCTCCGACTACAAGACGGGCCGCGCACCGCACCCGAACTACCAGGGGCAACGGCTCGCCGGCGTCAACCTGTACGCCCTCATGGTCGCCGAGCACTACGGCGAACTCCCGGCACGAGTACAACTGCTCCACCTGCAGGAGCCGGTGGCGATCGTGGCCGAGACGAGCGAGCAGCAGGCCCGCGGCGTCGGCCGGAAGACCGAGGCCGTCTGGGACGCCATCGGCGCGGCCTGCCAGCGGGGCGAGTTCCGGCCGAAGGCCTCGAAGCTGTGCGACTGGTGCTCGTTCCAGCAGTACTGCCCCGAGTTCGGCGGCGACCCGCAGGCCGCCCTCGACCTCGTCGCCCGCGACGACTGAACCGGGCCGGGGCGCTCGCACCGCGGCGACCACCGACAGTCCGATCGTCACCTTTCACCATGGATCGGCACGGTCGGCCCGCGGCCGCGCGCGCCGTTCGGGACCCTCGTCACGAATCGCGTCCGGTTCGCGCACTGCGGCCGATCCGTCCCGAACCGGCCCTGTGCCCGCGATCGACGCGCGTCGTACGGTCGGGGGGTCGACGCCGCGCACCCACCCCGGCGGTGCCGGGCCTCGATGCCGAGCACCACCGCAGCGTCGACGCGGCGACCGATACGACCGGCCCACGAGGAGTGGGCCCACGGAACGAGGAGCGACTCGAGCATGAACCGCGATGCGGCCGACCTCCACCGGGCGTTCACCGACGCGTGCAACGACCACGATCTGGCCGCCATCCGCCGACTGCTCGACCCGCGGGTGAGGGCGTGGCGTCCCGGACACGGCGTCGCCCGGGGCATCGACGCGGTGCTCGACTGGTGGGCGGGGGACTTCGCCGCGTTCCCCGACCTCACGATCTCGTCGAGCCTCGTGCTCACCCAGGGCTCCAGCGTGTTCTCGGAGTACGAGGTGCGCGGCACCCGGACCGGACCGCTCGAGCGCTGCGCAACCGACGGGGACGGACCCGGCGCCCACATCGTGCTGCGGGCCTCCAGCGTGGAGGAGTGGCGCGACGGTCGCCTCGTGGCCTCACGCACCTACTGGGACCACTACGACCTGCTCCGCCAGCTCGGCGTGCTCCCCGCCGTCCCCGCCTAGGCTCGGCGGCCCGATGGCCGCGAACCTCCCGACGCCCTCCGACCTCCCTGCGATCGCCGCGTTCGACGAGGCGGTGGACGCGTGGGTCCGGGACCACCGCTCCCCGGTCGCCGATCGTGTGTTCTACGGACTCTCGAGCGCGGCCGACCACTCGTTGCTCTGGAACGCGATCGTCGCCGTGCGCGGCACCCTCGCCGGCGACCCGGGACTCGTGCTGCGCGGCGCAGCGGTGCTCGGCGCCGAGTCGGCGATCACGAACGGGGCGATCAAGGCACTCTTCGGCCGGGCGCGGCCCGAGATCGACGACGAACCACTGCCCATGGGGATGCGCCGACCGGTCACCTCATCGTTCCCGTCCGGTCACGCCACGGCCGCGTTCACCGCGGCCGCACTGCTCTCCCAGGGTTCACGCCGACCCGGCCTCTGGTACGCGCTGGCCGGTGCGGTGGCCGCGAGCCGGGTGTACACCCGGATGCACCACGCCTCCGACGTCCTCGCGGGTGCCGCCCTCGGGGTGGTCCTCGGCGCCATCGCCCGTCGCGCGCTGCCCCTCCGGCGGCGCTGAGGCACCACGCCCTCAGCGGCCGCGCGGCTGCGGGTCCGTGCATCCGATGGACCGCCGATCGTCCGTCACCGGTACCGTGGCCCCCATGGGACGAACGGTGCATACGGAACCTACGGGCCGGCGCGGGGACGCACGGTGACCCGTACCTTCGCGATCACCTGGGACTACCGCTGCCCGTTCGCGTACAACGCGCACGCTGCGGTCGTGGCCGCGCTCGAAGCCGGGGAGCCACTCGAGGTCACCTTCGTGCCGTACTCACTCGACCAGGGCCGGCTCGAGGCGGGCGACACCCCGATCTGGGACCGTCCGCCCGAGGCACGCGGCTCCGGCATGACGGCGCTGCTCTTCGGCCTCGCCGTGCGCGACCACTTCCCCGACCGGTTCGCGGCGTTCCATCTCGCCGCCTTCGCGGCCCGGCACGATGAGGCTCGGGCGATCGCCGAGGTCTCGGTGATGCGCGAGGTGGCGGCCTCGGTGGGCCTCGACGCCGATGCGGTGACGGCGGCCGCCGAGGACCCGGCCACGCTCGCCCGCCTCGCCGCCGAGCACTCCGCCGCGGTCGACGACCACGGGGTGTGGGGCGTCCCGACCTTCATCACCCCGACCTCGGCCACCTTTGTCCGGTTCATGGAGCGCGGTCGGATCGACGACCTCCTGCGGGTCCTCGACCTCCTCGAGGTCGAGTCCATCAACGAGTTCAAGCGCACCCGACTGCCCCGCTGATCGGCGGCCGAAACGTCCGGGGACCAGGCGCCGGGCGGAGCGTCGCGGGTCCGATCCACACGGAACGTGGGGCCGCGCGCCGGTACTTGCGCCCCGCCCGTCCAGCGATCACGCTCACCAGTTGTGAGCAGGATGTCGGCGACCGAGGCGATCATGTGGGCGGTCGAGAAGGACGCTGCGCTCCGCTCCGACTTCTGCAACATCACGATCCTGGAGCGGCCGCCGGATCTCGACCGCCTCAAGGCGCGCATGCTCCACGCCGTTTCGACGATGCCGCACCTCGGCGAGCGGGTGGTGACCCCGCCGTTGCGCCTCGCGCCGCCCGAGTGGCGTACGGACCTGGCGTTCGACATCGACTACCACGTGCGCAGCGTCGCGCTGCCCGAGCCCGCCACCGTCCGTGATCTCCTCGACCTTGCGGCCCAGTTGTGCGCGACCCCGTTCGACCGGTCCCGCCCGTTGTGGGAGTTCACCGTCATCGAGGGACTCGCCGGCGGCCACGCCGCACTGCTCCAGAAGGTGCACCACACGATCACCGATGGGGTCGGGGGCCTCAAGCTCTCACTGTCCATCGTGGACCGGAGGGCCGAGGAGCCGCCGGTGGCCGACGTGCAGCGCATCGTCGGCGAGGTCGACGCCCGCGAGCGCGACGAACGACGCGACGATCCGGTCCGGCGCAACTCGGCGGTCACCGTGGCCAAGGACGCGCTCGCGTACCGGGTGCACCGCAACGCCGAGATGGCGCGGGCCGCCATCGGCGCCGGCGTCTCCCTCGCGCTGCACCCGGCGGAGGCCCCGCGGGCGATCGGCAGCGGTCTCGACCTGCTCGGCTCGCTCCGGCGCCAGGTGCTCGTCACCGACGCCGCGCACTCCCCGCTCCTCGCGCCCCGTTCGCTCGGTCGCCGCTTCGACCTGTTCACGTTCCCCCTCGAGAGCGCGACGGCCACTGCGCACGCGCTCGACGGGCGGGTGAACGACGTGTTCGTCTGCGGGGTTGCCGGCGCACTCGGTCGGTACCTGGCTCGCATGGGGCAACCGGTCCACGAACTGCGCATGGCGATGCCGATCAGCACCCGGACCGCCGCCGACACCGCGGCGAACCGGTTCGTCCCGACGCGCACGCTGGTGCCGACCACGCCGAAAGACCCAGCCGAGCGGTTCGTCATGACCCGTGAGGCACTCCGGCACCTGCGCGGGGAGCGGGCGGTGGCCGCCGCGGAGTCGCTCGCCGACCTCATCGTGAACCTGCCGACCTCGATGCTGGTGGCTGCGACCCGGAGCCAGACCCGCACGATCGACTTCGCGACCTCGAACCTCCGGGGCAGCCCGGTCGACCTCTACGTGGCCGGCGCCCGCATCACCGAGAACTTCCCGATCGGCCCCCGCGGCGGCTCGGCGGTCAACTTCACGACCCTGTCCTACTGCGGCGTGATGCACGTCGGGATCAACTCGGACCCGGCCGCGGTGACCGATCCCGAGGCGCTCCTCGAGTGCCTCGACGAGTCCTTCGGCGACCTCCTCGCGATCGGCGAGGCCTCGAACTCCTGAGTTGCGGCCGTCGGCGAGCGGCCGACGGACTCAGGGGCGGCGCCGACCCAGACCGGGACGCTGCACGGCGTCGAGCCACTCCTCGTGGCCCGGGTCGCGCCAGGTCCGGTGCGTGCAGCGCTGGGCGAGGTCAACCACGTAGACGTGCAGGGTCGGCGCGTCGTCCGCCAGCTCGACGATCTCGGTCGTGCGCGGGTGGGGTGGTGCGCCGTCGAGCAGTTCGACGAGGGCCACGCAGGCCAGCACACGGCTCCAGCACCGCGCGCAGGCCGAGGTCGTCGCCGCCTCGAGGCCGTCGGTGATGGCGAGGAACGCCTCGGCCTCCACCGCGTCGAACTCGATCCGCCCTCCGGCGTCGTCGACGATGGCGAGCACGGCCCCGGTCACTGCCTCCGACGTCGTCACGGACCCGACGATACGGCCACCGCCGCCTAGGGTGCCCCTCGTGCGCTGCGTCGTGGCCCCCGGGGACGGCACCCTCGCCGTCGAGGACCGGCCCGACCCGCGTCCGGGACCCGGCGAGGTGCGGGTGCGGGTCCACGCCGCCGGCCTCAACCGTGCCGATCTGCTCCAACGGGCCGGCCTCTACCCCGCTCCGCCCGGGGTGCCCGCCGACATCCCCGGCCTCGAGTTCGCGGGCGAGGTGATCGAGCAGGGCGAGGGCGTGACCCGGCCCGCCGTCGGCGACCGGGTGTTCGGCATCACCGCGGGCGGCGGGCAGGCCACCGAGATCGTGGTCGCCGCAGCGCACTGCGCTCCGGTGCCGGACGCGCTCGACCTCGTCGCCGCCGGCGGGGTGCCCGAGGTGTTCCTCACCGCGCACGACGCGCTGCGCACGCAGGCACGACTCGCACCCGGCGAGCGCGTGCTCGTGCACGCCGTCGGATCAGGGGTCGGCACCGCCGTCGTGCAACTCGCACGCGCGTGGGGGTGTGCGACGGTCGGCACCGCACGCACCGCGGACAAGTTGACCCGGGCCGAGGCGCTCGGGCTCGACGCCGCGGTCCTCGCGCCCCGCGACTTCGCGCCGCCCGACCTCGCCCGAACCATCACGAGGGCCGCCGGCGGGCCGATCGACGTCGCGGCCGACCTCGTCGGCGGCGCGTACGTCGCAGCCGACGTGCTCGCGGCCGCGCCCGGAGGTCGCGTGGTGCTCATCGGGACCCTCGCCGGCGGCCGCACCGACCTCCCGATCCTCGCGGTCATGAGCAAGCGCCTCTCGATCCACGGCACCGTGCTCCGGCCGCGCACGCTCGACGAGAAGGCGACCGCGACGGCCGCCTTCACCGCCGAGGTCGTCCCGCTGCTCGATCGCGGCGAGGTGGCACCGATCGTCGACGCGGTGCTGCCACTCGACGACGCCGCGGTCGCCTACGAACTCCTGGCCTCGGACACCACGTTCGGAAAGGTGATCCTGGACTGCCGGTAGGGCCCCGACCGCCCGGGCCGCCACGCAGGCGCCCGGGGCCGGATCCGGGACCCGGCACTACGATCCGGGGAACGGCGCAGTCCCGCGCGGGGCGATCCTCCCGACGCCCACGCCCACGGAGCACCACGCTCCCCCCACGAAAGGTTGGTCCCATGGCGCTCTCCGACCAGGACGTCGTCATCGTCGAAGCAGTCCGTTCCCCCCTCGGCAAGCGCAACGGCGGGCTCTCCACCGTGCACCCCTCGGTCCTCCTCGGCGAGGTGCAGGCCGAGGCGGTGCGCCGGGCCGGCATCGACCCGCTCGAGATCGGACAGGTCGTCGGCGGCTGCGTGAGCCAGGTCGGCGAGCAGACCTTCAACATCGCGCGCACCGCGTGGCTCACCGCCGGGCTACCCCTCGAGGTCGCGGCGACCACGGTCGACGCACAGTGCGGGTCCTCGCAGCAGGCCACGAACATGGCGACGGCGTTCGTGGCCAGCGGCGTGGTCGACAGCATCATGGCCTGCGGCGTCGAGTCCATGTCCCGTCTGCCACTCGGCGCGGCCGTGCGCGGCGACTTCGGCCGCCCGGTCTCCAAGGCCTACTTCGCGCAGTACGAGTACACGTCCCAGTTCGAGGGCGCCGAGCGCATCGCCGACCAGTGGGGCATCAGCCGTCAGGACTGCGACGAGTTCGGGCTGGCATCCCAGCAGCGGGCCCAGCGCGCGTGGACCGAGGGGCACTTCGAGCGCGAGGTCGTGGCCATCGAGGCGCCCGACCGCAACGAGGACGGCTCCCCCGCCGACACCACCCACACCGTGAGCCGGGACGAGGGCCTGCGCGAGACCACCCTCGAGAAGCTCGCCACGCTCAAGCCGGTGGCCCGGGAGGACGGCGTGCACACGGCCGGGTCCTCGTCGCAGATCACCGACGGCGCGGCGGCGGTCATCCTCATGACCGCGAAGCGGGCCGGCGAGCTCGGGCTCAAGCCGCGGGCGCGCATCGTCGACCAGTGCCTCGTCGGCGTCGACCCGGTGCTCATGCTCACCGGTCCGATCGACGCCACGACGCGCCTCTTCGAACGCACCGGCCTCACGATGGCCGACATCGACACGGTCGAGATCAACGAGGCGTTCGCGAGCGTCGTGCTCGCATGGGCCCGCGAGCACGACCCGGACATGGCGAAGGTGAACCCGAACGGCGGCGCGATCGCACTCGGCCACCCGGTCGGTGCGACCGGCGCCCGCCTCATCACCTCCGCACTCCACGAACTCGAGCGCACCGACGGCCAGTTCGGGCTCGTGACGATGTGCTGCGGCGGCGGACTCGGCACCGGCACGATCATCGAGCGGGTCTGAGTCATGGGGTTCGGATTCCAGATCCCCGGCCATGAGTTCCCGGGCTCCGAACCGGTCGACACCTTCGACCGGATCCTCGAGCTCGCCACCGCCGCCGAGCGCAGCGGCTGGGCGAGCGTGTGGGTCATGGATCACTTCTGGCAGCTGCCGCCCCTCGGCGGGCCGACCCACCCGATCCTCGAGGGATGGACGTTGCTCGGGGCGCTCGCCGCCCGCACCGAACGGGTCCAGCTCGGAACGCTCGTCACCGGCGTGACCTACCGGAACCCCGCACTCGTCGCCAAGATGGCGACGACCCTCGACGTCATCTCGAAGGGTCGCGCCATCTGCGGGCTCGGTGCGGCGTGGTACGACGTGGAGCACGTCGGCCTCGGCTTCGACTACCCGCGCGACGGCGTCCGCCTCGACATGCTCGAGGAGGCCCTGCAGATCTGCCGGGCCATGTTCACCGAGGAGACCCCGTCGTTCTCGGGCACCCACTACCGCATCGAGCAGGCGTACAACCTCCCTCGCCCGCTGCGCGGCGACATCCCGATCCTCGTCGGTGGTGGCGGCGAGAAGCGGACGCTGCGCCTCGTCGCGCAGTACGCGGACGCCTGCAACGTCCACGGCGACCCCGACATCATCCGGCACAAGATGGCCGTCATCGACCGGCACTGCGCCGACGTCGGCCGCGACCCGGCGGAGATCCGGCGCACCTGGGGCGGCACGCTGTTCCTCACGGAGACCGCCGACGAGGCCGCCGGCATCGAAGCCCTGCTGCGGCCGGCGGCGGGCGCCGAGTACGACACCAACTTCATCGTCGGTGACGAGGCTGCGGTGGTCGACGAGGTGGCGGCGCTCGTGGACGCCGGGATCGATGACTTCATCGTGAACATGCCGACGATGCCCCCGTCGACCGTCGAGCGCGCCGGGCGCGTGCTCACGGATCGTTTCGGCGCATGACCCGGACCGGTGCGCTCCGGCGGTGGGTAGCATCCCACCCGTGACGACCCTCGCCGAGCGCCTCGGGCACGCACCCGATGCGAAGTTGCTCATCATCAACTGCGACGACCTGGGCTCGACGCGCGCGGCGAACGTGGCGATCTACGAGGCGCTGCGCGACGGGCTGGCGACGAGCGCGACGCTCATGGTCCCGTGCCCGTGGTCGCGTGACGCCGCCTCCGGGTACCGGGGCGAGGACGTCGGCGTGCACCTGACCCTGACCAGCGAGTGGGAGAACTACCGCTGGGGTCCGATCACCCACTCCCCGAGCCTGCTCGACGGCGACGGCGGGTTCCCGCGCACACTCGACGACGTGTGGGACCACGCCGATCTCGACGAGGTGCGCAAGGAGTGCCGGGCCCAGATCGAGCGTGCGATCTACTGGGGCTTCGACGTGAGCCACCTCGACTCGCACATGGGCACGCTCCAACTCCGCCCCGCCTTCTTCGACGTCTACCTCGAGCTCGCGGTGGAGTTCGGGCTCCCGCTGCGGATGGCTGGGCACGCGGCCGAGGCTGCGCTGGGCTTCCCCTTCCGGCGCCTCGCCGAGGAGGAGGGGATCGTGTTCCCCGACCACTTCGTGTACACGCCGGTCGGCCAGCGCACGATCATCGAGGCGGCACTCGCCGAACTGCGTCCGGGGGTCACCGAGATCTACTTCCACCCGGCTCTCGACACCGATGAGCTGCGGTCCTCCCATCCCGATTGGGCCGGCCGGGTGAGCGACGACGCCACCGTGCGCCTCGACCCGACCTTCCGGGACCTCGTGGCGAGCAGCGGCGCCACCCTCATCGGGTACCGCGAGCTGCGCGAGCTCCAGCGCGCCGGCTGACCCGCCCCGGCGGGCGGCGCCGGAGCGCCCCGCCGAACTCCGTGAACCGAGGGCGGCGGAGCGTCGCTCCGCGTGCGACGTCCGGGGACTCCGGCTCGGTCAGAACTCGGTCGTCGCGCGCAGTCGCGCGAGCAGCGCGGCGAACTCGGCCGACGAGGTGATCGGCAGCAGCCGGATGAACTGGGCCATGTTGCCCGCCACCTTGACCCGGTTCCGCATGAAGGCCGTGTTGGGGTCGAGCTCGCCGCGGTGGATGGCCACCTGGGTCTCGTAGGTCGCGGTCCACGTGAAGTCGGGGTCGGGCAGCGTGCCGAGCTGGGCGTCGACCAGTCGACCGTCGAGCACGCTCCAGTGGTACGCCACCGTGCCGTCGGGTCCGTCGGTGATGACGTACTGCACCTGGGCGGTCGCGCCCTCCCGGGTCGGTTGGCCGTCCGCCAGCGCCCGGTACTCGTCGAGCCACTCCTGGGTCAGGTACTTCGCCATCTCGGTCGTCGTCCTCGGGTCCGTGCGTGCCGGCCCGATGGTAGCGACGCCGGCGCGCCGATCCGGTCAGCCCCGGAGCCCCGCGAAGAGGTCGTCCTCGGGCTCCCCCGGCGCGACGCCGGTCTCCACCCGACTCGCGGCGAGGGCGAACTCCTCCCACGGGAACACCTCACGCACGACGTCGTCGGGGAGCCGCATCCAGAACCCGTCGGGGTCGACCTGCGTGCGGTGCGCCAGCAGCGCCTCGCGCCGCTTGTGGAGGTGGTCGCCCACGTCGATGAGGGTGGTGAACCGGTCGTCGGCCCGCTCGCTGAACCCGCGCTCGAACCACTCGGCGTACGGACTGTCCTCACCCCGGGCGATGAACGCGTCGTGCAGCGCCCTGACCCGACGGTACGACCAGCCCGTGTAGTACAGCTTCGAGGGCGTCCACGGCTCGCCCGCGTCCGGGTACGCATCCGGATCCCCGGCGGCGTCGAAGGCCGGGCCCGAGATCCCGTGCACCCGGACGTGGTCGGGGTGCGGGTAGAAGCTCCGCTCGTCGCCGTACGTCACGATCACCTGCGGCCGCTCGGCGCGGATGATGCGCACGAGCCGCTCGACCGCCTCCTCGAACGGGGCGTTCGCGAAGTTGTCCGGACGGGCGTTGGCCTCGGAGTCCTTCATGCCCGAGTCGCGGTACCCGAGCAGGTGCAGCGCGTCGTACCCGATGGCGGCGACGCTGGCCTCGAGCTCGCCGAGCCGCACCGCGTGCAGGTTCTCGCGCACCTCGGGGGTGTCCATCGCCGGGTTGAGGATGTCACCCTCCTCGCCCCCGGTGCAGCACACGAGCACCGAACGCACCCCCTCGGCGTGGTAGCGGGCGACCGTGCCCGCCCCCTTCGACGCCTCGTCGTCGGGATGCGCGTGGACCGCGAGCAGGCAGAGCTGCGTACCGGTCATGTCGGACGCGACGGCGGCCTCAGGCCGACCGCGGGACGTCCTTCCAGGGCATCGAGCGCGAGGCGTCGGGTTCCTTGGGGAGCCCGAGGACCCGCTCCCCGAGGATGTTGCGCATGATGTCCGAGGTCCCACCCTCGATCGTGTTGGCCTGGGCCCGCAGGAAGCCGGACGCAACCGCGCTCGCCGAGTCGGCGGCCGCCCCGACCCGACCGACACGCTCGATGCGGGAGAGGTTGCGACCCTCCCACGCGATCGCCGAGGCACCCTCGAGGTCGATCGCCAGGTTCTGGAGGCGCTGGTTGAACTCGGCCTGCTGGAGTTTCGTGATGGAACCCTCGGGCCCGGCCTCGGAACCGCTCTTGCGCTTCGCCGCGGCCCGCTGGTTGTTGACCCGGATGAGCGTCGACTCGATGTAGGCCTGCGCGAGCGCCTGACGGACGAGCGGGTCCCGGGTGCCGCGGTGCCGGTCGATCAACTTCTGCACCGGGCTCCCGCCGACCGCGTCGCCACCGATCGACCCGGCACCCGAGAGGGAGACCCGCTCGTTCATGAGCGTCGTGATCGCGACCTTCCACCCGTCGCCCTCGCGGCCCAACCGCCAGGAGTCCCGGACCCGCGCGTCGGCGAAGAACACCTCGTTGAACTCGGCGTCGCCGGTGATCTGGACCAGCGGTCGGACCTCGACCCCGGGCTGCTCCATGTCGATGATGAAGTACGAGAGGCCCGCGTGCTTCGGCGCGTCGGGATCGGTCCTCGCCACGAGCATGCCCCACTTCGCGAGGTGGGCCAGGGTCGTCCAGACCTTCTGCCCGTTGACCACCCACTCGTCGCCGTCGCGCACGGCGCGGGTGGCGAGGCCGGCGACATCCGAGCCGGCGCCGGGCTCGCTGAAGAGCTGACACCAGATCTCCTGGTTGCAGGCCATGGGCTTGAGGAGCCGGTGCTTCATGTCCTCCGAACCCCACGTGAGCAGGGTGGGGCCGCCCATTCCGATGCCGATGATGTTGAACGACCGCGAGACCTTGTAGTGCCCGAGCACCTCGTTGACGTGCTTGGCCTGTCCGGGCGTGAGCGAGAGGCCCGCGCCGTACTCCGACGGCCAGGTCGGGGTGGCGAATCCGGCCTCGCCCATGCGGGTGCACCAGTCCGAGAAGTCCTGGGCGTCACGCAGGCGGGCCACCTCGTCGTCGGCCCCGGCGTCAACCGCCTCCATCCACCCCGCCGGGAGGTGCTCGCGCAACCAGGAGGTCGTCATGTCACGCAGCTGGGCGGGCTCGAGTTCGCGGGCGTCGATCGCCATGGTCGTCCTCCACCGGGGGTCGGGTCGGTCGGGGTCGTGCGGCGGGCAGGCTACCCGGCCGAGCCCGGGCGCGACCCGGCCCTCCGCACGATGCGCGCGTGCGACGCACCGGTGGCCCGCGGGAGCGGGCCACGCTCGGTTCAGTAGCCTCGGCGGCGCCCATGGAGACGACGCCCCCCGCCCGACCGCGCCCGAAGCGCCACGCCCCGGGGGTACCGCGTCACCGGGTCTCGGCCCGGCGGGTCGGCCACGCCCCAGCCGAACGGGTGTGGACGGTGGTCGGACTCCTGTGCATCGCGCTCGTCGTCGTGCTCGCCGCACTCGCCGACCGGGTGACCCACCGGGGCGAGGCCCTCCCCGGGGTCTCGCTCGACGGGATCGAGGTCGGCGGCCGCGACGAGGCCGAGATCCTCGCCGTGGCCCGCCTCGCGGCCGCCCGCGCCCAGGCGCGTCCGTTCACCGCCCTCGCCGGTTCGACGCGCCTCGTCGCCGCCGACGCCGGCGCGCTCGGGGCCACCTACGACGCCGAGGCCGCTGTGCGCGCGGTGCGGCGCGCCGGTCGGACGAATCCGCTCGGCGCCATCGTGGACACCTTCCGGCGGCGCGCCCGAGGGATCGACGTCGACCTGCCCGTCCGCATCGACGACCGGCGACTCGCTGCGACCATCGACGAGTGGCAGCGCCAGGTCGGCGCCGGCCTCGCCGACGGGTCCATCGAGTTCCGCGGCACGGAGGTGGTGGTGAGGCCACCGGCGCCCGGCGAGGGACTCGTGCGCCCGGCGTCCGACGACCGGGTCCGAGCCGCGCTCGCCGCCGGGCGCACCACCGACGTCGCGCTGCCCGTCGGACGCACGCGCCCCACGATCGACCGGTCCGAGACGCTCGCCGCGGCGCGCCGGGCGCGGGCCCTGCTCGCGCGGCCGGTCGTCCTCACCGTGGGCGACGCGACCTTCCCGATCGCCCCGACGACCCTCGCGCCGATGCTCGGGGTGCGGCCGGCCGGGCGACGGCTCGAACTCACCGTGGATGCGGCGGCGCTGCGCGCGGCGCTCGCGCCCGCCCTGGCCGGGATCGAGCGGGCGCCCAAGGACGCCGACTTCGCCGTGAACGGCACGACCGTGAGCATCGTGCCGTCGGTCACCGGCAGCCAGGTCGACCTCGCACCCGTGGCCGCGGCGATCGCGCGCGGTCGCCATCGGGTCGTGGGACGGATCACCGAGGTGTCCCCGGCTCGCGACACCGCGTGGGCCCAGCGCCTCAACATCACCAAGCTCGTGGCGACCTTCACGACGAACCACCCGTGCTGCCAGCCCCGGGTCACGAACATCCACACCGCGGCCGCTGCGCTCAACGGCGCGATCGTCGAGCCGGGCGAGACCTTCTCCCTCAACCAGCGGCTCGGCCCGAGGACCCTGGACAAGGGGTACGTGCTCGCGCCCCAGATCGGGGCCGACCTGTCCTACGAGGACTCGGTGGGCGGCGGCGTGAGCCAACTCTCCACGACGCTGTTCAACGCCGTGTTCTTCGGCGGGTACCAGGACGTCACCCACACCGTGCACGCGCTGTACATCCCGCGCTACCCCATGGGTCGCGAGGCGACGCTCAACTACCCGTCGATCGACAACCGGTTCCGCAACGACACGCCGAACGGGGTCCTCATCCGCACCGCGGTCTCGGGCACCTCGGTCACCGTGAGCCTCTACGGCGACAACGGCGGGCGCACCGTGACCGCCGAGGGTCCCAACGTCCTCCAGACGATCCCGATCGTCGAGGAGTGCTTCGACCCGGCGACGACGCCACCCAAGAAGGCGGTGCCCACCGAGGGACACGTCGGGTACGTGGTCGAGAACTTCCGGATCATCCGGTTCGCCGACGGCACCACGAAACGCCAGCGATTCTCGGAGCGGTACCAGATGCAGCCGAAGCGGTTCCCGTGCCCCGGGACGGGCGCGACCGGCGTCACCGGCCCCACGGCTCCACCGCCGACGACGACGCCCACCACCCCCCCGACATCGACGCCCTGACCGGCGGCGACCCGCTCGGGCTCAGACGGACTCGATGCTCACATTGATCTGGGCCGCGAACCGGTCGTAGGCCCGGAGCGCGCTCGTCACCCGTACCGCCGCCATGTCCCGCAACCGCTGCGGTACCGATTCCGGGACCTCGAGGACCGCGTGCAGCCCGGTCCGGGCCCGCCAGACCCGAGCGTTCGCGGATGACGTCGGCTCGTCGTTCGCCCGCAGCGAGGCGATGAGCGCGCCGAGCGCGACCTCGCTGTGATCGGGACGCGCGTCCCGCACCGCCTCCGCGAGCACGGCCTCGAGATCATCACCGGAGGCCTCGATCGCGCCGAGCGCGGTGTACGGGTTGAGGGCGGTCTCGCCCGTCACCACGAGCGGGACCCGGTTCCGGATCGCGCAGGCCGCACCATCCTCGTGTGGCGTGGGTACCGAACGTGCCTTGCGCCGCACGGTCAGCGCGACGTCGACGCCGCCACACTCGAGGGGACACGCGCCGCCGTCCACGAGGCCCACGCACGGGAAGGCCTGCTGGCCCGGCACGTGACACCGGACGACCTCGTGGCCGCCCGCCGCGAGTTGGGCGATCCGTTCCTCGGCCGCACCGGGTTCCGCCTCGAGCACCAGCACCTTCATGACGACCCCTCCCGACGTGCGAGCGGTGCCGTACCGCTCCTCCCATGAGGATGGAGCGTCGCGGGCACCATCGGGCAGGGCCGGGGGTCCCTCGTCCGGGGACCTTGGGCCCGTACCGGTCATCGGTCCGGGCCGCGCTCCGGGCGCTGCTCCGCACCCTGCTCCGTGGACCGGTCCGGGCGGCACCGGGGTCGCGACCGACCGCCGACGACGTGCTGATCAGGGGATCAGAGGTCGGACTGGTGCTCGCGCTGCTCGGCGAGGCGGGCCGCGTAGACCGCGGCCTGGGTACGCCGTTCCATCCCGAGCTTCGCGAGCAGGTTCGACACGTAGTTCTTCACAGTCTTCTCGGCGAGGTGGACCCGCTCCGCGATCTGCCGGTTCGTGAGTCCCTCCGCGATGAGCTCGAGGATGTTGCGCTCCTGCGGCGTGAGGTGGGCGAGCCGTTCGTCCTCCTCGTTGCCCTTGCGCAACCGTTCGAGCACCTGCGCGGTGATCGCGGGGTCGAGGAGCGATTGGCCCGCAGCGACGTTGCGGATCGCGGTCACGAGGTCGGTGCCGCGCACCTGCTTGAGCAGGTAGCCCGCGGCGCCCGCCATGATCGCCTGGAAGAGCGCCTCGTCGTCGCTGAACGAGGTGAGCATGAGGCAACGGATCTCCGGGTGCCGGGACCTCACCTCGCGACACACCTCGACACCGTTCCCGTCGGGCAGCCGGACGTCGAGCACGGCGACGTCGGGCCGGGTCGGTGGGATGCGCGCGATGGCGTCGGCCGCGGTGCCGGCCTCCCCCACCACGTGGAGGTCGTCCTCGGCCTCGAGCAACTCGCGCAGGCCACGGCGCACGATCTCGTGGTCATCGAGCAGAAAGACCCGGGTGGTGCCCTCGCCCACGCCGTCGACCGTCACCCCCGCCCGTTCCTCGGCCCCCATGTGTGCTGCGGCTCCCTACAATCGGTCGGCGATGCCTCCCCATCATGCCGCAGATCCGGCCGACCGGCTGAGCCGCCTGCTCGATGCCGTGCTCCTCGTGGCCTCGGACCTCAGTCTCGGCACGACCCTCGAGCGCATCGTGCGCGCCGCCGGCGAGATCGCCGGGGCCCGGTACGCCGCCCTCGGGGTCCTCGGTCCGGGCGGCGAACTCGCCGATTTCATCACGGCCGGGATGGACGAGGCCACGATCGCCGGGATCGACCACCGACCGGAGGGCCTCGGGCTGCTCGGGACGCTGATCGTCGAGCCCGTGCCGCTCCGGATCCCCGAGATCGCCCGTGACCCGCGCTCAGCCGGGTTCCCGGCCGGCCACCCCCCGATGGGGGCCTTCCTCGGTGTGCCGATCGTCGTGCGGGACCGCGTGTTCGGCAACCTCTACCTCACCGACAAGGTGGACGGCGACGCGTTCACCGCCGAGGACGAGGCCCTCGTCGTCGCACTCGCCGCGGCGGCGGGCGTGGCGATCGAGAACGCTCGCCTGCACCGACGGATCCAGGAGTACGCGGTCGTCGAGGACCGCGACCGGATCGCCCGGGACCTGCACGACACGGTGATCCAGCGGCTCTTCGCGACCGCCATGACGCTCCAGGCCATCGCGCGCACGACGGATCCGGACACGGGCACCCGGATCCTCGCCGCGGTCGATGAGCTCGACGAGACGATCCGCGAGATCCGCGGCACCATCTTCGCCCTCCAGCACACGCCGGGCGCGTCGTTGCACCGCGAGCTGCAGGTGCTCATGAGCGAGCTCACCCCGGCCCTCGGGTTCCGACCCGACCTCGTGGTCGAGGGCCCGATCGACACCGTCGTGCCCGAGGCCGTCGGTGACCAGCTGCTCGCGTGCGCCCGCGAGGCGCTCACGAACGTCGCCCGCCACGCCCGGGCGACCCGGGTCGAGGTGGTCGTGGTCGCCGGGGCCGACCTCGCGCTCCGGGTGACCGACGACGGGATCGGACCGGTGGGCGACCCGAGGGAGGGGCACGGCAACGGAACGCGCAACCTCGCGCACCGCGCCGAGCAACTCGGCGGGAGCGTCGAGATCGACCGCCTTCTCTCCGGCGGCACCGTCGTCGACTGGCGCGTCCCCCTCGCCACCTGACGGACGCCCCGCAGTTCCACGAACACCGCAGACGGGACCTTCGGCCCTACCCGCCGAGATCAGGGACCCGGCACCGTGGCGGGGACCATGTTCCTCTATGACTTCGCCATCGTGGACGCGCCGATCGAGCGGGTCGTCGATCGCCTCCGGTCCGAGGCCCGCGACATCCTGCGCGACGCGGCTGCGCGCGCCGGGGGGATCGAGCCGACGCCACCGGAGACCGGCGAACTGCGCCCCCGGGCCGACGGTTGGGCCCTCCCGGTGCAGTGGGAGCGGTCGGGTTGGCCGGGACCGTTCGCCCGACTCGGCGGCGAACTCGAGGTCGCACCGGTCCACGGCGACCGGACCCACCTCAGCGTGAGTGCGAGTTGGGACTCCGCCGGCACCCGGACGACCACCCGGCGCGAGTCCGTCCGGGCCCGACACGAGACCGAGACCGTGGTCCGGGAGTTCCTCGTGGCCGCCGCGGGCCTGCTCGCGCGCGCCTCCGTCGTCGACTGAGCATCTCCCCCGGCACAGGAGCGCCGGAGGACCCTCGGCTCGGGACCTTCGGCCCTACGCGCCGCCCGTCCCCGATCGCCATACTCGCACCCGTCGTTCCCGACCCCCCTGGAGGTTGACCGTGGCGCTCACCGCGGAGGATCGCAAGTCCCTCGGCTTCGGCGCGTGGGTGTTCGCACTGCTCGGCCTGGCCTTCGCGTTCTTCGCACTGTGGATGGCGGCCGACGCCCTCGGGCGATCGAGCGACGCGCAGGACGAGGCGGCGAAGGCCAACTCGCCGAAGGTCGTGGAGACCGAGTTCAAGCTCTCGCCGAGCGCGGTCGTGGCGGTGGTCGACGGCTCAATCAACGTCGAGAACGCGGGCAAGATCGTGCACAACCTCGAGATCACCGGCACCGACCGGAAGTCCGGTGACATCCAGCCGGGTGAGTCGAAGTTGCTCAGCCTCGAGGGGCTCGACGCGGGCACCTACGAGATGTACTGCGCGATCCCCGGCCACGCGTCCTCGGGCATGAAGGGCACGGTCACGATCGGCCGGGGCGGCATGGCCGGCGGGACCTCGGATGCCGAGGAGGCCGCGATCCGTCGGGCCAACGCGGGGCAGGACGCGTCGGCCAAGGCTGCGGTGCTCGCCTACGTCGACCAGCTGCAGAACGGAGCGAACACGAAGGGCCTCGGCAACGTGCCGCTCGAGCCGGTGATCGAGCCGGACGGCACGAAGGTCTTCAACCTCACGGCCGAGATCGTGGACTGGGAGGTGTCCCCCGGCCAGACCGTGCGGGCCTGGACCTACAACGGTACGGTGCCCGGACCGCTGATCCAGGTGGACTCGGGCGACAAGGTCCGGATCCACCTCGAGAACGAGCTGCCCCAGAGCACCGAGATCCACTTCCACGGCCTCGAGGTGCCGGTGTCCGAGGACGGCGTGCCCTACGTGACCAACGACGGTCCGGTGAAGCCCGGCGGGTCCCGTGACTACGTGTTCACGGCGCAGTCCACCCCGGCCACGGGCATGTACCACTCGCACCACAACGCCGAGAAGCAGGTCCCCGATGGTCTCGTGGGTGTGTTCCTCGTCGGCGAGCTCCCGATCCCGCAGGGCTTCGGCCGACCTTCCTCGAACCAGTCGATGATCCTCAACGATGCGGGGGCGATCGGCCTCTCGCTCAACGGCAAGTCGTTCCCCGCGACCCTGCCGATCCAGGCCAAGGTCGGCGAGACCGTCGAGGTCACGTACTACAACGAGGGACTCCAGATCCACCCGATGCACCTCCACGGCATCCCGCAGACGGTCATCGCGATGGACGGGTTCCCGCTGCCCCAGCCGCACCAGGAGGACACCGTGATGGTGGCCCCGGGCCAACGGGTGACGGTGCTCATCAGACCCACCGCGGCCCAGACCGGGGTGTGGGCCTACCACTGTCACATCCTGAACCACGCCGAGGCCAGCACCGGCATGTTCGGCATGGTGACGACCTTCATCGTCTCCTAGCCGGACGCCCTGGGACGGCGCCGGAGTCGCCACCACACCTCGAGCACCGCGCAGGTGCACGCAGCGACGACGAGGGTGCGGGTCACCCCGAGGATGCCGCCGAACGAGAGGTCGAAGAAGCGCCGCACGAACGGGAGCGCCGCGCCGATCGGCACCGCTGCGGCCAGCGTGACGACGAGCACGGCCCGCAGCCGGGTGAGCGGACGGGCGAGCAGGCCGAGCACCCAGAGGCCGATCACCACGAGTGCGAGCGTCGCGAGCGTCCGGGACTCCACGAGCGGGGCACCGTCCTGGCGGGCGAGGCCGTAGGCCACGAGCACCCCGAGCGTGGCGATCACACCGGCCGGGATCGCGAACCGCAGGACGCGCCCGACGAACCCGGGGAGGTAGCGCTGCGTGTTCGGTTCGAGCGCGAGGAAGAACGCAGGGATCCCGATGGTGAGGCTGCTCACGATCGTGAGGTGCCGGGGCAGGAACGGGTAGCGCCAGGATCCGAGGACGACCGCCACGGCGATGAGCGCGGCGTAGGTGCTCTTGGTGAGGAACAGGTTCGCGACCCGTTCGACGTTCGCGATGACCCGCCGGCCCTCCGCCACGACGCCGGGCATCCGGTCGAACCGGCCGTCGAGCAGCACGAGCTTGGCCACCGCCCGCGTCGCCGGCGCCCCCGACCCCATGGCCACCCCGATGTCGGCGGCCTTGAGCGCGAGTGCGTCGTTCACGCCGTCGCCGGTCATCGCCACGACGTGGCCGCGGGACTGCAACGCACCGACCATCGCTCGCTTCTGCTCGGGGGTGACCCGTCCGAACACCGTGTGCCCGTCGACGACCGCCGCGAGTCGCTCCGGGTCGGTGGGCAGCGTGCGCGCGTCCACCGGCTCGCCGACCTCGAGTCCGACCCGGCGGGCGACCGCCGCGACGGTGATCGGGTTGTCGCCCGAGATCACCTTGAGGACGACCCCCTGGTCGCGGAAGTAGGCGAGCGTGTCGGCCGCGTCGGGACGCACCTGCTCGGCGAGGACCACGAGGGCGACGGGGTGCGCCGTGGCCGGGACGTCCTCACCCCGGAGCGGACCCGGGTCGTG
>JBJTOY010000024.1:0-24061 GCA_046074845.1 Actinomycetes bacterium | reverse complement strand
CCAGGCGTGCGGCGGCGGCCGCCGTCGTCGTGGTGGGGGCCGGGACCGTCGTGGTGCCGAGGGCCCATCCAGCGGCAGTGCGCCGACCAACCACGAACGCAGGAGCCCGTGGACACCCTGGGAGGTCCCGAAGGTGTTGAGCCCGAACGAGTCGTACGGCCCGATGAGATGGCCATCGGGGTCCTGGGTGGCGAGCAGCGCCTCGGTCGGCGTGCCGGTCACCGCGGCGATCGAGGCCGCACCGGCCGGCGTCGCCGGCCGCCATGCCGAGCCGTCCGGGTCGTACCCGGCCGTGCGGATCGCGAGCGCGGCGAGGGCGGTCGCGTTCGGGTTCGTCTGCCCATCGCCGTCCTCCTGCCACCCGCCGTCGGTCTGCTGTGCGGAAGCCAGGAACCCGAGGGCATCGACGACCGCCGGGTCAGCCTGGCCAGCACCCCCGGCGATGAGGGCGATGAGCGCGACCGAGGTGGAGCCGATCTGGTCGGTCGTCCCCGTGCTCGTGGCGTCACCCGTGTAGTCCCAGGAGCCGTCGGCCCGCTGACCGCTGCGGATCACCGCGACGGTGTCGGCCGGAACCGCTCCGGTGAGCAGACGGGACGCGAGCGCGGCGTAGACCGTGTCGGTGAAGGTGCCGTAGGAACCGTCGGGAACGGCACCGGCGCTCACGATCGCCGGGAGGTCGACCGCTCCCCCGTCCCCGGCCGGGTCGAAGGCGCTCGCGGGGAGCCCGAGCGGCTCGGCGACCAGCACCACGAGCTTCGCCGCGGAACCGGCGTCCAGGCCACCCTCGGCGTAGGCATCGATCGCGTCGAGCGGGCTCAGCCCGCACGCCGCGAGGCCCGAGACCGCCGCGAACGCCTCGGCCGTGGACCACGACGAGCCGGTCTGGGCGGCCTCGGCGATGGCGAGGATCGCGTCCGGGGTCTCGAAGCCGGGGTACCCGGCGACCTCGAACCCGCCATCCGGCTGCTGCTGGGACGCCAACCATGCGACGGCGGCATCGGCCGCGGTGGAGGGCGCGAGCGGCGAGGCCGAGGCCGGGGCGCACACCGCGCCGGCCGATGCGGCGCCGAGCACGGCGGGCGCGGTGGCCGAGATCGCGAGGGCGGCGACGAGCGGGGCGACGAACCCGCGGTGCGTCGAGCACCGCGAACGGGGACGACGAGCCATGACTTCCTCCATCGGCCCCGTGTCCGCGAGGGCCGTACCTGACCGCCCGAGGGCGGTCCCCACTGGGGAGCACCGGCGAACCGGCGGACAGGGGCGGGCATCCTGGCTCACGAGCCCCGAGGGTCTCGCTCACAGTTGCGGGTCAGCGCCGGTCTCGCACCGGCTTCCCCCGCTCCTCCCCGGCGGACCCGGGTCGGAACCGCGCACACCATCCGGGGTTGTGCGCGACCGCTGTCGAACGGGCACCCTAGGGGGATGGGACCGCGGGCGTCAACGACCTCGAGCGCGACCGCGGCGCGCGATTCGGCCCCCGCCCGGAGCGAGTGGCACGCGGTGGCCTGGCTCGGGTGGGCGCTCGCCGCCGCGACCGTGGTGCAGCTCGCGCCGAGCCCGGTCTACATCGTGCTCGTGATCGCGATCTGCGCGCTCGTCGTCGAGACCCACGCCGAACCGGGCCCGTACCGGCGCGCCTTCCCGGCCCTCATCGCCCTCGGCCTCGCATTCTCCGCGGTGCGGGTCGCCCTCGCCGCACTCACGACCCACGTCGGGGAGCGAGTGCTGTTCACCCTCCCGGAGTTCACACTCCCGCGGCTGCTCGGCGGCTTCACCGTCGGGGGCACGATCGAGACCGGCGTGATCCTCGACGCGCTCGTCGCCGGGTTCGTGATCGTCGGCGTGATGGCGGTGTTCGGAGCGCTCAACGCGGTCATCTCGCACGCGGAACTCCTCCAGACCGCACCGCGGGCCTTCCATGAGATCGGCATCGCGATCACCGTGGCGCTCGCGTTCGTGCCGTCCACCCTCGAGTCCATCCACGCGGTGCGCGAGGCCGACCGCGCCCGCACCGGCGGACGGGTCGTGCGTCGAGGACGCACCCTGCGACTCGTCGTCCCGGTGCTCGAGCGCGGGCTCGAGCGCGCGGTGCACCTCGCCGAATCGATGGACTCCCGCGGCTTCGCGCACGGGTCGCCGCCGCCGGCCGATCGGGTCGCCGGGTGGCTCGGCCTCGCCGGGCTCGTCTCGCTCGGCGCCGCGTTCGTCGCCCTCGTCGGGCGGGAGGCGACCACCGCGGCGGTCCTCGCGGTCATCGGGGGCGCCCTCGTGGTCGGCGCGGTGACCGCGGCCTCGCTCGGCACCGGTCGGAGCCGGTACCGGCGTCGTCGCATCACCCGCGCCGACGCCACGATGGTCGCCCTCGCCTGGCTCGCCCCGGCCCTGTTCGGCGTCCTCACGATCGCAGGCGACGATTCTCTCTCCTGGAGCGCGCAGCCCCTCACCTGGCCCCAGGTCGGGTTCATCCCGATCCTCGCGCTGTTCCCCCTCCTCGCCCCCATGGCTCGTCGACCCTGGGAGGACGCGTTCGACCCACCGGCGCCGACGGCGGTGCTCCCGTGAGCGCGATCGACTTCCGCGCGGTCTCGTTCGGGTACCCGGACGGTCCGCAGGCGCTCGCCGAGGTCGACCTCGAGGTCGCCGCGGGCGAGGTGCTGCTCGTGATCGGCGACTCCGGTTCCGGCAAGAGCACACTGCTGCGAGCGGTGAACGGCCTCGTCCCGCACGCGTCCGGTGGTCGGTTCGCCGGGGAGGTCGTGGTGGCCGGTCGTTCCACCCGCGACCACCAGCCGCGGGACCTCGCCGATGTCGTCGGGTTCGTCCACCAGGATCCGGAGGCCCAGTTCGTGGTCGACCGGGTCGAGCACGACGTGGCCTTCGCACTCGAGAACCTCGGCCTGTCCGAGGCCGCGATGCGCCGGAGGGTCGAGGAGGTGCTCGATGCGCTCGGGATCGCACACCTGCGCGACCGCGCGCCGAGCACCCTCTCCGGCGGCGAGCGCCAACGGGCCGCGATCGCGGGCGCGCTCGCACTCGGCCCCGCCGTCCTGGTGCTCGACGAGCCGACCTCCCAACTCGACCCACAGGGCGCCGATGATGTGCTCGCGGCGCTCGGTCGTCTCAACGCCGATCTCGGCACGACCGTGCTGCTCGCCGAGCACCGCCTCGAACGGGCGGCGCCGTTGGCGGACCGTGCCGTCGTGATCGACGCGGGCGCGATCGCCGATGGCCCCGATGCCGTCGCCACGGTCGTGGCCCGGTACCCGGGAGCACCGAGCGTGACCCGACTCGGGCGTGCGCTCGGCTGGCCCGAACCCCCGCTCACCGTGCGCGACGCGCGCACGATGGCTGCACGGCTCGGCGTGGAGTTGCTGCCCGCGACGCGAGCGGTGCCGACCCGGGGGGAGGTGCTGCGGGCGACCCGTGGCCTACGCGTCGACCTCGGACGCCGGGAGGTGCTCCACGGTGTCGACCTCGAGATCGCCTCCGGTGACGTGATCGCGCTGCTCGGACGCAACGGCGCGGGCAAGACGACGCTGCTGCGAGCGCTCGCCGGCCTCCTGGCGCCCAGGGCGGGGACCATCACCGGCGAGGTGCGCACCGCCTACGTGCCCCAGGACCCCGGCACGTTGCTGTTCGCACCGACGGTGCGCGACGAGGTGGCCGAGACGCTGCGCCTCCTCGGCGAGGCGCGCGACGAGGGCGCCATCGACTGCTGGCTGGAGTCGCTGGGCCTCGGACCGGTGGCGGATCGCCACCCCCGCAGCCTCTCCGGCGGCGAGCGTCAGCGGGTCGCGATCGCCGCGGTCGCGGTCGGTGGCGCGGGGGTGCTGCTCCTCGACGAACCGACCCGGGGGATGGACGCCGCATCCCGCGCCGCCCTCGAACTCGCGGTCCGTTCCCACGCCGAGCGGGGCGGCGCCGTCGTGCTCGCCACCCACGACGTCGAACTGGCGGCACGCTGCGCGACCCGGGTGACGGTCCTCGGCGATGGCGAGGTCGTGGCCGAGGGACCGGCGCGCGACGTGCTCGAGGGTTCGCTGTTCGCGCCGCAGGTACTGCGGGTGCTCCCGCCGTTCCTCACGGTCGAGGAGGTCGAGGCGGTGATCCCGTGACCCGCTCCCTCGGCACCCGGGCCCGGCCCGTCGTCGTCTACCTCCTGCTCACCGCGCTCGGCGCCGCCGCCTTCCTGTACCCGTTCTGGCTCCCGGGCTCCGCGCTCCCCGACTCCGCGCACGCGGGGGACGCGCCGCTCGTGGCCGCGCTCGTCGGCGTGCTGGTGCTCGCCGCGCTCGCGCTCGAGATCCGGCGGGGCACGATGCAGGGCGCGACCGTCGCGATCCTCGGCGTGCTCGCAGCGAGCGCGGGCCTGCTGCGCCTCCTCGACCTCCCGGGCGGGGGCAGCGGCATCTTCTTCCTCATCGTGCTCGCCGGCGCTGCGTTCGGCCCGCGCTTCGGCCTGCTGCTCGGCCTCACCTCGATGGCCGTGAGCGCGATCGTCACGGGCGGGATCGGCCCGTGGCTCCCGTTCCAGACCCTCGCCCTCGGGTGGATGGGCGCCGGCGCCGGCTTCCTCGGGCTGGCCACGCGGCGCATGCGGCCGTGGATCGAGGTCGTCCTGCTCGCCGCGTACGGCTGGCTGTGGGGCTTCGCGTACGGCGCGATCCTCAACCTCTGGTTCTGGCCGTTCCAACGGGACGGTGGGGCACTGTCCTGGACGCCCGGCCTCGGGCTCGGCGCGACGGTCCGCCGGTACTGGTCCTTCTACGTCGCGACCTCGCTCGCGTGGGATGCCGCCGGGGCGCTGGCGAACGCCCTCATCATCCTCGCCGTCGGCGTCGCGGTGCTGCGGACCCTGCGGCGCTTCGCACACCGACTCGACCCCGTCGTCGCCTTCGACGCCAGCGCAGATCAGGCCGAACGGGTCCAGGCCGCGAACAGCGCCGCGTAGCGGCCACCCCGAGCGACGAGTTCGTCGTGGGGACCGAGTTCGAGGATCCGGCCCTCGTCGACCACCGCGACCCGGTCGCAGCGTGCCGCGGTCGAGAGACGGTGCGCCACGACGATCACCGTCCGCCCCTCGGTCAGCGCCTCGAGCGCCCGCTCGACCTCGAGCTCGGTCCCCGGATCCAGGTTGGACGTCGCCTCGTCGAGCACGAGGACCGTCGGGTCGGCGAGCGCGGCGCGGGCGAGCGAGACGAGCTGCTTCTCGCCCGCCGACAACCGCGACCCGCGCTCGCGGACCTCCGTGTCGAGGCCCTCCGGGAGCGACTCGAAGTGCTCACGCAGGCCGAGGGCGTCGACCGCCGCGTCGATCCGGGCGTCGTCGGCATCGGGATCGCCGACGCGGATGTTCTCCCGGAGCGTGCCGGCGAACAGGAAGCCCTCCTGGGGCACGACCACGATCCGTTCGCGCAGCGAGGTGCGCGTGACGTCGCGCAACGACACGCCGCCGTAGGCGACGTCACCCGAGAGCGGGTCGTAGAACCGGGCCATCACCTTCGCGAGGGTCGACTTCCCGGCCCCCGTCGGACCGACGAGCGCGACCCGCTCCCCCGGGGCCACCGTGATGGACACGTCGTCGAGCACCGTCGGACCGAGCGGGTGCTCCACGCCGTCGGTGTCCGGCGGCCCACCGCCGTAGGCGAACCGCACACCGGTCACCTCGAGCGCGCCGATCGGCGGCAGATCGACGGCGCCGGGCCGCTCCGGCACGGAGTTCGGCGTGTCGAGGAGACCGAAGATCTTCGAGAGCGCCGCGCCGGCCGACTGCAGGGTGTTGTAGAGCTGGCTCAACTGCTGGATCGGCTCGAACAGGTTGCTGAGGTAGAGCACGAAGGCGAGCACCGTGCCGACCTCGAGCGAACCGTTGTTCACCAGCACGCCGCCGGCCCCCACCACCACCGCGATGCCGAGCACACCGGTGAACTCGACCACCGGGAAGTAGCGGGTGGCGATCCGCACCGTCTCGATGTTGGCCTCGTACTGCGCCTCGTTGGTCTCCTCGAACCGCTCGATGAACCCCCCCTCGCGCCCGTAGGCCTGCACGACGCGCACGCCCTCGAGGCCCTCCTGGAGGGTGGAGAGGTTGCTGCTGATCGAGTCGCGCACGTTCAGGTACGCGGTGTTCGAGCGGTTGCGGAACCAGATGCTCGCCACAACGAGCGGTGGGACCACGATGATCGTGCAGAGCGTCAGCTCCCAGGACAGCAGCGTGATGACCACCAGCGTGCCGACGAAGATCAGGACGTTCTGCACGAACATCACGAGACCCTGCGACACGAGTTCCTGGAGCGCGTCGATGTCGGAGGTCATCCGAGCGACGAGTCGGCCGGTCTTCTCCCGTTCGAAGAACCCGAGATCGAGCCCGGTGAGGTGCCGGAACACGCGGGTGCGCAGCCCCCGGAGGAACTCCTCGCCGGTCCGGCTGACGGTCCAGATGACCGCACGGCCGAACCCGGCACCGGCGAGCGCCACGACGAGGTACGCGATCGCCGCGATGTTCACGACGCGCCCGTCACGACCGACGAGGCCGGCGTCGACCCCCCAGCGCACGATGAGCGGACCCGCGAGCAGCGCCGCGGTCTGGACCACGAGGAGCCCCGTCGCCACGAGCACCGCACGCCGCTGCGGCCGGAGCATGCGCGCGAGCCGCACGAGCACGCGTCGGGCCGCGGCGCGATCGATCCGGGACTCCTCGTCGAGCGGACCCGACTCGATCCACCCGCCCCTCACGCCGGGCTCCCCTGGGACGCCGCATCGTCCTCGATGCGGGCGAGCACCTCCCGGTACCGCTCGGAGGTCGCGAGCAGTTCCTCGTGCGTGCCCGTGGCGAGCGCGCGGCCCTCGTCGAGCAGCACGACCCGATCGGCGAGCGCGATCGTCGCGGGACGGTGGGCGATGATGAGCGTGGTCCGACCGTCCATCACCTCCGCGAGGGCGGCGCGGATCTCGTGCTCCTTCGACGGATCGACGGCCGAGGTGGCGTCATCGAGGATGAGCACCCGCGGATCGTGCAGCACCGCACGGGCGATCGCGATGCGCTGGCGCTGACCACCCGAGAGCGAGTACCCGTGCTCACCGATCACGGTGTCGTAGCCCTTCGGCAGGGCGTCGATGAACCGGTGCGCCCCGGCGAGCCGGGCCGCCCGCTCCACCACCTCAAGGGGTGCGGCGGGGTCCGAGAATGCGATGTTGTGCCGCACGGTGTCCGAGAACAGGAAGGTGTCCTCGAACACGATGCCGACCTCGTCGCGCAGCGCGGCGACGGACAGCGCGCGGACGTCGACCCCGTCGAGCAGGACCCGGCCCGCGGTGACGTCGTAGAAGCGCGGCACCAGGCGCGCGACCGTGGTCTTGCCGCTGCCGGTCGCCCCCACGATCGCCACCGCCTCGCCACCGCGCAGGTGCAGGTCGAGCCCCTCGAGCACCCGTCGGCCGGTCGCATACCCGAACGCGACGCCCTCGAAGCGCAGGTCGCCCGGACCCGGCGGGAGCGGGGTCGGATCCGGCGGATCGGCGACCTCCGGATCGGTGGCGAGCACCTCGTGGATGCGACCCGCAGCGGCGGAGGCCCGCGAGGCCTGCGCGATGAGCATCCCGACCATGCGCAACGGCCAGATGAGCATCGCGACGTAGAGGTTGTAGGCGAGGATGTCGCCGATCTCGAGCTGGCCGTCGAGGACGAGGTGGCCGCCGTACCAGATGATCGCGACGAGTGAGATGGTCGGGAGCAGGTCGATGAGCGGCATGAACCACGCCCGCATCCTCGCCGCCTGGAGCGAGCGCTCGTAGACCGCGTCGGCGCGCACGGCGAGCCGGTCGTTCTGCATGCGCTCGGCACCGAACCCCTTCACGACCCGGATCCCGGACAGCGACTCCTCCACGACCCCGGAGAGTCCGGAGAGCTCCTGTTGGAGGGCGAGGTTCACCGGGGTGATCCGGCGCGAGAAGATCGTCGCGGCACGGTTGAGCAGCGGCAGCAGACCGAGGGCGAGCACCGCGAGGACGACGCTCTTGGCGACCATGATGACGATCACGCCGAGCATCGTCAGCAGGCTCGCCGCGGTGAGCGGGATGAGGATGACGACCTGGTTGATCTGCTGGAGATCGGAGTTCGCCCGCGCCATGAGTTGACCGGTCTGGGCCTCGTCGTGGAACGCGAAGTGCAGACGCTGCAGGTGGGCGAACAACTGGGCGCGCAGGTCCGTCTCCGTCCGGAGCGCGATGCGGAACGCGCAGTAGCGCCGGAATCCCGATGCGCTCGCCTGCAGCACGCCGAAGGCCAGCATCACCGCGATGAGCACGAACACCCGCCGCGTGTCGTCGCTCCGGATCCCGTCGTCGACCGCGGCCCCGGCGAGTTGCGGAACGACCAGCCGGGCGACGGTCCAGAGGGCGCCGGCCGCGATACCGGCGGCCACCCAGGTCCACTGCGGTCGCGTCGCCCCGCGGATGAGCCGCCAGCCGGCTCGTCGTGCTTCGCGTTCGGCGTCCACTCGGGCTCCTCGCGTGCCCGGACGGGAGGACTCGGGCCGCGCCGGCGAGGCTACCCGAGGCTCCGGGCGCCCCTCCTCGCCGTCGGACTCAGTCGACCGCGAGGAGTTCGAGCGTCAGTTGCTCGAGCACCGCGGCCACCGCCGGATCATCGGGCGAGCCGACCATCACGACGACCCGACCACCCGACGCCACGAGTTCCGCGGCGAGCCGGCCGGCGACGGCCGGGTTCACGTCGGCCAGCAGGACGACCGGGGCCGAGCGTTCGATCGCGGACCGGGCGGTCGCGGCGGCGTCCGGAGCGCTGCACCGGACGGTGACGGGCGCGGGTGCAGGTTCCGTGATCACGGGTTCCCCTTCCGACGGGCGGACTCCGCTGCATGGAGCACCGCGAGGATCTCCTCCCCCACCAGCTCGTCGCGGCGGAGGAGTTCGTTGCGCAGGGCCTCGACGAGGTCCCGGTTGACGTCGAGCAGGGCGCGCACGTCCGACTTGGCGCGCTCGAGGATGCGTTCGACCGCGCGGCGCGCGTCGTCGTTCGCCAACACCTTGGCCACGATGCCCTGGGTCACCGGGCCGGCCTCGACCGCGTCGAAGGACACCAGCGTCCCGGCCATCCCGAAGGAACCGACCATCTGGGCCGCGATCCGCGTGGCCGCAGCGAGGTCACCGCCCGGGCCCGTGCCCGCCTCGCCGAAGAACAGCTCCTCGGCGGTCATCCCCCCGAACGAGATCTGGATGGCCGCGATGAGCTCGGTGCGGGTGCGGGTGTAGCGCTCCTCCGTGTCGGAGTGGGCGAGCAGACCCAACGCGTCCTTGCGCTTGACGATGGACAGCACCTCGAGCTTTCGACCGACGCCGACCAGGTACGCCACGACGGCGTGCCCGGATTCGTGGGTCGCGATCGTGCGTCGCTCGTCGTCCGTGTACTCGACGGGCTGCTTCAGCCCGATCTCCTCGGTCATCTTCGCCTGGTGGACGTCGGTCCAGTCCATCGACTCACGGCCGTCGCGCAGGGCCCAGACCAGCGCCTCGTCGAAGAGGTGCTCAATCATCACCGGCGAGTACCCGAGGGTGATGGCGGCGAGTTGGTCGCGCCGGTCGTCCCGATCGAGCTCGGGGACGTGCGCCTTCTTGCGGAGGTAGTAGTCGATGATCTCGCGACGCCCCGACCGGCTCGGCAGGTCGAACGCGATGGACCGGTCGAACCGACCGGGGCGCAGCAGCGCCGGATCGAGGTCGGCGGCCCGGTTCGTCGCACCGATCACGAGGATGTTGGAGGCGACCGGCGGTCGCTTGGCGATCTGGCGCGCGTCCGGCAGGAACCGGTTGACGAGGTCGACGACCCCGCCGCGCATGCGGCTGCCGACGGTCGGCTCGTCGAAGGACTGCATCTGGACGAGGAGTTCGTTCACGACGCCGCTGATGCCCTCAGACATGGTCGAGCGTTCGACGCCCTCGGTCGCGGTGGCGCGGGACCGCATGCCGCTGCGGGACGCCGCGATGGCGTCGATCTCCTCGATGAATCCGATCGCACCGCCCTCGCGCCGCGCGGTGGCCCGCAACTTGCGGAAGAAGGAACGGATCTTGCGGTTCGTCTGGCCGTAGTACATCGACTGGAACGCGCTCGCGGAGACGAACATGAAGGGCACACCGGCCTCGCGGGCCATCGCCTTGGCCATGTAGGTCTTGCCGGTCCCGGGCGGCCCCTCGAACAGGATCGCCCGACGCGGGTTGCCGCCCATCCGATCACGGAAGGTGCGGAAGGCCAGGAACAGGTTGAGCGTCTTGACGACCTCCTCGCGCACGGTGCCCAGACCGACGACGTCGTCGAGGGTGACCGGGATCTCGCTCGGTCGGTACATGACGTGCGGCGACCGACCCGCGGTCACCAACGGGATGATGAGCACGAGGCTCAGCACGAGGATGAGGATCACGCCCGGCACGAGTTGCTGCATCTCCGGCGACAGGCGGATCTCCGGCCAGCCGAGCGTGAACGGATCACCGGAGAGCAGGCCCCAGAGGAGGGCCACCGCGACGAGGCCGAGGCCGATCGCGATGGCACGCAGGCGTCGACGCCGGAACGCCTCGCGGTGGGCCGAGACGTCCGCGACGCCACGCAGGACGGCGTGACCGCCCAACAGGCTCAGGTCATCCATGGCTGGCGGCTCACCTCCCCCGGGCCCGCGTCGCACGCGGCCGATCTGTGACGGCAGCGGTATCGGCGCCCCGCGCGGGCACCTGTAGGGGGATCCGGGATCACGGGCGGGCGCCGGGCGGGGCCACCGGGCCGGCGACGCCGGACCTGGTCTCGGGCCGGGGTCCCGGGCTCGGACCCCGGATCGCGTGCGGGGCCGGCACGGACCCGCGGGGGCGGACCGGCGGCCCTCGGTTCAGTCGCCGAGGCGTGCGTACCGGCCGCGGTAGTAGAGCAGCGGCCCGGCCTGATCGTCGATGCCGAGATCCTGCACCTCGCCGATGACGACCATGTGGTCGCCGGCCTCGTGCACCGCCCAGATCGTGCAGTCGAGGAACGCGTGCACCTGATCGAGGAGTGGGGATCCGTTCGGCGACCGGTGCCAGGGCACCTGTCCGAAGCGATCCTCACCCGGCGTCGCGAAGATCCGGCAGACCTCCTCCTGCGACTCGTCGAGGATGTTCACCGCGAACCGGCCCGCCCGCTCGATGCGGGGCCAGGATCCCGAGGTCCGGGCCGGGCAGAACAGGACGAGTGGCGGATCGAGCGAGACCGAGGTGAAGGAGTTCGCCGCCAGCCCCACGGGCTCGTCGCCGTCCATCGCGGTCACGATCGTGATGCCGGTCGCGAACCGACCGAGCACCTCCCGGAACGATGGAGCCTCCGGACCGACGACGTGGTCGTCGGCGCGGTCGCTCACCGAGCCACGTCCCGCACTCCGCCACCCGGCGCGAGGCCGAGGCGGAGTCCCTCGCGGGCGGCCAGCACCGTGCAGGACTCCTGCGCGCCCGCCACGATCGCCCGGGCGTGGGCCTCGTTGCGATCCACGCTCGCGTCACAGTGGGTCGGGTCGTGGTGGAACAGCGCGAGCGCCCGTACCCCCGAACGTCGGGCGACCTCGACCGCGTAGTCGACGGTGCTGTGACCCCAGTGCCGTTTGGCCGGGTACTCCTCGACGGTGTGCTGGGCGTCGTGGATCAGCAGGTCGGCCCCCGCGCACAGGTCGATCACGTCGGCCGGGACGTGATCCTCGGGGTCCTCGGTCGAACAGCCCGGCCCGTGGTCGGGGATGTAGACGACCACCGTGTCCGCGAGTTCCACCCGGAACCCGAGGGTCGGACCGGTGTGGCGCACCCGGGCGGCGGCCACCTTCGCGTCGCCGAGCGCGAACCGGCCCGGCTCCACATCGTGGAAGGCGATGCGGGACGGCAGTTCGCTCGGCCGGATCGGGAAGAACGGCGGGCCCATGAAGCGCTCGAACACGACCGCGAGCGGACCCTCGGGGTGGGCGGGTCCGTGGATGTCCATCGAACCGTCCGGGTGGTGCAGCGGCGTGAAGAACGGCAGCCCCTGGACGTGGTCCCAGTGGAGGTGGCTGAGCAGCGCGTGCCCGTGCCACCCGTCGCCCCGTCCCGCCGCCACGAGATCGGCGCCGTAGGACCGCAGCCCGGTGCCGAGGTCGAGCACGATCGGATCGTGGTCGGGCGCGTCGATCACCACGCACGACGTGTTGCCGCCGTAGCGCGCGAGGCCCGGATCGTCGCACGGCGTCGAGCCGCGCACGCCGTGGAAGGTGACCGTGATCCCCCCGGACATGAGGCCGGAAGGGTACCGGCGCCCGCCGGGCCGGCGAAAGTGCCGGAGGTCGGATGTGACGCGCGACGCATCGGGATCGGCCCACGCCGCCGGGGCTACCGTCTGCGCCCATGACCGAACCGCGCCACCTCACCGCCAACGGGGTCGACATCGCCTACCTCGAGGCTGGACCCACCGACGGACCGCTCGCCCTCTGCCTGCACGGGTTCCCGGACCACGCCCCGACCTGGCGCCACCTCATGCCGCTGCTCGCCGGAGCCGGCTACCACGTCGTCGCACCGTGGCTGCGAGGGTACTCCCCGACCGGCCTCGCCCCCGACGGCAACTACCAGGTCGCATCCCTCGCCCTCGACGCGCTTGCGCTCACCGATGCCCTCGCCGGGGACGGCGACGCGGTGATCGTCGGGCACGACTGGGGCGCGATCGCCACCCACACGGCGGTGGCCCACCGTCCGGACCGCTACTCCCGCATGGTCGCGCTCGCGGTCCCCCATGCAGCTGCGATGGGTGCGCACCTGTTCGAGCCCGAGCAGCTCAAGCGCATGTGGTACCAGTTCTTCTTCCAGCTGCCGACCGCAGACATCGTGGTTCCGATGAACGACTACGCGGTCATCGACACCCTCTGGCGCGACTGGTCGCCCGGGTACACGCCCGACCCCGACGACCTGCGCGCACTCAAGGCCACGTTCGACGCCCCCGGCGCCCTGAGTGCGGCGCTCGATTACTACCGGTTCGTGCACGGCACCAAGCCGAGCGATCCGGCACTCGACGCGGTGCAGGGCGCGTTCCTCGCGCCGATCCCGGTACCGACGCTCTACCTGCACGGCGCCGACGACGGGTGCATGGGCGCCGGCATGGTCGCCGACGACGAACTCCGGCCGTGGTACCCGGCGGGGGTGGAGATCGTGGTGGTGCCGGACTCCGGCCACTTCCTGCACCTCGAGCAACCGGACGCGGTCAACGCCCGCATCGTGGGGTTCCTCGCCCGATGAACCCGCTGAGCACGTCCGACGGAGGACGCGACGCCCGCGGCGCGGTGACGCTCCACACGGTGATCCTCACGCTCACCCTCCTCGGCGTCGCCGGGGTCGTGGTGATCGGCGTGGTGCTCGTCGCGTCCGGGTTCACCGGGATCGGCGTCGTGGTGCTCGCCCTGTTCGCCGTCCAGGCCCTCTACGGCTGGACCCTGTACCGGCGGATGGCCCCACCGGAGGTCGCCGAACTGCGCCGGGAGCCCGCCGACGAGCCGGACGACGAGGCCGGCGACCGGTGAGGTCGGGTGCGCTCAGCCCTCCGGCGTCTCGTAGGGACGCTGCCGGGGCTTGACCGCCTCCCGCTTCGGCACCATCACCTTGCGCCGGAAGTAGCAGACCTCCTCGCCCCGCTGGTTGTAGCCGAAGGTCTCCACGCTCACGATGCCTCGGTCGGGCTTGCTCGAGGACTCCACCTTGTCGAGCACACGGGTCTCCGCGTAGATGGTGTCGCCGTGGAAGGTCGGACGCTTGTGCTGCAGCGTCTCGATCTCGAGGTTCGCGATCGCTGCGCCGCTCACATCGGGGACGCTCATGCCGAGCACGAGCGAGTACACGAGGTTCCCCACGACGACGTTCCTGCCGAACTGCGTGGCCTGCTCCGCGTAGTAGGCGTCCGTGTGGAGCGGGTGGTGGTTCATGGTGATCATGCAGAACAGGTGATCGTCGTACTCGGTGATCGTCTTGCCGGGCCAGTGCTTGTAGATGTCGCCGGGCTCGAAGTCCTCGAAGTACCGGCCGAAGGGTCGCTCGTGGGTCGTCATGGGCCGATCATGCCAACGGCGCCCGCGCCGGTGCGAGTCCGGCGGATCAGCCGCCCGCGCCGCCGCCGAGCAGCGAGAGTGGGTTGAGCGAGCAGGCCTTGATCGCGTCCGTGGTCCGGTCCCGGATCGCGGTCGAAAGGTCCGGACCCCCCGGGAGACCGAGGATGCCGTTGGCCACGGCCCGGCGCACCTCGTCGCTCTTCACCAACTGCTTGGCGAGGCAGGCCGCGTCGCGCTCCGAGAGCGCGGCGCCGAAGCCCTGACGGAGCGCCGGAACGAGCAGGCGGTCGAGTCCGAAGCAGTCGCCCGTGATGACCTCGGCGACGATGCGCTTCCGGGCGCCGGCATCCTTGATGTAGGAGGACGGCGTGCGGGCGGACGCGAACTCCTTCGGCGTCACGCCGTCGGCGTTGAGGCGGTCCACGCCGATGCCGTCGACGACCACGCCGATGAAGCACTCCGCCTGCTTCGTCGAGATCGGCGCACCGTTCTGCTCGAACTCACGCATGGCCGCATCCACGTACGCGGCGCGGGAGAAGCCGTCGGAGGACCCGCCGCCGCCACAGGCGGTGAGCAGTGCGGCGAACACGACGATGACGACGGACGAACGGCGCACGGGTGACCTCCGGGTCGGGTCCGGCGAGCCTAGGGGCCTCGCCCCGACCGGCCCGGTCACCTACTCGACGGGGTACCGCTGGAGCAGCCCGCGGGCGATGACCGTCCGCTGGATCTCATTCGTACCCTCACCGATGATCATGAGCGGAGCGTCACGGAAGTACCGCTCGAGCGGCAGGTCCGTCGTGTACCCGACGCCGCCGTGGATGCGCATCGCGTCCGTGGCGATCTCGAGGGCCGCCTCGCTCGCGAAGAGTTTGGCCATGCCCGCCTCCACGTCGGCGCGTCCGGTCGTCATGCGCAGGACCGCGGCGTGCTCGGTGAGCAGGCGCGCCGCCTGCAACTTCGTGCCCATGTCGGCCAACTTGTGCTGGATCGCCTGGTGCTGCGCGATCGGCTTGCCGAAGGTCTCACGCACCTGGGCGTACGCGATCGCCGCCTCGAACGCGGCACGGGCCACCCCCACCGCACGGGCCGCGATGTTGATGCGTCCGACCTCGAGGCCGCTCAGGATCGCGCCGAGGCCGTGTCCGAGACCCGCCTCGCCGCCGAGCACCGCGTCGAGGGGTACCCGGTGACCCGCATACGACATCTCGACCGTCTCGAGTCCCTTGTACCCGAGCTTGCCGATGTTGCGGCTCACGGTGATGCCACCGCTCGTCGGTCCCGGCTGCTTCTCCACCATGAAGCAGGTGATGCCCTCCTCGGTGCGGGCCGCGAGCGCCACGAGGCCCGCCCGTTCCCCGTTCGTCACCCAGGTCTTGGTGCCGTCGATCACGAACTCGTCACCGTCCCGCACGGCCCGGCACGAGATGTTGCGGGTGTCGGAACCCGCGTCCGGTTCCGACAGCGAGAGGCACCCGCGCAGTTCACCCGTGACCATGCGCGGCAACCAACGCCGCCGTTGCTCCTCGGTCCCGTGCACGACGAGGAGTCCGGCCGCGATGTGGTGGGTGTTGATGACGCCGGACAAGGACATCCATCCCGCGGACAGCTCCTCGATGACCCCGATGTAGGAGAGGAGGTCGAGGCCGAGCCCGCCGTACGCCTCGGGGACGGTGATGCCGAACAGGCCCATGTCGCGCATCTGCTGCACGAGGGCGGCCGGGTACTCGTCGGCGTGCTCGAGGTCCGAGGCGATCGGCAGGACCTCGCGCTCGACCCATCGCCGCACGCCGGCGACGAGTTCGGCCCGGGTCTCGGGGTCGGTCATGGGGACGGGCGTCGTCGTCACGGCGCGAAGGGTACCGATCCGGGGCACGACGTACCCCGGCCCCGGGGAATCCGGGGGTCGCCGGTTAGGTTGGCCGCCACGATGCTGCACCAGACGATGATGAGCTTCCGGCACGATCCGGACGCGGTGAAGGGCAAGCAACTCGAGCGCGACCTCGTGCGCCGGGTGGTGCGCATGGCCCGCCCCTACCGGGCCTCGCTGATCGGCTTCATCGTCGCGGTGCTCATCGGCGCGGTCGTCGGCGTGATCCCGCCGCTGCTGTTCCGGTCGCTCCTCGACACCGCGGTGCCCCAGGAGGACGAGCGCCTCGTCATCGTTCTGGCCGCGGCGGCGGTGGGTCTCGCGATCGCCAACGCGCTCATCTCGCTCATCCAGCGCTGGTACTCGGCCCGCGTCGGCGAGGGGCTGATCTACGACATGCGGGTCGCACTCTTCGACCACGTCCAGCGGATGCCGCTCGCCTTCTTCACCCGGACCCAGACCGGTTCGCTCATGTCGCGGCTCAACAACGACGTGATCGGCGCGCAGCAGGCGGTGACCGGCACGCTCGGCACGGTGATCTCGAACGTCATCACCCTGGCCATCACCCTGGCCGTGATGCTCGGGCTCGAGTGGCGTCTCACGATCCTCACCCTCGTCGTGCTGCCAGCCTTCATCATCCCGGCCCGCCGGGTGGGTCGACGGCTGCAGGCCGCGACCCGGGACGGGTTCATCCTCAACGCGTCCATGAACAACACGATCGCCGAACGGTTCAACGTGGCCGGCGCGCTCGTCGTGAAGTTGTTCGGCGCCAACGACCGCGAGCGGGACGACTTCGCCGGGCGGGCCGCCCAGGTGCGCGACATCGGCGTGACCACCGCGATGTACTCCCGGGTGCTCTTCGTCGCACTCGGGCTCGTGGCCGCGGTCGGCACCGCCGTCGTGTACTACGTCGGCGGCCACCTCGCGATCACCGGCGCGATCAGCATCGGCACCGTGGGCGCGTTCGTCATCTACGTGGGCCAGATCTACCAACCGCTCACGCAACTCACGAACGCCCGGGTCGACGTCATGACCGCACTCGTGTCGTTCGAGCGGGTGTTCGAGATCCTCGACTTCCCCTCGATCACCACCGAGGCCCCGGACGCGCTCGCCATCGACCGGGTCGACGGCCGCATCGAGTTCGACCACGTGTCCTTCCGGCACCCGGCGCCCGACCTCGTCTCGCTCGCCTCCCTCGAGGACGGCGTCACGCCGAGCGGCGATCCCTCGGAGTGGATCCTGCGCGACATCGACCTCTCCATCGCGCCCGGGGAGTTCGTGGCGCTCGTCGGACCATCGGGGGCCGGGAAGACCACGACCGCCATGCTCGTGCCCCGGATCGCCGATGTGGTCGAGGGCGCGGTCCGCATCGACGGGCACGACGTGCGCACCCTCACCCTCGACACGGTGCAGCGGGCCGTCGGCGTCGTGATGCAGGACCCCCACCTGTTCCACGAGTCGATCCGGGCCAACCTCCGCTACGCGAAACCCGACGCCACCGACGAGGAGATCGTCGCCGCGTGCCGGGCCGCCCGGATCCACGATCTCATCGAGACGCTCCCCGACGGGTACGACACGGTGGTCGGCGAGCGCGGCTACCGGATGTCGGGCGGGGAGAAGCAGCGGATCGCCATCGCGCGCGTGCTGCTCAAGGGCCCCTCCATCATCATCCTCGACGAGGCGACCTCCCACCTCGACTCGGAGTCGGAACTCGCCATCCAGCGCGCACTCGACGAGGCACTGCACGGACGGACCGCGCTCGTCATCGCGCACCGGCTGTCCACGATCGTCGCGGCCGATCGGATCGTGGTCCTCGACGGTGGTCGGATCGTCGAGCAGGGCACCCACGAGGACCTCCTCGCCCACGGTGGCCTCTACGCCGACCTGTACCGGACCCAGGCGGACCGGGCCGAGACGGCCGACGAGCACGCCTGATCGGCTCGCCCGCGGGCGGGGCGCGAGGGAGCGGGCATCCGGTCCCGGTACGATCCGCGATTCCGATGGCCGCCGACGACCTCACTCCCCACTCCCGCGCCGAGGCCCGACGGGCCCGCCACCGCCGTCGCCGACGCCGTATCGAGGTCGGAGCCGTCGTCGCCGTCGTGGCGCTGGCCGCCGGTGCCGGCGGCGCCCTGTGGGCCACCGGGCGGGGCCCGTTCGCGAGCACGACCGCGGCGACGCCGACCGGCGGTCCCGACGGTCGCCCGCCGGTCGAGCGCGAGCCGAGGCGACCGGGCGAGCCGACCTGCGGACGTGACCTCACCACGGGGCGACCGCTGCGGCTCTGGATCGCCGGGGACTCCCTCGCGGGATCGCTGGGGCCGGCGCTCGGCGAGCAGACCGCCGACACCGGTGTCGTCGCACCCGTGTACGAGTCGCGGGTCTCCTCCGGGCTCGCGAACTCGGGGTTCCACAACTGGCCGAAGCGGGCGGTCACCGAACTTGCGCGCCTCGACCCGGAGGCGGTGGCGTTCATCATCGGGACGAACGACTACGTGATCGTGAGCGGGAGTCGGGGGCAGGGCGCGGCCTGGGTCGCGGACTACACCGCACGCACCGAGGCGATGATGGAACTCCTCGTCGGGCCCGAGGAGCGCACGGTGTACTGGATCTCGCCACCGGTCATGCGCTCCGAGCGCATGGACGCTGCGGTCCGCCAGATCGGTGACCTCCAGCGCACCGTGGCCCGGGAGTTCCCGACCGTCACGTTCATCGACGCCCACGCCCTCCTCAACGACGAGGACGGCGAGTACACCTCCACCATGGTGGACCCGGAGACCGGCCGCACCATCACCATCCGCGCCGGGGACGGCGTGCACCTCTCCCCAGACGGTGCCGACGTCCTCGCCGCCGCGGTGTACCAGCAGATCGACACCGACTGGTGCGTGACGGCCCAGGCGGTCGAGGGCGCGGACCAGCCCGTCGTCGAGACGAAGGGGTCGACCTTCATCCCGGGCACCCGGCGCACGACGGGCTCGGGCGGCACCGTCTCGGGGTCGACCGGGACCGGCGGCACGAGCGGCGCGACCGGGACCAGCGGCACGAGCGGATCGTCCGGATCGACCACGACCACCACGACCGTGCCATCCACGACCACGACCGTCGAGCCCACCACCACGACGGACCCCGGGGCGACGACGACGAGTCGCGGGCGGCCGTGACGCGCGTCATCGCCTGAGGCTTGGGACCTCCCCGTCGCCCGTCGGTAGGCTCCAGCGCCATGACCGATCACCACGCCGCCGCATCCGCCCTCGTCGACGCCGCCGCTGACATCGTCGAGACCGCCGCCCGCACGATCGCCGAGCGTTCGCTCGACGGCGGACGCATCTCCGTCGAGAAGCTCGACCGCCACCAGGTCGCGGCCTACGACCTCGCGCACGCCGCCAGCGCGGTCGCCGGGTGCCGGGTCATGCTCTCCTACGCCGAGCACGGCGAGTACGAGGCGCGCCTGTCCTACGCCTACATCGCCGACGCGGTCGCCGACCTCGCGGCCCGCCTCATCGGCCGACAGTCCGAGTGGGGCGTCGACGCCGTGACGCTCAGCCCCCACGCCGAGTTCATCTCCCACTTCCGATCCTCCGAGTTCCTCGAGGCCCTCGCCGAGGACGCCATCAAGCTCGGCACCGGTCCGGCGCACCTCGACGAGGAGTTCGACCTCGTCCGCGACACCTTCCATCGCTTCGCCGACGACAAGATCCGTCCGCAGGCCGAGCACATCCACCGGCACAACGAGGACATCCCCGAGTCGATCCTCGAGGGCATGGCCGAGATCGGTGGGTTCGGCCTGTCGGTCCCGGAGGAGTACGGCGGGTTCGCCGCGGGCGGCGAGTCGGACTACCTCGCGATGTGCGTCGCCACCGAGGAGCTCTCCTGGGGCTCGCTCGGCGCGGGCGGCGCGCTCATCACGCGGCCCGAGATCCTCACCCGCGCCATCGTCACCGGCGGTACCGAGGAGCAGAAGCACGGCTGGCTCCCCCAGATCGCCACCGGCGAGCGGATCGTGGGCGTCATGGTCACCGAACCGGACTACGGATCCGACGTGGCCGGTGTGAAGGTCACGGCCACCCCTGACGGCGACGGCTGGCGGATCAACGGCGTGAAGACCTGGTGCACCTTCGCGGGGCGCGCCGACACGCTCATGCTCCTCGCCCGGACCGACCCGGACCGCTCGAAGGGCCACCGCGGCCTCTCGGTGTTCGTGGTCGAGAAGCCCGCGGCGGCGGGCCACCACTTCGCGTTCGAGGACGGGCAGGGCGGCAAGATGGAGGGGCGCGCCATCGACACCCTCGGGTACCGGGGCATGCACTCCTACGAGGTCGCCTTCGACGACTGGCACGTCCCCGGCTCGGCCCTGATCGGCGGCGAGAGCGGACTCGGCAAGGGCTTCTACCTGCAGATGGAGGGCTTCGAGAACGGCCGTCTCCAGACCGCGGCGCGTGCCGTCGGCCTGATGCAGGCCGCGTTCGAGGCCGCGCTGCAGTACGCCCAGGACCGCGCGGTGTTCGGCAAGGCGGTGTTCGACTACCAGCTCACGAAGGTGAAGCTCGCCCGCATGGCCGCGCTCATCTGTGCGGGCCGGCAGTTCTCCTACGAGGTCGCCCGCATGATGGCCCGCGGCGAGGGCGCGCTCGAGGCCTCGATGGTGAAGGCGTACGTCTGCCGCACCGCCGAGTGGGTGACCCGCGAGGCCATGCAGATCCACGGCGGCATGGGCTACGCCGAGGAGTACGCGGTGTCCCGGTACTTCGTGGACGCCCGGGTGCTCTCGATCTTCGAGGGCGCGGACGAGACCCTCTGCCTGCGCGTCATCGCCCGCCGGCTCACGGAGCATGCGCTCGCGAGCTGAGCGACGAGCGCGATTCGACCCGAACCACCCGAGCATGCGCTCCCGAGCTGAGCGAGCGAGCTGAGCGTCGTACCGATCCCCGGGCGCGCACGATCCGTGGGAGGCTGGGGCTGTGCCGACCGCATTCACCCGCGCCGAACGGACCCGCATCTCGGTGCTGGCCGTCCCGATGGCCGCGTTCACCATCGCGCTCTACGTCGGGAACGCACTCGCACCGACCCTCATCGACGAGGCACCGCTCGCGCTGCTCATCCTGAGCCCCAAGTTGCGCTGGCTGTTCCTCGCCTCACCGAACGTCGACGCGGTCTGGTACTTCACGATCCCGTTGGTGCGGGCGACCGCGTTCCTGACCACCTACTACCTGCTCGGCCGCTGGTTCGGTGACCGGGCGCTGCGCTGGGCCGAGTCGCGCTCGGGCCGGGCGCTCGCCCCGCTGCTCTGGATCGAGCGGAAGTTCCACCGGGCCCGCGTCCCGGTGACCGCACTGTTCCCCGGGAACATCACGGCCATGTTGGCCGGCTCCGACCGCATGCCCGCACCGCTGTTCTTCGGCACCGCGCTCACGAGCGTGGTGGTGCGCATCTGGGCGGTGCGCGCGTTGGCCGGCGTGCTCGAGCGACCGTTGGGCGGCGTGCTCGACTGGATCTCGGACTACCAGTTGCTGCTCACGGTCATCTCGGTCGCCGCCGTCGTGCTGTGGGCGGCATGGTCCGGCCGGTCGGGCGTCGGCCCGGAGGAGACCCCCGAGGAGATCGTCGAGGACTTCGAGGCGCACCTCGACGACCCGCCCGTCGATCCGGAGCCGGTCTGACCGACCCGGGGCGAGGGCGCTCCTACTCGGCGCTGCGCGTCATCCCGGCCCGCTCGCCGCGGCTGACGAACTTGATCGCCATCTTGCGGCTCGCCTCGTCGATCATCTCGTCACCGAACATGACCGCGCCCTTGCGCTCGCCCTCCGTCGTCGCCTGGCGGTAGGCGTCGAGGATGTCGAAGGCCTTGTCGAACTGCTCCTGGGTGGGGGTGAACACCTCGTTGAGGATCGTCACCTGCTCCGGGTGGAGCGCCCACTTGCCGTCGTAGCCGAGCACCTTGGTGCGGTTCGTGTAGTCACGGAACGCATCGTGGTCCCGGATCTTGAGGAACGGCCCGTCGATGACCTGGAGGCCGTTGGCCCGACCGGCCATGAGGATCTTCGAGAACACGTAGTGGAAGTGGTCGCCCGGGTACTCGGGGATCTGCACCCCGCCGGTGAGCACCGGCATCTCCATCGACGCGGCGAAGTCGGCCGGGCCGAAGATGATGGTCTCGAGCCGGGGCGAGGCCGCGCAGATCTCCTCGACGTTGATGAGACCTCGCGCGGTCTCGATTTGGGCCTCGATACCGATGTGGCCGACGGGCAGACCCGCGGCAATCTCGACCTGACGCAACAACAGATCGGTGGCGACGATCTGGGCTGCGGATTCGACCTTCGGCAGCATGATCTCGTCCAAGCGCGGGCCAGCGTTGCCGACGACCTCGATGATGTCGAACGCCGTCCACTTCGTGGACCAGTCGTTGACGCGCACGCACAGCGCCTTGTCGCCCCAGTCCTGCGAACGAATCGCCTCGGCGATGCGCGGACGCGACGCTTCCTTTTCCTTCGGTGCGACGGCATCTTCCAAGTCCAAAAAGACCATGTCGGCAGGAATGCCGGGGCCCTTGGCGAGCATTTTGTCCGACGACCCGGGAATCGACAGGCAGGAACGGCGTGGCAGGTTACGTGAGCGTGCGGACATGCGCCCAAGGCTAGGGCGCGACGCGACGGGCGGACGAACGGATGTGCCGACGGCCATATCGGGTGACGAGACCCAACATTGCTACCGTTTCAGGCGTGGCAACCGCACCCTCCCTCGACACCGTCCTCACCCCGATCGACGCCGATGGTCGAACCCTGCGCGAATGGCTCACCCTGTTTCACCTCACGAGCTTCGTGATCGATCCGTACACCCACGAGAGCGCCTGGATCCTGAAGACCTGCACGCGCATCATGCGCCAGTTCTCTGGGGCTGCGACTCGCGTCAACTTCGTCGTCACCGCGAGCGCCCCCGAGGCCAAGCAGTTCCTCGGACCACTGGCGACCGAATTCCTCACCTTCGCCGACCCCGACCGCACGTTCGTCAAGCAACTCGGACTCACCGAACTCCCGGCGTTCGTCTTCTTGCGCGGCGACGGAACCGTGCCCGCATGTGCCGAAGGCTGGGACCCGAAGGCATGGCGCGAGGTGGCATCGACGATCGCCACCACCGTCGCGTGGTCCAAGCCGCTCATCCCCGCCGCCGGAGATCCCGGCGCATTCAAGGGCACGCCGGCGCTCGTCTAGGCGCATCGGTCGGCACTCGCGATGTCCGCACCACAACCCGCGCCATTCGTCCACACCGAACTGCTTCCGCTCGGCCCCGACACGACCGAGTATCGACTGCTCACACGTGACGGCGTCGACACCTTCTCAACGCCACACGGTGAGTTCCTGCGGGTCGATCCGGCGGCGATCACGTTGCTCACCCGATAGGGCATGCGCGAAATCGCCCACCTGCTGCGAACGGGACACCTGCAACAACTCGCCGACATCCTGGGCGACCCTGAGGCGAGCCACAACGATCGCTTCGTCGCACTCGACCTCCTGAAGAACGCGAGCATCGCCGCCGGCGGCGCGTTGCCCATGTGCCAAGACACCGGCACGGCGATCGTCAAGGCAAAGAAAGGCCAGTTCGTCTTCACCGGCGGCGGGGACGAAGAGGCGATCGCCCGCGGAATCTACGACACGTATCTCACGAGCAACCTGCGTTACAGCCAGCTCGCTCCGATCACCACGTACGACGAGCGCAACACGAACACGAACCTGCCCGCCGAGATCAAGGTCCATGCCACCGATGGCGACGAGTACAAGTTCCTGTTCCTCGCCAAGGGCGGCGGCTCGGCCAACAAGAGTTATCTGTTCCAAGAGACCAAGGCGCTACTCAACGAAAAGACGCTGCTGCCGTGGTTGTTCGAGAAGATGAAGACCCTCGGCACCGCAGCCTGTCCCCCGTATCACCTCGCCGTCGTCATCGGCGGCACGTCGGCGGAGTTCGCTGTCGAGACGGCGAAGCTGGCGAGTGCTCGATACCTCGATTCGTTGCCGACGAGCGGATCTGCGCTCGGCCATGGGTTTCGCGACATGGACCTCGAGCGCAAGGTGCTCGCGCTCGCCCAACACACCGGAATCGGCGCACAATTCGG
>JBJTOY010000023.1:0-7294 GCA_046074845.1 Actinomycetes bacterium | reverse complement strand
ACGAGCACCCGGGCGCCCGCCCGCACGTAGGCCTCGGCGATCATGCGGCCGATGCCGCTCGTGCCGCCGGTGACGAGGGCGGTGCGGCCCTCGATCGAGAAGAGTTCGTGCAGGACGTCGCTCACGGTCGTACCTCGCGCGCTTCGGATCGGAGCGGCGAACCTAGCGCGACGGGCCGTCAGTTCAGCGAGGCGGCGAGCGTCGGTGCGATGGTCCGGTTGAGCGCGTGCAGGGTGGATCGGGCCGCGGCCTCGATCGGACTCGTGCCGGTGGCCAGCCCGTGCAGCGTGTGGGCCTCGTCGTGCAGTTCGGTCGCCACGAGGTAGGCGTTCGCGTTGTCGCGGTGCTCCATCGGGCGGGCCCAGACCGCGGCCTGGTCGAGTTCCGGCACGAAGACCTTGAGCGCGTCCAGCGTGGCCTCGGACGCGCCGAGCACGCCGTTGCTCGCCGGCGCGCGCCCGATGCTGCGCTGGCCGTTGAACGTGAGGTGCACCTCGAGTTCATCGGTGTCGGGGAAGGTGAGCACCGCCAGCAGACGCACCCGCGGCTCGCGGGCCACGAACTGCTCGCGCTCGGCGGCCTCGGCCGCCACCACGTCGATGATCTCGCTCGCGCTCGGCGCCGGTTCGGTGACGTACTCCGGCACCGTCGGCAGCACCGGCGGACTCGTCGCCTCGGCGTCCCCGGCCTCGCCGGTGTCGGCCGTCCCGGCCTCGGTCGGAGCCTCGACGTCGGCGACGGCCTCCATGAACGGCACGCGGGGTTCGAGGTCGACGAGTTCGGGACGCGTCGGCGCTGCGCCCGCGTGCACCTGCCCGCTGCCGATGCCGCCGGCCGTGGCGGTGGTCGCCGAGCCCACCGTGCCGCCGAGGGTGGAGAGGTCGCGCCAGTGGTTCACCTCGACCGCGACCGAGGAGTCGGTGTAGCGCAGGGCGATGCGGGTCGCCGCGTCGGTGAGGGAGGGATCCGAGTGCGGGTCGCGCACGTGGAGCTGGATGCGCAGGATGCCGTCCTGGTCGATCGCGGCGGCCAGCACGCCGGGCAGGCGCCGCAGTTCGAGCTCGAGGTCGTCGATCCTGGGTTCCTGGTTCATCCGCGGGCCGCCTTCGCCGCGAGCAGACGCTGGTCCGCCAGGTCGAACAGGGCCTCGGGCTCCTCGGCCTCGCTCGGGCACTCCGCCGCGCCGTAGGAGAAGCCCGGACAGGGCTCGTCCCCGATGCGGGTGTTGGCGACGCGCTCGAGGAGCGGGTTGATGTCGGCCAGCGTGGTGTCGGGGAGGATGAGCGCGAACTCGTCACCGCCGATGCGGGCCGCGTTGTCGCCGTAGCGCAGGGCGCGCCGGAACCGCTCGGAGAGCGCGATGAGCGCGGCGTCACCGGCCGAGTGACCCTGGGAGTCGTTGATCTGCTTGAGGTAGTCGAGGTCGATGACGACGAGGGTGAACGGCCACCGGTAGCGCACGCTGCGCGCCACCGACATCGCGAGCAGTCGCTCGGCGCTGCGGCGGTCGTAGAGCCCGGTCAGCGGGTCGTGCCAGGAGTCGTGGCGCAGCAGGTCCATGCGCAGCGCGACGGTGCAGAGGCTCATGATGAGCGACGGGTCGATCGCGCCCTCCGCCAGCGGGGGATCTGTGTAGAGGCCGGGCTCGGCGTTGAGCAGGGAGAGGTCGTCGCCGTCGAGGCGGCGACGACCGGCCCGGAAGATCTGACGACCCAGTCCCGGGTCCTCGATCACGATGGCGGCGTCGTCGAGGGTGAACTCGGTGACGATCTCGTCGAGTGCTTCGTACACGAGGGCCATGCCGGACTCGTTCGCGGCGAGGTCGGCGACGAGGCGGGTGCCGAGTGCCGGCTTCACCGCGGTCGCGGCGGCGCCGGTCATCTGGGGCGGGGCGTCCGCGCCCGCGCCGGCGCGCAGCACGTCGGAGAGGGGTCGCCCCAATCCGCCCTGTCGTCCCACGTCACGTTCCGATCCCCACACCACGCACCCACTGCCCTCGGCGGTGCTCCACTCCGATCCGTCGACTCTATCTGCCACGCAGCGTGGCGGAAACCCCCCACGTTGCGTGGTCGTGCCGGGACGTCCGGGACGGTGTGGGACACTGCGGACCCGCCCAGCGCCTGAGCGACCGAGCCCGAGAGCCCCCGTTGATCGCCGACACCCTCACCGACGCCCTCCGAGCCGCCCTCGCCGCGGCCGGTCTGCCCGAGCCCGAGGGCGGGCCGACCGTGGAGCCCGCGGCCCGCCGGGAGCACGGCGACTTCCAGACCAACGTGGCCCTCCGGCTGGCCAAGGCGGTCGGGGAGGCCCCCCGGGACGTGGCGGCCCGGATCGCCGCGGCCCTCGAGGCCGCCGCCCCGGAGCACCTCGAGCGCACGGAGATCGCCGGACCCGGCTTCCTCAACCTGTTCCTCGCCCCGAGTTGGCTCCACGAGGTGCTCGGCGAGATCGTGGGTGCCGACGGCGGATACGGCCGGGGCACCGCCCTCGCCGGTGCCCGCATCAACCTGGAGTTCGTCTCGGCCAACCCGACGGGTCCGCTGCACGCGGGTGGTGGGCGCTGGGTGGCCGTCGGCGACGCGCTCGCCAACGTGCTCGCGGCCCAGGGCGCCGAGGTGCATCGCGAGTACTACCTCAACGATGCGGGCAACCAGCTCGACACGTTCGCCCGGTCGCTCATGGCCCGGTACCGCGGCGAGGAGCCGCCCGAGGACGGCTACCACGGCCAGTACCTCGTGGACATGGCGGCGCGCCTGCGGGCCGAACTCGGTGACGCGGTCGACGAGGCCACTGCACGCGACTGGGGGTACGCCGCAGTGCTGGCCTCGCTCAAGGAGGACCTCGCCCGCATCGGTGTGCACTTCGACACCTGGTTCTCGGAGCGCACGCTGCACGAGCGCGGGGACGTGCCCGAGGTGCTCGCCCAGCTCGTGGCGAGCGGGCACACCTACGAGCGGGACGGCGCGACCTGGCTGGCCTCCGAGGCCCTCGGCGACCAGCGGGACCGGGTCCTCGTGAAGGGCGACGGCTCCACCACCTACCTCGCCAACGACCTCGCCTACCACCGGGACAAGGTGCGTCGGGGCTGGACCCACCTCATCGACATCTGGGGTGCGGACCACCACGGGCAGGTGCGCAGCCTCCAGACCGGCCTGCAGGCGATCGGCATCGGCACGTCCCAGGCCCCCGAACCCGAGATCATCCTCGGCCAACTCGTGAAGCTCGAGCGCGGCGGCGAACTCGTGCGCATCTCGAAGCGCGCGGGCAACGTCATCACCCTCGCGGACATCCTCGACGAGGTCGACCCGGACGTGTGCCGCCTCACCTTCCTGCTCCAGGGCATCGACACCGCCCAGACCTTCGACCTCGACGTCGTGACCTCGCAGTCGATGGAGAACCCGGTGTACTACGTGCAGTACGCGCACGCCCGGGTCGCCTCGATCGCGCGGCGTGCGGCGGAGGCGGGCGTCGTTCGTGCGCCGCTCGCGGCGGTCGACCTGTCGGTGCTCACCCACGAGCGCGAACTCGACCTGCTGCGCGCGCTCGCCGAGTACCCGGGCGTACTCGCCACCGCGGCCGAACTGCGGGCTCCGCACCGCGTGACCACCTGGGTGCGGGACTTCGCGTCACGGTTCCACGGCTTCTACCGGGACTGCCGTGTGCTGACCGACGACCCGGCGCTCACCCAGGCCCGTCTCTGGCTGGCCGAGGCGGTGCAGATCGGACTCGCCGACGCGCTCGGCATCCTGGGGGTGCACGCGCCCGAGGTCATGGAGCGCCTCGACGGCGACGACGACGGGACGGGGGAGTAGGCCGTGGGCGCCGCGCCGTTCGACCGGAGCCTCGTGCCGGCCGGCATCCTCGCCGCCGACCTCGATGCCCTCGCGGCCGAGTTCGGCACCCCGCTGTTCGTCTACGACGAGGACCACCTGCGGGCCCGCTGCCGAGAGTTCGCCGACGCGTTCGGGGCCGACCACGTGGCCTTCGCGGGCAAGTCGTTCCTCTGCTCGGCGATGGTGCGCCTCGTGGCCGACGAGGGCCTCCACCTCGACACCGCCTCGGGCGGCGAACTCCACGTCGCGCTCCACGCCGGCATGCCGGCGGCCCGCATCACCCTGCACGGCAACAACAAGTCCGATGCCGAGCTGCGTCGTGCCCTCACCGAGGGGGTCGGACGCATCGTGGCCGACTCGGACGACGAACTCGACCGGCTCGAGCGCCTCGCCGCCGAGATCGGCGTGCGGCCCCGTGTCCTCGTGCGGGTCACGCCCGGGGTGCACGCCCACACCCACGAGTACATCGAGACCGGCACGGAGGAGTCCAAGTTCGGCTTCACCGTGAGCAACGGCGTCGCCCTCGCCGCCGCCGCACGGGTCGTGGCCAGCGACCTGCTCGAGTTCGGTGGACTCCACTGCCACATCGGTTCGCAGATCTGGGTGCTCGAGTCCTTCACCCGCGCGGTGGACGTCGTACTCGACCTCGTCGCGCAGGTCCGCACCACGACCGGTGCGACGGTCGCCGACCTCGTGCTCGGCGGCGGCTTCGGCGCGCGGTACCTGTCCGAGGACCCCGAGATCGGCGTGGCCGAGTACGCGCGCACCCTCCTCGACGCGGTGGCGGCCGGGAGCGCGGCCCGCGACCTGCCCGTCCCGGCGGTGCACGTCGAGCCCGGTCGCTCCATCGTGGCTGCGGCGGCGGTGACCCTCTACCGGGTCGGGACGGTCAAGGAGATCCCGGGCGTCGGCACCTACGTGGCGATCGACGGCGGGATGTCCGACAACCCGCGCCCGGTGCTCTACGGCGCGGGGTACGAGGCCTACCTCCCGGACCGCATCGACGAGCCCCGACCGCTCGGGGCCCGGATCGCGGGCAAGCACTGCGAGCAGGGCGACGTGATCGTCACCGACGCGCACCTCCCGGCCGGGGTGACGCCGGGCGACCTGCTCGTGACCCCGGTGACCGGCGCCTACGGCTACTCGATGGCCTCGAACTACAACAAGATCCCCCGGCCCGCCGTGGTGTTCCTGCGCGGCGGTGCGGCCCGACTCGTGATCCGGCGCGAGACCGAGGACGACCTCACCCGCCTCGACGTCGACTGAACCCCCGAGTCCGGGCGGGCACCGGGCCGTTACCGGGTCGCCGGGGGTGGTGCGCGTCCGCGAGACTGTCCCCCTCATGGCTGATGCAGTGGTACGTCTCGGACTCCTCGGGTGCGGCAACGTCGGGGCCGCCCTCGTGCGGTTGATCGCCGACAACGGTGACGTCGTCGCGGCCCGCGCCGGGGTGCGCCTCGAGGTCACCCGCATCGCCGTGCGCGACCTCGCCCGGGACCGCGGCCTGCCCGCCGGCGCGTGGACCTTCACCGACGACGCGGCCTCCGTGGTCGCGGCCGACGACGTCGACCTCGTGGTGGAGGTCATGGGCCCGATCGAGCCGGCCGGTGCACTCATCCTCGAGGCGCTGCGCCTCGGCAAGCCGGTGGTGACCGCCAACAAGGCGCTGCTCGCGGCGAAGGGCGCCGGCCTGTTCGCCGCGGCGGAGGATGCCGGGCTCGACCTCCTCTTCGAGGCCGCGGTGGGTGGCGGCATCCCGCTCATCCGCCCGCTGCGCGAGAGCCTCGCCGGCGACCGCATCGGCCGGGCGCTCGGCATCGTGAACGGCACCACCAACTACATCCTCACCCGCATGACCGAGGCGGGCTCCACGTTCGCCGACGCGCTCGCCGAGGCCCAGGCGCTCGGGTTCGCCGAGGCCGACCCGACCGCCGACGTCGAGGGCTTCGACGCCGCGGCGAAGGCCGCCATCATCGCGTCGATCGCGTTCGGCGCCGAGGTGCTCGACACCGACGTGCACCGGGAGGGCATCACGGGCATCAGCGCGGCCGACATCTCCTCGGCCGACGAACTCGGCTACATCGTGAAGCTGCTCGCGATCGTCGAGGAGCGCGACGGACGCATCGGCGCCCGGGTGCACCCGACGATGGTCCCGATGCACCACCCGCTCGCCTCGGTGCGCGAGTCGTTCAACGCGATCTTCATCGAGGGCGAGGCGACCGGCGAGGTGATGCTCTACGGCCGGGGTGCGGGCGGGTTCCCGACCGCGTCGGCTGTGCTCGGCGACGTCATCGACGCGGCCAAGAACCTGCGCAGCGGCTCCCGCGGCGCCACCATCGGCACGCTCACCCGGCGGGAGATCCTCCCGATCGACGACGTGCGCTCGCAGTACTACCTCGAGGTCGAGGCGGCCGACCGGCCCGGCGTGCTCGCGGCGATCGCCGACACCTTCGGCCGCCACGGCGTGAGCATCGAGTCGATGGCCCAGCGCGGCATCGGCGAGGGGGCCCGGCTCATCTTCGTGACCCACGCGGCCCGCGAGGCGGACCTGCGGTCCACGGTGGAGGACCTGCGCGGCACCGAGGTCGTCCAGCGGGTCGGCTCGGTGATCCGGGTGCTCGGGGCCGACGCGTGAACCCGAACGCCTGCCCGGCCGGTGCGGCCTGGCCGGGGATCATCGAGGCGTACCGCGAGCACCTGCCCGTCACCGACACGACCCCGGTCATCACGCTGCGCGAGGGCGGCACGCCGCTGCTGCCCGCGGTGCGCCTCTCGGAGGAGCTCGGGCTCGACGTCCGCCTCAAGGTGGAGGGCGCGAACCCGACAGGGTCCTTCAAGGACCGCGGCATGACGATGGCGATCACCAAGGCGGTCGAGGACGGTGCGGAGGCCGTGATCTGCGCCTCCACCGGCAACACCTCGGCCTCGGCCGCGGCGTACAGCGCGCGGGCCGGGCTCACCTGCGGCGTGATCATCCCCGAGGGCAAGATCGCGATGGGCAAGCTCGCCCAGGCGCTCATCCACGGTGCGCGCGTCGTGCAGATCGAGGGCAACTTCGACGAGGCCCTGCGCATCGTGCGCGAGCTAGGGGAGACCGGCCGCGTGACGGTCGTGAACTCGATCAACCCGTTCCGCATCGAGGGCCAGAAGACCGCGGCGTTCGAGATCGTCGACGCACTGCGGGACGCCCCGGCGGTGCACTGCATCCCGGTCGGCAACGCGGGCAACATCACCGCCTACTGGCAGGGCTACGTGGAGTACGCGGCGATGGGGCGGGCCACCCGCCGACCCCGCATGCTCGGCTGGCAGGCGGCCGGTGCGGCGCCGCTCGTGCTCGGCCACCCGGTCGCCGCGCCCGAGACCATCGCGACGGCCATCCGTATCGGTGACCCGGCGTCCTGGGACGGCGCGATCGCGGCCCGCGACGAGAGCGGCGGCCACATCGGCATGGTCACCGACGA
>JBJTOY010000022.1:0-74683 GCA_046074845.1 Actinomycetes bacterium | reverse complement strand
GTGATCGATTCTTCGCCGATCTCGCCGCAGGGAAGTCGAGTGATCCAGTCCTGCGGGCGGTCGTCGACACCGTGTTGACTTGCAAGATCGATTCTGAGTGCTTCCGTCGATTCCTCCGCAGCATGACCATGGACCTCACCGTCGAGCAATACGAGACGTGGTCTGACTTGCTTGTGTACATGGACGGATCGGCCGCCGTCATCGGCGAGATGATGCTGCCGATCCTCGAGCCGTCCGACCTCGCCGCAGCGACGGGACCGGCTCGGGACCTCGGCGTCGCGTTCCAGCTCACCAACTTCCTGCGCGATGTCGCCGAGGACCTCGACCGGGAGCGTGTGTACATCCCGCAGGAGGACCTGCGTCGGTTCGGCGCGGATCCGCACGCCCGCAGGGTCGACGCCGCGTGGCACGACCTCATGGCCTTCGAGATCGACCGCACCCGGGCGTTCTACGCGTCCTCGGTCGCCGGGCAGCAGTACCTGCCTCCCGCATCGAAGCGCTGCATCCGGGTGGCGCACCGCATGTACGGGGGCATCCTCGATCGGATTGAGGCGAACCGCCACGACGTGTTCTCCCAACGGGCGCGGGTCTCGACCCCGCGCCGGATCGGAATGGTCGCCGGCGTCTACCTGACCCGGGCCTGACCCATCGGGCGGGCGACCGCGTCCGGGGCGATCTGCGCCGACGCATCGCGGTCGCGCAGACGCCGGGGCACCACGGGGGCGAGGAAGCCGTAGGGGGCATCGTTGAACCGGTGGTGGATCGCGTGCGCCCGGCGCCACGGGTCGAGCAGACGCTTCGGGGTCCGCAGCGGGAGGCGCCCGTGGATCGCCACGTCGTGCAGCAGCGTGTAAGCGGCGCCGTAGGCCGTGATGCCGATGCCCACCGGGACGAGCACGTCGATGCCGCCGAAGACGCCGACGCAGAGCAGGGCGATCGTGAGCCCCGAGAACACCACCGGGTAGAGATCGTTGGCCTCGAAGCGACCCGTCGCCGGTCGGTGGTGGCTGCGATGCCAGCCCCATCCGCCACCGTGCATCACGAGCCGGTGCACCACGGTGGTGACCGGCTCCATGACGACGAAGACGGCGATGGCGAGCAGCACCGGATCCATGGGTTCCACGTTACCGGTCGTCGAGCCGTGGACCGGGGCCGGCGCGATCCCAGAGGAGCATGGTCAGGGTGAGCATCGAGAAGCCGAAGGCGAAGTCCTCGATCGGGATGTCCCACGGGAACCTGATGCCGAGGTTGAACCGACCGTCGTAGATGACGATCGGCGCGGACAGCTTCGTGAGCCACCCGTTCACGAGGATCATGAACCCGTAGCAGATCGCCATCGCGATCCAGTACGCCGGGTCGCGGAACAGTCCCGTGCGCCAGACCCGGACCTCGAGCGTGACGACGACGACGACCGAGATGGTCGCGAGGATGGTGTACTCACCCACGGTCGGCCCGTCGTCGCGCCAGCGTCGCGAGGATCCGTCGGACGGCGTCGAGGCTCAACAGCCCGCAGATGGGGATCACGATGAAGAACACGACCTCCTCGAGCGGCACCCCGCCGGGGAGGGTGAGTCCGGTCGTGAACCGTTCCGAGAACCGCCAGTGATCCCGAGCGATGACGATCAGATCCCAGGCCACGAACACGACCAGCATCGGCCACAGCGCCCGCCACAGCCGGCGCGGGGACCGGTACACGCGGGCCCCGAGCACCACCTCGAGCGGCAGCGTGATGAGGAGGCACGCGCCCATGAGGAGGAGGTACTGCGCACGGTCCATCGGTCGGTGATGTTGCCACGCCAACCGGTACGATCCGAACCCGATGGATGCCGGGGCCCAGTGGGCGATCGAGGTCGCGGGGCTCGAGAAGACCTACGGCGAGCGTCGAGCGGTCGACGGTATCGCACTCCGGGTCGCGACCGGCGAGGTGTTCGGCATCCTCGGCCCGAACGGGGCCGGCAAGACCACGACCGTCGAGGTCCTCGAGGGGTACCGACGGGCCGACGCCGGCACCGTCCGGGTCCTCGGACTCGATCCGTGGTCCGAGGGCGAGACGCTGCGGCCCCGGATCGGCGTGATGCTGCAGTCCGGCGGTCTGTCGCCGGGGCTGCGCACGATCGAGACGCTCCGGCTCTACACGGCCTTCTACGACGGCGCCGAGGATCCCGATGCGCTCCTCGCCCGGGTCGGCCTGACCGCTGCGGCCCGCACCCCGGTGCGTCGCCTGTCGGGCGGGCAGTACCAGCGGCTGTCGCTCGCACTCGCGCTGGTCGGCCGACCCGAGGTGTTGTTCCTCGACGAGCCGACGGCGGGCATGGACCCCCGGGCCCGTGCGACGACCTGGGACCTCATCCGGGGCCTGCGTGACGCCGGGACGACGATCGTGCTCACGACGCACTACCTCGACGAGGCCGAGTCGCTCTGCGACCGGATCGTGATCGTCGACCACGGACGGGTCGTCGCCTCCGGCACCCCGGACGAGCTCACGGGCGCGGCGCCCCGCCACGAGATCAGGTTCTCGAGCCGGCCCGGACTCGATCTCGGGGCGCTCGCCGATGCGGTGGGCGTGCCCGTCACCGCGTGCTCGGACGCCGCGGGGGAGTACCGGATCGCAGCCGCCTCGGACGCGCACCGGATCGGCGCCCTCGCATCCCACCTCGTCGCGCTCGACGCACCGCTCGACGCGCTCACGACGGGCCGCACGACCCTCGAGGACGTGTTCCTGCAGTTGACCGAGGAGGACGCGTGAACCGGCGCGCCGTGCTGGCCCAAGCTCGGTCCGAGACCACGCTGGGGTTGCGGCGCGGCGAGAGCCTCGTCGTGACGATCGGCATCCCGGTCGGCGTGCTCCTGTTCTTCGGCCGGGTGAGCCAACCCGCGGTCGACGGCGATCCGCTCGCCTTCCTCGTACCCGGCGTGCTCGCGCTCGCCGTCATGTCGAGCGCCATGGTGAGCCTCGGGATCGGGACCGGGTTCGACCGTCGCTTCGGCGTGCTCAAGCGCCTCGGGTCGACCCCGCTCGGACGCCCCGGACTCCTCGCGGCGAAGACGCTCTACGTCCTCGCCATCGAGATCATCCAGATCGCGGTCCTCCTCGCCGTGGCCGTGGCGATCGGCTGGGATCCGTCCGGAGGGATCCCGCTCGCGGTCGTGTTTCTCCTCGTGGGGACGATCGCGTTCGCCGGACTCGGCATGCTCATGGCCGGCACCCTGCGGGCAGAGGCGAACCTCGCCCTCGCGAACGGCCTCTACCTGGTCCTGCTGTTCCTCGGCGGCATGGCCTACCCGTTGACCCGGCTCCCCGGAGCGGTGCAGGCGGTCGCGAACCTGCTCCCCGCCGCGGCGCTCGCCGAGAGCGTCCGCGGCGCCCTCGCCGATCCGGTGGACGTTCCCGTCCACGCGCTCGTCGTGCTCACGGTCTGGGCGATCGTGCTCCCGGTGCTCGCGGCACGCCTCTTCCGCTGGGAGGAGTGAACCCTCAGCCCCGGAGCACCTCGGCCACGGCGGCCTCGAGGGCGGCGGCCGGAGGTTCCCCGTACCATCGACGGACGATGGTGCCGTCAGCCGCGATGAGCACGGTCTGCGGGGCGGCCCGCACGCCGTAGGCCCGCGCGGCGACGCCGCGGGCGTCGAAGGCCATCTCCCAGCGGGCCCGTTCGGACCGCGCGAATCGGCGGGCCTCGCCGCGTGTGTCGCGGAACGTCACGCCGATCACCCGCAGTCCCGAGGTCCCGGAGCGCTCGTCGATGCGGCGCAGCACCGGGAACTCCCGGCGACACGGGATGCACCAGGACGCCCAGAAGTTCACGAGGGCCGGCGGGCCGGGTCGGCCCCCACCGACGCGGACCCGATCGCGGCCGTCCAGCCCCGGGAGGTCGATCGCAGGGGCCGGGTCGCCGACCTCGGCGACACCCGGTTCCGCCGGCCGCAGATCGGCGGTGGTCGGGGGAGCCGGGACCCGGGAGGCGGTGGTCGGGACGGGCGCGTCCGGTGCCGCGCGGCCCGCGCCGAGCGCTGCGACGACTCCCCAGGCCACGAGCGCGGAACCGGCCACCGCCGCCACGAGGAGCAGAGGTCGCCGGCGCACCATCGGTCAGCGCAGGGCGCTGCGGACGAGCACGTCGACCGCCACGGCGGCGAACAGCAGCGCCAGGTACGTGTTCGAGAACGTGAAGAACCGGATGGCGCGCTCGGGATCCATGCCGCGACCGAGGCGCAGCGCAGCCACCACGAACCACGCGCCGAGGATCACCGCGGTCCCCGAGTAGATCCATCCGACGTCGGCGACGAGCGGGAGGGTCAGCGTCGAGACCACGACGAGCACCGAGTAGACGGCGATCTGGCGACCGGCGACCCTGAGTCCACGGACCACGGGCAGCATCGGGATCCCGGCCCGGGCGTAGTCGTCGCGGTAGCGCACCGCGAGGGCCCAGAAGTGGGGCGGCGTCCACAGGAAGATCACGGTGAACAGGACCCAGGCCGGAGCGCCCACCGATCCGGTCACCGCCGCCCACCCGACGAGCACGGGCACTGCGCCCGCGGCGCCGCCGATGACGATGTTCTGCGGGCTCCGTGGCTTGAGCCAGATCGTGTACACGAACACGTAGAACAGCGTCGCACTCACGGCGAGAACGGCCGAGAGCAGGTTCGCGGTGAGCGTGAGCCAGACGAAGGCCGCCACCTCGAGCACGAGACCGAACACGAGGGCGGCGACCGGGGACACCTCACCCTGCGGGAGCGGCCGGGCGTGGGTCCGCTGCATGACCTGGTCCCGGTCCCGCTCGATGAAGCAGTTGATGGTGTTGGCGCCCCCGGCGGCGAGCGCGCCCCCGAGGAGCACCGAGAGCACCAGCCCCGCCGACGGCCAGCCGTCCGCGGCGAGGATCATCGAGGGCACTGTGGTGACGAGCAGCAGTTCGATGACCCGCGGCTTCGTGAGCATCACGTAGGCCCGGAGCCGGGGCAGCACCCCCGCACGCGGCGGGGCGGGCGCGACGATCGAGGTCGTGGGATCGGGGAGCGCCGCCATGGATCTCCGAGGCTAGTCCGGGGTCCATCCGGGTCACGAAGGGGCTTCGGGAGCCGCGGGCCGGCGACGGTAGGGTGCTGTCATGGTCCGACCGGTTCGCATCGCCGAGAGTGAGTCCAAGCAGTCGGTCCGCATGACGGCCGACCGCATCCTCGTGGTGCCCTCCCGCGAGGCGGGTGATCGCAAGTCGCGATCGGGGATCCTCATCCCGGCCACCGCGAACGTCGACCGGCGCCTCGTCTGGGCCGAGGTCGCCCAGGTCGGCCCGACCGTCCGCAACGTCACCGAGGGCGACGCGGTGCTCTTCGCTCCCGACGCCGGGTACGAGGTCGAGATCCGCGGCGACGAGTACCTGATCCTGCGGGAGCGGGACGTCCACGCCGTCGCATCCACCGAGCACGACGGCAGCACCGGGCTGTACCTCTGACCGTGGCATCCGAAGCCGGGGCGCTCACCGGTCGGGTCGCGCTCGTCACCGGCGGGACCCGAGGGATCGGCCGGGCGATCGCGCAGACCTACGCGGCTGCGGGAGCGTCGGTCTGCGTGGTGGCCCGGAAGCAACCGGAGCTCGACGCGACGGTGGCGGCTCTGACGGCACGGGGGGCCGCGGCGACCTCGTGGCGGGGTTCGGCCGGCGAGCCCGAGGTGGTCGAGGGCGCGGTCGCGCACTGCATCGCGACCCTCGGCGGTCTCGACGTCCTCGTGAACAACGCGGCGACGAACCCGTACCTCGGTCCGACCGTCGACCTCCCCGGCTCGGCGCTCGAGAAGGTGCTGGCCGTGAACGTGGCGGGCCCGGTGCGCTGGGTCCAGGCCGCGTGGCACTCCTGGATGGCCGAGCACGGCGGCGTCATCATCAACGTGGCATCCATCGGCGGCCTGCGCACCTCACCGGGCATCGGCATCTACAACGTCTCCAAGGCGGCGCTGCTCCACCTCACCCGCCAACTCGCCGGCGAACTGGCGCCGACGGTTCGGGTCAACGCGATCGCACCGGGCCTCGTGCGCACCGACATGGCCCGAGCCCTGTGGGAGCCGAACGAGGAGGCGGCGAACCGCATGCAGCCGCTCGGGCGGATCGGCGAACCCGACGACATCGCGAGCGCGGCGCTCTACCTCGCGTCCGACGCGTCGTCGTGGATGACGGGGGAGACGCTCGTGCTCGACGGCGGCACGCTCATCCGCTGAGCGCACCCGCGGGTCTCAGCCCTTGCGGCCGAGGGTGACGGGTACGGTCGTCGGGTGCGGCACCGGGGCCGGGGTCGCCGCCATCCGGGCGTCGAGGTACTCGGCCACCCGTTCGAAGAGCTCGTCGCCGACCATGAGCCGCAGTTCGGGCTCCATCTCCCGGTAGACCGGGCGTGACCCTGAGAACGCCTCCGGCGCCTCCGTGCACCACCACGCGAACTCCTCGCCGCCCTCACCCCAACCGTGGCGCGCGAACTCGGTGATGCGGTGGTGGACCACACCGTCGCCCGCGTCCTCGTCGTAGTCCTCGATGTTGCGCAGCGGAACCTGCCAGCAGACCTCGGGCTTGACCGTCGAGTGGTGCACCCCCGCCCGCATCGCGTGCACGTGGAGCGCACATCCGGCGCCGAGGTGGAAGTCGGGGCGGTTGAGGAAGATGCACGCACCCTGGACGAGGCGGGTCCGCCAGTCGCCCTTCGACTCCTCGACCGCGATGCCCTTCTTGGCACCCTGCTTCGCGAACTGCCAGATCTCCGGGTCGACCGTCTTCGCGAGCTTCTCGACCTTGCGGCGGTCCTGCTTGTCCGAGAAGTGGGCGCCGTAGGAGCAGCAGCCCTGGGACTGCTCGGCCGCGGGCTCCGTGAGCACCCCCTGACACCCCCGGCCGAAGATGCAGACGTGGTTCGAGGTCAGGTAGGTGACGTCGAAGTGGTACACGTGCTTCTTGCGCTTGGGGTCCGGGAGGACCACCCACTCGCGGATCGGACCGGTCATCGGGCTCCCTTCACGACCCCGGGGGTCGCGGCGAGCTCGAACCACAGCTCGCCGACCGCCAGGAGTCCCTTCCAGAACTGATCGAGCACGATGCGCTCGTTCGGGGCATGGATGTTGTCGTCGGGCAGCCCCACGCCGAGGAACACCACGGGAGCATCCAGCACCCGCCCCAAGGGCTCCTCCGGTCCGCTCCCGCCCTCGCGCACGAGGTACGGCGTGCGGCCCCACACCCGTTCGATCGCCGCGCCGGCCGCCCGGACCGCGGGGTGCTCGACCGGGGTGAGGGCCGGACGGACCCGCCCCTCCTCCTCGACGTGGCACGTGACACCCTCGGGCACCCGTGCCCGCAGCCAAGCGAGGAACGCGCGTGCGATCGCGTCCGGGTCCTGATCCGGCACGAGCCGGAAGGTCACCTTGAGGTTCGCGGTGCTCGGCACGATGGTCTTCATGCCGTCGCCGGCGTATCCCGCGTGGAGGCCGACGACCTCGGCCGTGGGTCGGCTGCCGGTGCGCTCGTACGTCGAGCGCCCTCGTTCACCCGACAGCGGCGCCCCGCCGGCGTTCCGGCGGAACTCGGCCTCGTCGTACGGGAGGGCCTCCATCGCGGCTCGTTCGGCTGCCGAGAGCTCGCGCACGTCGTCGTAGAACCCGGGGATCGTGACACGCCCGTCCTCGTCGTGGAGCCCGGCCGCGATCCGGGCGACCACGTGCGCCGGGTTGACGACCGCGCCGCCGAACACCCCCGAGTGCAGGTCGGTGCTGGCGCTGCGCAGGTGCACGTCGAACCCGGCGAGCCCCCGCATGCCCACGCACATCGAGGGCTCGTCGACCGAGAGCATGCCGGTGTCGGAGACCACGACGACATCGCAGGCGAGCAGCTGCGCGTGCTCGACGAGCAGCGCCTCGAAGTTGGGGCTCCCGAACTCCTCCTCGCCCTCGATGACGAACTTGAGGTTGACGGGCAGGGTCCCGTCGCGGGCCAGCAGAGCCCGGACCACCTCGAGGTGGTAGAGCACCTGCCCCTTGTCGTCCACGGACCCCCGCGCGAAGAGCTGCCCGTCACGCACGGAGGCCGTGAACGGCGGGCTGTCCCAGTCCTCGACCGGGTCCACCGGCTGCACGTCGTGGTGGCCGTAGATGAGGATCGTCGGTGCGTCCGGACCCGCACCGAGCCACTCGGCGTACACCGAGGGGTGCAGCGGCGTCTCGAGCAGGCGTACACCCGTGAGCCCACACCGTCGCATCTCCGCCGCGCACCACTCGGCCGACGCTCGGACCGCCCCGGCGTGCCGGGGATCACAGGAGATCGAGGGGATCGCGAGCCAGTCCGCGAGCCGACCCAGGATCTCGTCACGCGACCGATCGATGTGATCAGCGAGGTGGAGCGCGCTCATGCGCAGCGAGCGTAGTGGTCCCGCTCGGTACGATCGGGACCGACCGACCCGAGGAGATGCACGCGGTGGACACGAGCGGGATCGCCGATCGATTGCGATCGATCGAGGAGGAGTTGCGGGACCTCGCGTACGACCGCCTCCGCGAGGCGGCGGGCGGCGACGCACGGGCTCGGGACGATGAGAAGCGGGTCCTGCAGGCACGTCGCGCGATCGAGCGGGCCATCCGGGCCCTCGATGGGCCCGGGGACCTCGACGACTGAGCGCGGGGTCGGGTTCAGACGCGGTTGAGCGCATCAATGAGGTGCCGCAGCCTCGCCCAGCCCCGACGGTCGAAGCCGAACGCGATGCGTTCACAATCCGGTGCGTCCTGCTCCGCGATCTCGCGGGGATCGGCGTCCACGCGGGTGATGCGACCGTCGACGATCACGTCGGCGAACTCGGCGCTCAACTCCTCGAGCCGCTCCGGACCCGGAGCGTGGCGCAGCCGGATGACCAGGCGCCCCTCGACGAATCGGATCGAGTGGTAGTTGGCGTAGAACGAGGTCACCTCCTCGACGGCCACGCCGACGTCGTCGGTGACCCGCACGAGGTCGAGATCCCCCGGAGCGATGTAGTCGCCGGCGAGTTCGTGGCGGATGAACTCGACCCACCGTGACCAGTAGGTGCCGCCCGGCTCGTCCAGGAGGACGACCGGTGCCGGCACCGACTTACCGGTCTGCAGCAGCGTGAGGAGCTCGAAGCACTCGTCCAGGGTGCCGAAGCCGCCGGGCAGCAGGACGAACCCCGAGGACTCCTTCATGAACATCAACTTGCGAGTGAAGAAGTACCGGAACGGGATGAGGCGGGTCCGATCGTCGTCGAACTCCGGGGCGGCGGTCTCGAACGGCAGCCGGATACTCACGCCGAACGAGTTGCCGATGCCGGCGCCCTCGACCCCGGCCCGCATGATGCCGGGCCCGGCACCGGTGATGACCATCCACTCCCGTTCGGCCATCCGGGCGGCGAGATCGACGGTGAGCCGGTAGAGCGAGGACTCCCGGGTCGTGCGCGCCGATCCGAAGATGGAGACCTTGCGGACGGCGCGGTACGGCGCGAAGGCGGCGAACGCCCGACGCATCTCGCGGATCGCCGCGGCGGCGATCTTGAGGTCCCCGCGCGCCGTGTGGTCCTCGGCCAACCGCACGCCGGTCACGAGCAGTTCGCGGATGAGGTCCGCATCGGTGACCGCGTGGGTCCTGACCAACTCCTCGAGGTCGCGATCCAGCGCCTCGAACCCGGCCGGACGGTCCGAGGCGGGGCTCACAGCAGGGGGCGGGCCAGTTCGGCGAGGTCGGCCTCGGGTCGCGCTCCCATGTGCCCGATGATCTCGCCGGCGGCCAGCGCACCGAGCCGACCGCAGGCGCCGAGATCGTGACCGTGGGTGAACCCGTGGAGGAATCCGGCGGCGAAGAGATCCCCGGCACCGGTCGTGTCCTCGACCCGGTCCACCGGGTGGGCGTCGATCACGTGGACCTCGTCCCCGGCGATGATGACCGCGCCCTTGGCGCCGCGGGTCAGCGCGGCGATCTCGCAGTGGTGGTTCACCCGCTGGAGCGCCTCGTCGAAGGAGTCCGTCTCGTAGAGCGAGCAGATCTCGACCTCGTTCGCGAAGAGGATGTCGACGTGTCCGGCCACGAGCTCGAGGAACTCGGGCCGGTGTCGGTCGACCACGAACCCGTCGGACAGCGAGAGGGCGACGCGGCGACCGGCCTCGTGGGCGAGGTTCGCGGCGTAGATGAACGCGGCCTTGGCATCGGCCTCGTCCCAGAGGTACCCCTCGAGGTAGGTGATGGCCGCCCGGGCGACGAGGTCGGGGTCGACGTCGTCCGGGGTCAGGAAGGTGGATGCACCGAGGTAGGTGCCCATCGTGCGCTGGGCGTCCGGGGTGACGAGGATGAGGCACCGTCCCGAGGGCGGCCCGACCGTGGCCGGGGGTGTCGCGTAGTGGACCCCGGCGGCCCGGATGTCGTGAGCGAAGACGGTCCCGAGTTGGTCGTCACGGACCCGACCGATGAAGGCGGCCCGGCCCCCGAACCCGGCGATGCCGACGACCGTGTTGGCCGCCGAGCCGCCTGAGATCTCCACCGCCGGGCCCATCGCGTCGTAGAGCGCCTCGGCGTGCAGCGCGTCGATGAGGGTCATCGCACCCTTCGTCATCCCGTGGCCCCCGAGGAACCCGTCGTCGGCGTGGGCCAGCACGTCGACGAGCGCGTTGCCGATGGCGAGGACGTCGTAGGTGGGCTCGGTCCCACGCTCGGTCTGGAGGGTCATACGGTGACTCCCGGTTCGGCCCGGCCCAGGGTCACCGGGACCCCGGACGCGGCGGCGTGGTCGGCGGCGCGGGCGAGGAGACCGTCGTCGTCGATCGGACGCAGGCGCCGGCCGCGGGTGGTCGTGCGCCCGTACAGCGTGGTGCGTTGCTCGAGCGGACGCCCCAGCGGCCCGACGATGGCGCGCAGCTCCTCCTCGTCCACCTCCTGGCCGTGGGAGGCGCCCGCGGCGCGCGAGATGCTCTCGTCCATGAGCGTGCCGCCGAGATCGTTCGCACCGGCGCGCAGGATCTGTCGGGCGCCCTCCGTCCCGCACTTCACCCAGGACACCTGGATGTTGTCGATCGCACCCCGGTACGCGATGCGACCGACCGCGTGCATGAGCAGAACCTCGCGGAAGGTGGGGCCGAGGCGCGATGCGCCCTGGAGGTGGATCGGGCTCGCCATGTGCACGAAGGGCAGGGGTACGAACTCGGTGAACCCGCCGGTCTCCCGCTGGAGGGCGCGGGTGCGCAGCAGGTGGTTCGCCACGTGTGCCGGGCGCTCGATCGTCCCGAACATGATGGTGACGTTGGAGCGCAGGCCGACCTCGTGCGCGGTGCGGTGGGCGTCCAGCCACTCGTCGGTGTCGACCTTGTCGTGGCAGATGATCCGTCGGACCTCGTCGTCGAGGACCTCGGCCGCCGTCCCGGGGAGGGTGGCCAAGCCGGCGGCCCGTGCCTCGATCAGGTAGTCGCGCAGGGGGACGCCGAGGCGGCGCGCGCCCTCGGTGACTTCGAGCGCGGTGAACCCGTGGACGTGGATGTCGGGGGCGACCTGCTTCACGGCGCGGGCGAGCTCGAGGTAGTAGTCGCCGTCGAAGTCCGGGTGGATCCCGCCCTGCAGGCACACCTCGGTCGCGCCGCACTCGACGGCCTCGACCACGCGCCGTTGGATCTCGTCCACGCCGAGCAGGTACGGGTTGCCGCGGAGGTTGAGCGAGAGTGGACCCTTCGAGAACGCGCAGAACCGGCACTTGAAGGTGCAGATGTTCGTGTAGTTGATGTTGCGGTTCCGCACGAAGGTCACCACGTCGCCGACGATCTCGCGCCGGAGGCGGTCGGCGGTGTCGAACACGGCCTGGGCATCCGCCCCCCGCGCGCCGAGGAGCGTGACGATCTCGTCGAACCCGACCTCCTCGCCGTCGGCCACGCCGCGCAGCACCTCGGCCACCGCACCGGTGGGCGGACGGGTGTCGGTGCGCAGGAGGACGGGAGGCGGCACATCCCCGCCCGCCGCCCAGGTGTCGTCACGGGCCAGCCACTCCGCGTCGGCGGCCCGCCGGAGGGCGGTGCGCACCTCGGGATCGATCCACTCGTCGGACGCGGCGTACTCCGGGTACACCGTCAGGCGGGGCGCCAGCACCCGCCCCTTCCGTTCGGTCGCGGCCCGCAGGACCTCGAGCGCGGGCCACGGACGCTCGGGGTTCACGTGGTCCGGGGTGACGGGGGAGACCCCGCCCCAGTCATCGATGCCGGCGTCGATGAGGGCCGCGAGTTCGTCCGGGTCGGACAGGTTCGGCGGGGCCTGGACGTGCATCGACGGGCCGAGCACGATGCGCGCCATCGCGACGGCGTGGAGGTACTCGCCGCGGTCGCAGGCCGGATCACGGTGCATCGCCGTGCCGACCTTCGGCAGGAAGTTCTGGACGATCACCTCCTGCACGTGACCGTGACGCTCGTGCGCGTCGCGGATCGCCAGCAGGGCCTCGAGCCGTTCGGCGCGCGTCTCGCCGATCCCGACGAGGATCCCGGTCGTGAACGGGACCCGGGCCCGCCCTGCGGCCTCGAGGGTGGCGAGGCGCCGTGCCGGCGTCTTGTCCGGTGCCCCGTGGTGCGGCCCCCCGGGTGCACCGAGACGCGCCGCGAGCGTCTCGATCATCATCCCCTGGCTCGGGCTGTACCGACGCAGCCGACGCAGCGCGGCCTCGTCGATCGCGCCCGGGTTGGCGTGGGGGAGCAACCCGGTCTCGGCGAGGACCGCGCCGGCCGCGGCCTCGAGGTAGTCCACGGTCGACCCGTGGCCGTGCGCGGCGAGCCACTCCCGGGCGGCGGGGTACCGAGCCTCGGGCTCTTCGCCCAGCGTGAACAGCGCCTCGTGGCATCCGGCGGCCGCGCCACGGCGGGCGATCTCGAGGACCTCCTCGAGGTCGAGGTACGGGTGGTCGAGCCGAGCCGGCGGCTTGGCGAACGTGCAGTACCCGCACCGGTCGCGGCACAGCATCGTGAGCGGGATGAACACCTTCGGCGAGAAGGTCATGCGGGTGCCGTGCCCGAGGTCCCGGAGGCGGGCGGCCTCGGGCATGAGCTCGTCGAGCGGAGCCCCGAGGAGATCGACGTGCTCGCCGGTGACGGTCATCGTCCGAGCCTAGGCGGAGCGCGCCGGAACCCACCCCGTCGGATGCCGGCGCCGTCTGCCACGATGCGTCGATGGATGCGGCGACGGTCGGGATCTACGCCGAGCAGACGGATCGCTGGATCGCACGACGCCGGGCGCTCGACGTGGAGTCCGCGGTCGCGCTGGGCCGCCGGGTGACGCGGGGTCCGGTCGCCGATCTGGGCTGCGGGCCCGGGTTCCACGTCGACGCGCTCGGGCCCGCTCCCGTCGTCCTCGACGCGGCCGCGCCCATGGTGCGCCGCGCCGCGACGCGGGGCGGGCGCGGGATCGTCGGGGATCTCGAGCACCTTCCGATCCGGGATCGCGCGCTGGGCGGGGCGTGGGCATCCCGGTCGTACGTGCACGTGCCCCGTGCCCGCCTGCCCCTCGCGCTGCGCGAACTGCACCGGGCACTCGCCCTCGACGCGCCGATCGCCCTGACGATGATCCCGGGCGACCACGACGGGCCCGGTCTCCCGGACGACGACTTCCCGGGTCGATGGTTCGCGCTCTGGACGGCGGACGAACTCGGCGATGTGGTCTCCGGGGCCGGGTTCGACGAGGTGACGCTGCACACCACCGAGGGCGAACGCCCCGGCGCCGGCCGCCTCCTCGTCACCGCGCGTCGGGCCCGGCGCCTCGCCGACACCGTCGGCCCGGGCATGCGCCTGCTCGTGTGTGGCCTCAACCCGAGCGAGTACTCCGCCGAGGTCGGGGTGCCGTACGGGCGACCGGGCAACCGGTTCTGGCCCGCCGCACTCCGGGCCGGGATCGTGACCCGGGACCGGGATCCCCTGCACGCGCTCACCCACCACGGCGTCGGGTTCACGGACCTCGTGGCCCGCGCCACCCCGTCGATCGCCGACCTGGCGCGCGGCGAGTTCGCGGCCGGCGTGAGCCGGGTCGAGCGGGTCGTCGCGCGGACCGGGGTCCGCGTCGTGTGCTTCGTCGGCCTCGCCGGCTACCGCGAGGCCGTGGACCGGCGCGCCGTCGCCGGCGTGCAGCCCCGGCCGTTCGGCGGGGCGACGGCCTACGCGATGCCGAGCACCAGTGGCCTCAACGCCAGCAGCCAGGTCCCCGACCTGGCGGTGCACCTCGCCGCCGCGGCCGCCGCGGCGGCCGGTTGACTCAGCCGACGAGTTGGTCGGTGCGGCGCGCCAGGGTCGCCAGGACCTCGTCGTATGACGCGATGAACGACGCGACACCCTCCCGCTCGAGGGTCGCGGTCACCTCGGCGTACGGCACGCCGGCCGCATCGAGATCGGCGAGCACGCGGCGCGCGCCCTCGAAGTCGGATGCGATGGTGCCGGGGCGTTGGTCGCCCTCGCCGGCCCGCAGCGCCTCGATCGACGCGGGCGCCAGGGTGTTGACCGTCTCCGGACCGATGAGCTCGTCGACGTAGAGGGTCGACGAGTACGCCGGGTTCTTCGTCGACGTGCTCGCCCACAGGGGGCGCTGACGCCGGGCCCCGCGTGCCTCGAGCGCCAGCCAGCTCGGGGTCGCGCAGTGCGCGAGGTACCGCTCGTAGGCGACGCGGGCGTTCGCGACGGCCGGCAGGCCACGCAGGGGATGCCCGTCGGCGAGCCGCCGGTCCACCTCGGTGTCGACCCGACTCACGAAGAAGGAACCGACCGAGGCGATGGAACCGACGTCCCCGCCGTTCGCGGCGAGGCGTTCGAGCCCGGCCTCGTGGGCGTCGAGGACCGCGTCGTAGCGATCGAGGTCGAAGATCAACGTCACGTTCACGTTGATGCCTGCGGCGATCACCTCGGTGATCGCGGGCAGGCCGGCGAGCGTGGCCGGGATCTTGATCATCACGTTCGGGTGGTTCACCCTCCGGTGGAGGTCGATGGCCTGGGCCACGGTGCCCTCGGTGTCGTGGGCGAGGCGCGGCGAGACCTCGACCGACACGTACCCGTCCTCGCCCTGCGTCGCGTCATACACGGGTCGCAGCAGCATCGCGGCGGCGGCGATGTCGTCGACCACGAGGGCCCAGAACGCGTCCTCGGTCGACGCGCCGGCCCGGTGCTGGGCGAGGAGCTGCTCGTCGTACCCCTCACCGGCCGCCATCGCCTTCTCGAAGATGGTCGGGTTCGAGGTGACCCCACGGATGCCGTCGTCGCGGATGAGCGCGGCGAGACCGCCGTCCCGGAGCATCTGACGGGTCAGGTTGTCGTACCAGGGACTCTGGCCGAACGTGTTGAGCCGATCGATCCCACTCACCTCAGCGACCTCCGAGCAGTGCCGTGGCTCGGTCCACGACCGCGTCGACCGTGAATCCGAACCGTTCGAGGGCGACCGCACCGGGGGCCGAGGCGCCGAACGAGTCGATGCCGATGGCCGCGTCGGCCCACCGCTCCCACCCGAAGGTGGTCCCGGCCTCCACGGACAGCCGCGGGATCCCGTCCGGGAGCACCGCCGCGCGCTCCTCCGGGGTACGACCGGCGAACAGGTCCCAGGACGGCATCGACACGACGCGGGCGTCGATCCCGGCCGCCCCGAGCGCGGCGTGGGCCCCCACGCAGAGGGAGACCTCCGACCCCGTCCCGATGAGGACGACGTCGGGCGCCGCGCCGCGCTCGGGGATCAGCACGTACGCGCCGGCCGCGACACCCGAGGCCGCGAGCGTGTCGGTGCCCTCGAGCACCGGCAGGTTCTGTCGCGACAGGACGATGGCGGTCGGCCCGTCGCCCTCGAGGTGCACCCTCCAGGCTGCGGCGGTCTCGTTGGCGTCCGCCGGTCGGATGATGCGCAACCCGGGCATGGCCCGGAGCGCAGCGAGGTGCTCTACCGGCTGGTGGGTCGGACCGTCCTCGCCCACGGCGATCGAGTCGTGCGACCAGACGAAGGCGACCTTCGAACCGGACAGCGCCGCCACGCGCACGGCCGGGCGCATGTAGTCGCTGAACACGAAGAAGGTCCCCCCGAACGGCAGGAGCCCTCCCTCGGCCATCCCGACCATCACCGCGCCCATCCCGTGCTCTCGGACGCCGAAGAACAGCTGTCGTCCCCCGAGCGCGCCGCGGGCGATGACCGGCGCGCCCTTGAGCGCGGTACCCGTGTTCCCGGTGAGGTCGGCGCCGCCGCCGACGAGGCCGGGGACCAGCTCGAGGATGGCGTCGAGGACACGGCCGCACGCGACGCGGGTCGCCACCGCTTCGCCGGTCGGCCACGAGGGGAGCGCGGTGTCCCATCCGGCCGGTGCTCGACCGCTCGCGCAGGCCTCGAACGCGTCGACGCGGTCGGGATGCGCGGTCCGGGCCGCGTCGCGACGCGCCGTCCACTCGGCCCGCGCCGCGTCCCCGCGCGAGCCGGCGACCCGGTACGCGTCGAGGACGTCGTCGGGCACCGTGAAAGTCTCGTCGACCGGGAGACCGATGATCCCCTTGACGACTCGGATCTCATCGGCGCCGAGCGGTGACCCGTGGGCCGCGGCCGTGTCGGTGAACTTCGGCGAGGGGTGGCCGATGTGGGACCGCAGCAGAAGGAGCGTCGGACGATCCGACTCATCCATGCCCAGCCGGATGCCGGCCTCCAGCGCGTCGAGGTCGTCGGCGACCTCGCCGAGTTCGTGGACGTGCCAGCCGTAGGACTCGAACCGACGCGCTGCGTCGTCGCTGTAGGAGAGCTCGGTGCCGCCGTCGATCGTGATGTGGTTGTCGTCGTAGACCACCACGAGGCGCCCGAGGCCGAGGTGGCCGGCGAGCGAGGCGGCCTCGTGGCTGACGCCCTCCTGCAGATCGCCGTCCCCGACGATGGCGAACACGTGGTGGTCGGTCAGGTCCGCGCCGAAGCGCTCGCGCAGGTTCGCCTCGGCGATGGCGAGGCCGACCGCGTTGGCGATGCCCTGGCCGAGCGGGCCCGTCGTGACCTCGACGCCCGGCGTGTGGCCCTTCTCGGGGTGGCCCGGGGTGAGTGAGCCCCACTGTCGGAACGCACGGATGTCGTCGAGGGACACCCCGAATCCGCACAGGTGGAGCATCGAGTAGAGGAGCATCGACGCATGGCCGATGCTCAGCACGAACCGATCCCGATCGTGCCAGTCGGGATCACCCGCGTCGTAGCGCATGATGCGCGTGTAGAGCACGTGGGCGAGCGGGGCGAGCGCCATCGGCGTCCCCGGGTGCCCCGAGTTCGCCTGCTGCACGGCGTCCATCGCCAAGCCGCGGATCACCTCGATGCCGCGTTGCTCCCAGTCGACCGCCTGCATGGTGTCGCGCACCCGTCACATCCCTCATCGGGGGTCGGGCGCGCGCCGCGGGAACCCCCGAGGGCACGCACACAGACCCACTCCGTCCGCTCGGGCGATCCTAGGCAGCGCCTCCGCGCCCGCCCCGGATCTTGAGCGAGGGTTCAGTCGCCCAGGAGCGCGATGCTCGCCGTGAACCCGTGCAGGTGGTTGCCGGGCCCGACGGGGCCGAACTCGCCGGCGCAGGCCATGCCGGCGAGCGGGATCGGCCCGAGGGCGCCCTGCACCGCGAGGGCGTCGTGGTCGGGTGCTCCGAACAGGTGCGAACCCCGACCGTTGCACGTGAACAGGAGCGCAGCGGCCGCGTGCTCCCCGCCGAGCAGCAGCCCGAGGTCCTCATCGGCCGACGCGGCGTCCCGCACCTGGAAGCGCACGGTGGTCCCCACCGGGACGCGGGCCCCGACGGCGATCGCACCGGTCTCCCGGTCGCCGCCGATCACGCCCCGGATCAGGAAGTCGCCGCGGCCGAGCTCGTCCCGCTGCTCGTCGACCGCGATGCCGAGGTGGACCCCCCGGCGCAGCAGGTCACGCTCGGCCTCGGTGGCCGCGGCCGCGGTCTCCTGCAGCCGTTCGAGGGCCGGCCGGCCACCGAGCGTCGAGATGAACCGCCCCTCGGCCGCGGTGACGGTGAACGGTTCGCCGATCGGACGGCACCCCTGGGACACGACGGTCCCGATCGGGACCGGTCCGCCGATGGCGATGCCGACCGCACCCTCGTGGTGGATCGTGCCGTCGAGGATCAGCCGGTTCACCCCGGGCCGCGTGCCGGCCGAGGCGAGCCCGCCGACGATCCGGAGGCCCGGCGCGCGTGCGGCCGCCCCGTCGAGGAGGGCCTCCGCCGGGAGGGTGAACGGGTCGCCGAGGAGGATCGCCGTGTGGGCGGCCGCGAGGTCGTCGGGCCACCCGAGGAGGTCGAGCCCCTCGGGGGTCTCGACCGCGGTCAATCGGATCGGGGAGACGTCGTGGTCGGGCATGATCGCGGCGAACGCGCTCAGTCCCGGGGCGTCCTCGATCTCGCTCGAGCCGCCGATCACCGACACCGCGGTGGTGGCGATGGTCACGCCGGCACCGACGAGCGCGCCGAGGGCCCGATGGATGTCCTCGAGCGCACCGATGTGGTGCGGGCTCACGAACCACACGAGCAGATCCGGTGTCGCACCCGCGAGCGCGTCGAGCAGTTCGCCCGCGACCTCGCCCACCGCGTGGGTGGCCAACGGGTGCCCCGACACCGCGGCGGCGTAGCGGTTCACCGCAGGTCCGCCTCGTGGGGGACGCCGTCGATCCACGTCCCGAGCACCCGGGTCGAGGACGGGGCGAGCGCGACGAGGTCCGCGCGTCCGCCGATCCCCACCGCGCCCCAGGTGTCGATGCCGACGGCCCGCGCCGGGTGGACGCTCGCCATCGCGAGCGCCCGATCGATCGGGACGCCGATCCGCACGGCGGTACGCACGCAGGCATCCAGCGCGACCGTGGCCCCGGTGAGGGTCCCGTCGGGGAGGAACGCCGCGCCGTCCCGACCGGTGACCGCGCCGCCGAGGTGGTCCACCCCGGTGGCGACCGCGTCGGAGACGAGGATCGCGTCCGGGCGCATGGTGGTCGCCACCTGCAGGAACACGTCGTCCACGTGGATCCCGTCGGCGATGACGCTCGGCACGAGGCGGGGATCCGTGAGGGCGGCCCCCACGAGGCCGGGATCACGCTGGTGCATCGGTCGCATGCCGTTGCCGAGGTGGGTCACGATCGTGGCCCCGGCGTCGGCCGCCGCCCGGGCCGCCTCCACCGAGCAGGTCGAGTGGCCGAGTGCGACCCGTACGCCCGCGGCGACGAGCGCCCGCGTGGCGGCACCGCCGGGGTCGGCCTCGGGGGCCAGGGTCACGAGTCGGACGAGGCCAGGGTGCGCCGCCAAGAGCGCGTCCATCCACACCGGATCGGCCGGGCCGAGCAGGGCCTGGGGATGAGCACCGGGCGCGCCGCCGAGGAACGGACCCTCGAGGTGGACGCCATCGATCCGCGCGCCCTCGGCACGGCGGCGCGCCGCGTCGACGCGCCCGAGCGCGTCGGCGTACCGCTCCCTGGGACTCGAGCAGAGGGTCGCGAGGTACGACGTCGTCCCCGCATCCGCGAGCGCGCGACCGGAGACCGACCACTCGTCGCCGCGGGCCCGCAGGAAGTCGACCGTGCCGCACCCGTTCACCTGGATGTCGACGAACCCGGGCGCCAGGATCACGTCGCCGAGGTCACGGGCGCCGCGGGGGGCCGAACCCCAACCGGTCCCGGTCACGCGACCGTGGTCGATCGCTATCCAACCCGGGCCGATGGCACCCTCGCGGAGCACACCGGCGGCGGCGAGGACCTCGGTCATCGGGTCGGGGGTCGGCCGAGCACCCGGCGCAGCCGGATGATCCCGCCGACGGTGCGCGGCACGCGGCGCAGGATCGACGTGCGGGACGGCCGCAGTTCGCGCACCACCACCGGGATCTCGGCGACCCGGAACCCGGCCCGCTCGGCCCGGATGATGAGTTCGGTGTCGAACAGGTCGGCGCCGCACCTGCACTCCGACACGACGGGCCGGAGCGCGGTGAGGCTGACGACCTTCATCCCGTGGGTGTCGGACAGCGACAGCCCGAAGAGGCGTCGCAGGATCCCGCTGAAGATCGCAGTGGCGAGTCGCCGGAGCGCGCTCCGCTCGTCCTGGGCTCCCGGGGCGCGCTTGGATCCGACGACCACGACCGGACCCGAGGGTCCGACCGAGGTGTCGAGCGCTGCGAGCGCACGGTCGGCGAACTCGAGGTCGTAGTAGTCGACGTCGAAGATCACCGCCGCCTCGCCGGTCGAGGCGAGCAGGCCGGCACGTAATGCGTCGCCGTAGTCCGCGTACCCGAGGGAGGCGACCCGCACCTCGGGCCACTCGAGCGCGAGTTGCCGGGCGACCGCGGCGGAGTCGTCCGTGGAACCGTTCTCGACCACGTGGACCTCGAAGGGGACCGAGCGCGCCCGGAACCCCTCGACGACGGTGCGCACCGTGCCCTCGAGCATGGACCCCTCGTTGAAGGCGGGGAGGACGACGGAGATCACGACGCGCCGCCCTGGGCGATCCGCCAGGACTCGTACTCGCCGAGCACGTGGCGCAGGAGTCGATCCACGACGCTGCCGTCGAAGCGGAGCCCCGTGGAGACGTCGAAGGCCGGTCGGCCGTCGGACAGTTGCACGATGGCCGGATGCACGGTGGCCCGTGGGCCGAGGACCGAGTGCTCACCGACGCGCACCGCGGCGCTCCACGCGAGGGCCGCCCCGAACGCGTGGGCCATCGCGAGCTCGGCGTCGGCGGGGTCGGACCGGATCGTGTCCCGCAGGCGCAGACCCGCGACCGCCGCGGTGGTCTCGCGTTCGATGGCCGCGCACCAGGGCGCGATCTCGACCGCGAGCGGATCGCCGGACTCCGCGGCGGCCCTCGCCGCGCGCCCCGCATCCCGCAGTTCGCGGATCCCAGCGGCGAACTCCGACCACGCTGCCGCCTCGCCCCGCTCGGCACGCGTCAGCACGCGGGCGAGCGGCAGGTCCCGGGGAGCGAGGACGGGGGAGTCGGCCATGGCCTCCGCGATCGGCCGCAGCCAGGTCCGACCCGCGGCGAGGAGCCCGATCGCACGTTGCCAGGCCGCGTCGGCGTCGTAGTCGTCCGGCGCGGCCATGTACTCGGCGGCGGCGGCGATCGTGATGCGGGAGCAGAGGGCCTGGTTCATGGGGTTGAGGAGGATGCCGGAGACCGAGGTACCGAGCACGCCGTCCCGCCCACGGTAGGGCCCGAGGTGCAGCGAGGACGTCATCGACCCGTCGTTGACCGGGACGTTGTCCCACAGCAGCGGCCGGCGACCACCGAGGGATTCGGCCCAGGCGGCCGCGTCGTTCCCACGGATCTCGGGCGAGCAGACGGTGGGCCCGGTCCACATCACCCCGATCCGGGGATCGAGCGCGGCACCGAGCGCCAGCAGGTACGGGCTCGCCCGAGTGCCCACGTACTCGGTCGGCACGAGCGTGAGCTCGGCGGCGGGGACACGCTCCAGCATCAGCCCGAGGAGCTCGCCCGCGACCTCGGCCTGCTCGACCCCGGCCTCGTCCCGGGACGGGATGTCGTCGAAGGCCAGCACGATCCAGGTCCACCCGAGGTCGAGCATGGTCCCGACCTTCGTCCCGAGCGCCCCCCGGTCCTCGACGGAGGTCGGGTCGAGGTCCAGGCCGGGGGAGATGGCGAACCCGACCTCCACCCCGACCTCGCGGGCGACCTCGGCGAGGCGCCGGAATTCCTCGAGGTCGTCGTTCGGGTACGGCTCCCGCCACGCGCCACGGTGCCGGGGGTCGTCCTTGGGCGCGTAGACGTAGGCGTTCATGCCGACGTCGGCGAGGAATCGAATGGCGTCGACGCGCTCGTCGAACGTCCACGGTCGCCCGTAGAAGCCCTCGATCACGCCGCGCCGGGGGACGGGGCCGGGCACGCCGGTAGGCTACGCCTCCTTCCGAGAGGGGAACGAGCGTGTCGACCCAGTCCGTGACGCTGTCCGAGGCGGCATCGAAGGAACTCCTGCGCCGACACGGGGTCCCGTTCGCGCCCGAGGTGGTCGCGCACTCCGTCGACGATGCCGTCGCAGCGGCCCGGACGGTCGGCCTCCCGGCGGTGCTCAAGTTGAACGGCGACGGGATCGCGCACAAGACCGAGCGCGGGTTGGTGCGGCTGGGGCTCGCCACCGAGGACGCGGTGGCGACGGCCGCCGCCGAACTCCTCGCCGCGGCCACACCCGAGGACGGGCCGGTATCGCTGCTCGTCGCCCCGATGCTGCGGGGGACCCGCGAGCTCATCGCCGGGCTCCTCACCGACCCGCAGTTCGGCCCGGTGGTGATGCTCGGTGTCGGTGGCGTGCTCGCCGAGGCCCTCGGCGACGTGGCGTTCCGCCTCGTGCCGTTCGACCTCGCCGAGGCGCGCAGCCTCCTCGACGACCTCCGGACGCAGGCGATCCTCGGTCCCTTCCGGGGTGAACCTGCGGTGGATCGCGACGCGGTGGCATCGGTGCTCGTCGCGCTCGCCGAGGTGGCCGGCTCCGAACCGACGGTGGTCTCGGTCGACCTCAACCCGCTCATCATCGTGGACGGGCGACCGATCGCGGTCGACGCGCTCGTGGAGACGACGGGGGCGCGGGCATGACCGACCACGCGGGCTTCCGGGCGCTGTTCGACCCCCGAGGAGTCGTGGTCGCCGGTGCCTCGAGCCACCCCGGCAAGTTCGGGTTCGTGGCCCTGCACAACATCCTCTCCCAGGGGTACCGCGGCGGGGTGTACGCGACGAACCGGGAGGGCGGCTCGATCCTCGGGATCGACACGGTGCCGGGCATCGACGACCTGCCGGCCGACGCGGTGGTCGACCTCGTCGTCGTCTGCACGCCGGCCGGCGCGAACGAGGACCTGCTGCGGGCGTGCGCACGCCGTGGCATCCGGGCGGCGTTCGTCACCTCGGCCGGATACGGCGAGGCGGGGGAGGAGGGCCGCAGCGCGCAGGCATCACTCGTCGCGCTGGCCGACGAACTCGGCATCCTGCTCGCCGGTCCGAACGGTCAGGGGGTCGTCTCGACCCCCTCGGCACTCTGCGCTCAGATCGTCGCCCCGTACCCGCCCACCGGTTCGATCGGCGTCGCGAGCCAGTCCGGCAACTTCGTGTCCTCGTTCCTGAACTACGCATGCCAGACGGGCGTCGGGATCAGCCGGGCCGTGTCGGCCGGCAACGCCGCCGCGGTCACCGTCCCGGACTTCCTCGACTTCTACGCCGATGACCCGGCGACCCGGGTCTCCCTCGCCTACGTGGAGGGCATCACGGACGGCCGCGCGTTCTACGAGCGGGTCCGCACCGTCACGGAGCGCAAGCCCCTCGTCCTGCTCAAGGGCGGTGCGACCGCGGGCGGGCAGCGCGCGGCGGCCTCCCACACCGGGGCGCTGGCCACGGACGACCGCGTCTTCGACGGCGCGTGCCGTCAGGCCGGGATCACCCGCGCCGCAACGGTCGAGGAGGCCTTCGAGGCCGCCGCCACCTTCGCGACCCAACCGCTGCCGCGCGGGCCCCGGGTCGCGGTGATCACGACCGCGGGCGGCTGGGGCGTCGTGACCGCCGACGCCATCACGCGCTCGAGCCTCGAGCTCGTGGCGCTGCCCGACGACCTCCGGGACGCGATCGACACGCTCCTGCCCCCGCGGTGGAGCCGCAACAACCCGATCGACCTCGCCGGGGGTGAGACCCGGGACACGATTCCGCAGGTCCTCGACCTCGTCACGTCGCACCCCGGGGTCGACGCGGTGATCTACCTGGGCCTCGGGATCCAGTCGAACCAGGGCCGGATGGAGCAGGAGGGTCCCTTCTACCCGGACCACGGCCTCGAACGCATCGTCGCCTACCACCAGCGTCAGGACGCGCGGTTCGCGGCGGCCGCAGCCGAGGTGTCCAGCGCGACGGGCAAACCGATCCTCACGGCGACCGAACTCGCGGTGGCCGATCCACGCAACGCCGGCCCGCGCACGGTGCGGGAGACCGGACGCCTCTGCTATGCGGCCTCGAACCGCGCGGTGACCGCCCTCGAACACCTGTGGCAGCACGCACGCTGGCGGCGGCGCCACGGGCTCGCGTGAAGCACCACCACCGGCGCCGGCAACGCGTCGCGGCCGCGACGCTCGCGGTCCTGGGGGTGGCCGCGATCGCCCTCGCGCTGAGGCCGGACGGTGACTCGGACGCCACGGGCACCCTTGCCCGACTCGTGACGCCACTGCTCTCGGCCCGCCGCGCCCCCGGTCCGGTCGCCGACGCGATCGGCGCGGCGCGCCTCACCGAACGGCTCGGTTCCATCGGCGCAGGTCTCGACGCGTGCACGGTGGTGGAGGACTCGGGCGCTGAGCGGGTGTCGGATCGGGCGACCGAGCCCCTCATCCCGGCGAGCACGCTCAAGCTGCTCACGGCCGCCGCCGCGGTGGATCTCCTCGGCCCCGACGCGCGCTTCACCACCCGGGTCGTCGCCGACGGCGCACCCGCCTCGGCCCGCAGCCTGACCGTCGTGGGCGGGGGCGATCCCGTCCTGCGCAGCCCGGCGGGCATCGCCGCGATCGCCGCGGATCCTGAACGGCGCGAGGGTCCGAGCACGCGCCTGGCCGCGCTCGCCGACCGGATCGTGGCGGCCGGCGTGCGCGACCTCCCGGGCGGTGTCACGGTCGACGACACGCGCTTCGACGCCCTGCGGTACCACCCGACCTGGCCCGACTCCTACCGGACGGGCGGCACGGTCGGGCCCGTCGGCGCGCTCGTCGTGGACGAGGGGTACGCCGATCCGGCGACGCGGGTGAGGGTCGTGGCCGATCCGGCGGTCGCGACCGGGGAGGCCCTCGCCGCACTCCTCGAGGACCGGGGGGTGGACGTCGGGCCGGTCCGCCGTGGGCGCGCCCCGGCGGCGGCCACCACCGTGGCGGAGATCACGTCCCCGACCGTCGAGGAGATCGCCGGCGCGGTGCTGGCGGCGAGCAGCAACCAGGGCGCCGAGATCCTGCTCAAGGCGATGGCCGTGCACGCCGGACGCCCCGGCACGAGCGCGGACGGTGCGGCCGTGGCGCAGGCGCGGCTGCGACGACTCGGAGTCCCGACCGAGGGACTCGTGATGGTCGACGGGTCCGGACTGTCGCGGGAGGACCGGGCCTCGTGCGCCACGATCCTCGGCGCGGTCCGACTGGGCGACCGCGAGCGCCTGCGCGTGCTGCGGGACGGCCTCGCCGTGGCGGGGGAGCGCGGGACGCTCGTCGACCGCCTCGAGGGGACCGCCCTGGACGGCCGCGTTGCGGCCAAGACCGGCACGCTCGACGGCGTGTCGGGCCTCGCCGGGACGAGCACCGTGCGACGACCGGTCCGCTTCGCCCTCCTCGTGAACGGCCCCTTCGGCGAGCCCCGCGCCTTCGCACTGCGCGAGGCCATGGTGACGGCGATCGCCGCGTTCCCGGACGTCACCGACGGCGCAGCGTCGATCCCGGGCCCGGAGCCGGTCCCACCCGAGGGCTGAGCGTCCCGTGCGTTTGCCCCGGTCCATCGGTCGCGGCGAGACTCCGCCCCTGTGAATCCCCGTCCGAAGCCACTTGCGCAGCAGGGTACGGAACTCAAGGACCTCGTCCTCGCGTACTTCAAGCAGGAGACCACCGACGAGCTCAAGGCGCTCGCCGGCTACGTGGCCTTCGGCGTCGTCGCGTGGCTGCTCATCGGCATCGGCGCGGCCTGCGGGGCCGTGGGTGTCCTGCGTCTCCTCCAGGAGGAGGCCGGCGGGGTCTTCGACGGGAACTGGTCGTGGGCGCCGTACATCATCGTCGTGATCCTCCTCGGGCTCAGCGGGTTCATCACCTGGAAGGTCACGACGCGACGCAAGGAGCGCAGGGTCTGATGGCCGAGCAGCGACGGATCACGCCGGACGACCTCCGCGCGAAGTTCGAGGAGATCAACGACACCGTCGCCGGTGAGGTGGATGGCCAGAAGCGCAACGCCGTGGCCACCGCGGTCGTCGTCGGGACGGTGGTCGTGATCGGCATCTTCCTCATCGGCCGCTGGCGCGGGAAGCGCCTGGCCACCGTGGTCGAGATCCGCCGGGTATGAGTTTCGCCCGGAGCCTGTCGAAGACCGCCATCGGGTACGGCCTGCGCCGGCACTCGCGGGCGAACGGTCTCATGGCCTCGTTCCTCATCATCCGGTTCGCCCGGCGTCGGTTGCGCTCGCGCAACCGGGTGCTGCTGCGGTTCAAGGTGGATCCGGGCACGCGCTACGAGATCGTCGGCGTCCGGCGGGGCGCCTGATCCAGGCGTCCCGGGCCCGGTCCGGGACCGATCGCCGGTACCCTGCCATCCCGATGAAGGTCCTCCTGCGCAATCCCCGCCGCGAACTCGAGATCGAGGGCCCCATGGTCGCGGACGTGCTGCTGCGACGCCTCGAGATCAATCCGGAGACGGTCCTCATCATCTGCGACGGCACGCTGGTGCCGCGCGACACGCGTCTCGCCGACGACGCCGAGGTCGAACTGCGGCCCGTCATCTCCGGGGGTGCGGCATGAAGTGCCGGCGCTGCAAGGCGCCCGCGGTCATCGACGTGCGGCGGCACAATGCCGCCTTCTGCTCGGACTGCTTCCTCCACCACTGCCGGGAACAGGTCCGGCGCGCCATCCACGAGTTCTCGATGTTCGGCCCCGAGGACCGGATCCTCGTCGCAGTCTCCGGCGGCAAGGACTCGCTCGCCCTCTGGCACCTGCTGGGCGCCCTGGGCTACTCGGCCGATGGGCTCTACATCGGTCTCGGCATCGGCGGGTACTCCGAGGAGTCCGAGGTGCGGACGCAGGCCTTCGCCACCGAGCACGGGCTCGCCCTGCAGGTGATCTCCCTCCCAGAGGATCACGGGTACGACGTCGAGACCGCGGCGCAGCGGACCCGACGGTCCCCGTGCGGCGCTTGTGGCCTGTCGAAGCGACACCTCTTCAACCGGGCGGCACTCGACGGCGGGTACGACGTCGTGGCGACCGGGCACAACCTCGACGACGAGGCGGCGGTCCTGCTCGGGAACGTCCTGCACTGGGAGCCCGGCTACCTCGGCCGGCAGTACCCGGTCCTGCCGGCGACCGCCGGCTTCGCCCGCAAGGTGAAGCCGCTCGTGCGCCTCGGCGAGCGGGAGATGGCCGCGTACTGCGTGCTGGTCGGGATCGAGTACCAGGTCGACGAGTGCCCGATGGCCGAGGGGAACCGACACCTCGGCTACAAGGAGGTGCTCAACGACCTCGAGGCCCGTTCACCCGGCGCCAAGGCCGCGTTCCTGTCCTCCTTCTTCAGCCGCGGGCACGAGTTCTTCCGCGACGCGGCCGGCGAGGAGCAGGGTGCGCTCAGTGCGTGCTCCGAGTGCGGCAGCCCGACGACCGGCGACCGCTGCGCCTTCTGCGCGCTGCGCGCCCGCGTCGTCGGCGACACGCCGGTCACCATCGGCCGGAGGGACTGAACGCCATGGGTCGACCCTTCGTCGCCGGCGACATGGTCCTGCTCGAGGACTCGAAGCGGCGCCGGCACCTCATCACCCTCACCGAGGACGGGGAGTTCCACAGCCACACCGGCGTGCTGCCGCACCGGGCCCTGATCGGCCAGGAGGAGGGCGTCACCGTGCGCACGACCCGCGGCGCCCGACTCGTGGCGCTGCGGCCGACCCTCGCCGAGTACGTGCTCAAGATGCCCCGCGGCGCACAGGTCATCTATCCCAAGGATCTCGGGCCGATCATCATGCTCGGCGACATCTTCCCGGGCGCTCGCGTCCTGGAGTCCGGCGTGGGCTCGGGAGCCCTCACGATGACCCTCCTGCGCGCGGTCGGACCGACCGGCCACGTGCTGGGGTACGAACTGCGCGAGGACTTCGCCGATCGGGCCCGGCGCAACATCGAGGGCTTCCTCGGACCCGACGCGCCGTGCCGCATCGAGGTGCGCGACATCTACGAGGGCATCGACGCCACCGATCTCGATCGCATCGTGCTCGATCTCCCCGAACCGTGGCGAGTGGTCGAGCACGCGGCTCGGGCGCTGCGTCCCGGCGGCATCCTGCTCTCGTACCTCCCGACGATCGGACAGGTCGGCCTGCTGCGCGAGACCCTTGCCGCCTCATCCTTCGGCATGGCCGAATCGCTCGAGGTACTGCAACGGACCTGGCACGTCGAGGGTCAGTCGATCCGACCGGACCACCGCATGGTCGCCCACACCGGCTTCCTGACCCACGCCCGGTTGCTCGTCCCCGAGGGGTGAACACGCTCGACCTCACGGTCCTCGCCATGGCGACCCTCGCATCGATCGTGGGGGCGTCGGTCGGGCTGCTGCGTTCGCTGACCGCATGGGTCGGCGCGGTGCTCGGGGGGGCGATCGGCGTCGCGCTGCTCCCCACGGTCGCCGAACGGGTGGTGGACGGATCGGACGCGGCCACGCTGCTCGGGCCCGTCGTCACGGTGCTCGGGGCCAGCGCCCTCGGGGCCCTGCTCGGCACGCTCGCCGGCTCGGCGCTGCGAGCCGGCCCGGCCGGGCGCCGTCCCGGCCGCCTCGACCGGCTGGCCGGGTCCGCCGTCGGCGCGTTCGCGGTCGTGGTCCTCGCGTGGATCCTGCTCCCGCTCGCCGCCGCATCGCGCGGGTGGCCCGACGAACTGACCCGTTCCTCCGCGGTCGCCCGGTCGCTCGACCGCCACGGTCCGGCACTCCCGGGCCCGGTGGTGGACGCGGTCCGCGCCCTCGCGGTGGGTCGGCCGAGTCCGGGGACCCCGGTCGTGCCCACGAGCGAGGTCGGACCGCCGCCCTCCACGACCGTGCTGCGGCCGTCGGTCGCGGTGCGGGCGGCCGGGGCGACGGTGCGGATCGAGGGCCGCGCGTGCTCGCTGCTCCAGGACGGGACCGGGGTTGCCATCGGCGCCGACCTCGTGGTCACCGCAGCCCACGTGGTGGCCGGCGAGGACCGGACCGCGGTCATCCGGCCCGACGGCTCGAGCCTGCTCGCCACCGTCGTCGCGTTCGACGGCGACCGCGACGTCGCGGTGCTGCGGGTCCCCGGGCTCGGCCTACCGTTCCTGCGCACCGGCCGGGCCCGCATCGGCGACCTCGTCGGCATCCCCGGGCACCCGCAGGGCGGCCCGCTGCGCATCGCCGACGCGCGCATCGCCGAGCGCATCACCGCGACGGGCCGGGACATCTACGACCGTCAGGACACGCGCCGCGACGTCTACGTGCTCGCCGCCGCGCTCGCGCCCGGCGACTCCGGCGCCGGACTCGTGAGCACCGACGGACTCCTCGTGGGCCTCGCGTTCGCGGTCGACCCCGACTCCGCGACCACCGCCTACGCGCTCACCGACGCCGAGATCGACCCCGTGCTCCGTCGGGCCGGCTCGCTCCCGGTGTCCACCGGTGGGTGCGCGGTCCGCTGACGCCGGGCATCACACCAGACCGAACCACCCGGCGACGGTCACGCCGACGACGACGAGCGCGAGCGCCGATGCGGTCACGACGCACAGCAATGCGGCGATCCGGTTCCGCGGGCTGCTCACCGCCACGCCCACGACCGCGCGCCGGTTCGAGAGTACGTAGAGGAACCCGAGGATGATCGGCGTGACGAGACCGTTGAGGATCTGCATCCCGATGAGCAGGGAGAACAGGTTCACCGGAATGAGTGCGACGGCGGCCCCCACGATCACCTGCGCTGCGAAGAACCCGAGGAAGAAGGGTGCCTCCGAGAGACGGCGCGACACGGAACGCTCGGCGCCGATCGCCTCGGCGATGCCATAGGAGGTCGACAGCGGCACGACGGCGGCGGCCAGGGCCGACGCACCGAGCAGGCCGATGCCGAACAGCGTCTGGGCACCGGCACCTGCGACCGGTTCGAGGGCACGGGCCGCCTCGGCGGCCGAGTCGAGGGGTCCGGTGCCGCCGATCGTGGCGGCCGTGGCGATGAGGATGCAGATGAAGATCCCGCCCGCGATCACCGCCCCGCCCACGGCGTCGGTGCGCACCCGCGAGTACTCGTCAGGGTCGGCACCCCGATCGGCCACCGCGGCCGACTGGTACAGCTGCATGTAGGGCGTGATGGTGGTGCCCACGAGCGCGACCGCCATGAGCAGGAACGCCTTCGATCCGACGAAGTGCGGCACCGCCGCGTTGCGCGCGACCTCGCCCCAGTCGGGGCGTGCCAGCACCATGGCGATGGGGTAGGCGAGGAACGCGAGGGCGAGGGTGAGGAAGATCCGCTCCGCCCACCGGTACGAGCCGAACACGACCACAGCGATGATCACCGCGGCCGCCACGGGCACCGCGACGTACCGGCTCACCCCGAAGAGCTCCAGGGCCGCACCGATGCCCGCGAACTCCGACACGACGAGCCCGAGGTTCGCGACGAGCAGGCAGAGCGTCGCGAACGCGCCGACCCGCAGCGAGAACTGCTCCCGCACCAGGGCCATGATGCCCTCGCCCCCGAACACGCCGATCCGGGCCGCCATCTCCTGGACCACGATGAGCATGAGCGTGATGAGCACGGCGAGGAACAGCGGCTTGTAGCCGAACTGGGCCCCGGCCGAGGAGTAGGTCGCGATCCCACCGGAGTCGTTGCCGGCGTTCGCCGCGATGAGCCCGGGTCCGAGGATCGCGAGGATCGCGGTCGGACGGACCCACCGGCGGAGCCGGCGCCCGGCGACGGGGGACGAGGCGGTCATCCGACCAGGAACCTCGGGAACCGGAGCTTGCCCTGCTCCGGGACGAGCGCGTCGACGAGGTCGTCGGCGAGGATGCGACCGATCGGCCGGTCGTCCTCGTCGACCACGAGCACCGAGGAGCCCCGGGAGTCGATGAACTGCGCCACGACGTCCTCGACCGAGGCGTCGGGGAGCACGGTGACCGGGTCGGGACCACTCGTGAGATCGCCCACGAGGTCCTCCTTCGCCGCCACGAGCAGTTCGAACAGGCCGATGTCGTGCACCAGGCGTCCGTCGGCGTCGACCACGATCACCGCGTCGACGTCGGACTGGTGCTCGGCCTCGGCCCGGAGGATGCGCCGCACCTCGGCCACCGTCTGGTCGGCCGCGACGAGGATGAGGTTCGTGGTCATGACACCACCCGCGGACTCCTCGTCGTAGCCCAGCAGGGTCGCCAACTGGAGGGCGGTGGTGCGATCCATCGCGCCGAGGAGCGCCTCGACCTCGGCGTCGCCGAGTTCGCGGAGCGCGTCGACGGCCTCGTCCGGCTCCATCTCCACGATGATGGCCGCGGCCGCCTCGGGCGTCATCTCACGCAGCAGGTCCCGCAGTTCGTCGGGCTCCATCTCCTCGAGCGCGTCCGCCGCCGCCTCCGGCTCAAGGGCCGACAGCAGCTCCTGACGCTCGTCCCGCCCGAGTTCCTCGAGCAGGTCCGCGAGGTCCGCCGGCCGCATCCGCCGGAGGGCCTGGTTCGGGGTGGCGAGGCGCATGGAGCCCTCCGAGGCCGCGAACGGCTGCACGGAGGCCCAGTCGATGACCCGCTCCGGGGTCGGGCGCGTGCGCCGGGCCGCCGGCCCGAGCCGTCGCAGCAGGGTCACGAACCCGACGTCGACGCCGACGAGTCGGATGTCCTCACCCACGTGCGCGAGGTAGAGGTCCGAGGCGCGCACCACCCGGACGCCGTCGATGTCCACGAGCTGGTGGTCGATGACGTCCGCGTTCAGGCAGACCTCGGCGGCGCGCCGATCGAAGTCGCGCAGGTCGAGCCGGGCGTCGGTGAGCCGGGCGCCCCCGGAGGTCAGTTCGGCAACCTTCGCGATCGGCACGTAGGCGCGGCGCCGGCCGACCCGCACCACGAGGCCGATGACCGGCGGGTAGTGCTCGTCCTGCCATCGGACGACCACGTCGGCGATCCGACCGACCTCGGCCGCGTCCCCGGTCGTGACGACGCGTCCGACCAGCCCGGCGACCGACACGAGCGCGTCGGCGATGGACCGGTTGGCGAGGATCCGTTGGGTTCGGCGTTCCCGGCGGCGGCGGATCGCGGCCGACGCGGGGAAGGAGGGGCGACGGGGCATGTCGACTCCCGGGCGTTCGTGCGTCGCTCAGGACCGGGAGGGTCCGGCGACGCGGCGGGCGGTGCGGTCACACCGCGCCCGTGGCGGCCCGCCGGGTCAGTGGGCGGCGGGACGGGGGAGGGCGCGGCGACGGCTACTCGGGGGTTCGCCGGAGCACATGTGCGTCACCTCCCTCACCGATGCGCCCGACGGGGACCGGCGCATCATCGACATCGTGGTGAACCGGACCATCGCGGACCCGGAAACGTCCCGGATCCTACCAGCCACCCCGCCGGGCCCGTCCCGGGCGGGTTCCGGCCCGGGATCGGGCGCGCCCGTCCGCACGCGCCGACGGGAGGGCCGCGGCCCTCCCGTCGATCCGATCGTCGCAGCGATCATCGGCCACCGGCGCCCGGCCGGTCCGGATCACTCCTCGATGAAGATGCACTCGCCGGGGCACTCCTCGGCGGACTCCACAACCGCGTCGAGCATCCCGTCCGGGATGTTCGCCAGGCCCTCGGCACCGCCCGGGCTGTTGAAGATCTTGTCGCCCTCCTTGACGTAGGCGAGCCCGTCGTCGAGCAGCGTGAACACGGCGGGAGCGATCTCCTCGCAGAGGCCGTCGCCGGTGCACAGGTCCTGGTCGATCCACACCTTCATCTGAGACTCCCTGGTCGTGCCGGCCGGGGGTGGCCGGGCCGGAGGGCGATTCCGGGCGGGAATCGCACCAACCGGACGCAATCGTGCTGTCGGCTAACTGGCGTCGACGCTGCGAGGTGCGCTCGCTCGGGTGTCCGCGAGAGCCCACGACGTGGTGCCGACCCGTGACGGATCCCGGGGGACCGGCCACGGGTTGGGAGCGTACCCGGATCCCGTGCGGGTATCCGGCATCGAGCCAGCGTGGCGTGGCTAGGGTGACCCGCATCGGGTCCGACCCCACTCGAGGGGCGGCGCCGCACCGAACGAGGAGGAGTCGTGGCGAGCGAGCACGAACGGCGACTCTCCGAGTACGCGGCCCAGGTCGAGGAACTCCAGGCGAGCATCAAGTCGCTCGAGGAGGAACTCGCCGTCCTCACTCGGCGTCTGCAGGAGGCACCGAAGCGGGTCCGGACGCTCGAGGAGCGCCTCCTCGAGACCAAGGGGCAGTTGACCCAGGCCGTCGCGCACAACGAGCGGCTCTCGGCCACGCTGCGCGAGGCCCGGGAACACATCGGGGCGCTGCGCGAGGAGGTCGAGAAGCTCACCCAGCCCCCGTCGGCCTACGGCACGTTCCTCGGTCGCAACGATGACGGCACCGTCGACATCTTCAGCGCCGGCCGGAAGATGCGCGTGGCGTTGCACCCCGAGCTCGAGGGCGCGCCGCTGCGCCGGGGGCAGGAGATCGTGCTCAACGAGTCGCTGTCGGTCGTGCTCGCACGGGGTCCCGAGGTCCAGGGCGAGGTGGTGGTCTTCAAGGAGCTCCTCGCCGGTGGGACGCGGGCCCTCATCGTCGGCCGGGCCGACGAGGAGCGGGTGTGCGAACTCGCCGACGACCTCATCGGCGTGCGGCTGCGGGCCGGTGAGCACCTCCTCATGGAGGGCCGTTCCGGGATGCTCGTCGAGCGCATCCCCCGGCCCGAGGTGGAGGAGCTCGTGCTCGAGGAGGTCCCGGACGTCACCTACGCCGACGTGGGCGGCCTCGACGAGCAGATCGAGTTGATCCAGGACGCGGTGGAACTGCCGTACCTCTACGCGGACATGTTCGCCGAGCACCGGCTCCAACCCCCGAAGGGCATCCTGCTCTACGGTCCGCCGGGCTGCGGCAAGACGCTCATCGCCAAGGCCGTCGCCAACTCGCTGGCGAAGCGGGTCGCCGAGAAGACCGGCGACGACCGCACCCGGTCGTACTTCCTCAACGTCAAGGGTCCCGAGCTCCTCAACAAGTACGTGGGGGAGACCGAGCGCCAGATCCGCCTCATCTTCGAGCGGGCCCGGGAGAAGTCCGAGGAGGGCGTGCCCGTCATCGTGTTCTTCGACGAGATGGACTCGCTGTTCCGCACCCGCGGCACCGGCATCTCCTCGGACATCGAGTCGACGATCGTGCCCCAGTTGCTCGCGGAGATCGACGGCGTCGAGAGCCTCAAGAACGTCATCGTCATCGGCGCGTCGAACCGCGAGGACCTCATCGACCCGGCGATCCTGCGCCCGGGTCGCCTCGACGTGAAGATCAAGATCGAACGGCCGGACGAGGCGAGCGCCAAGCAGATCTTCCGCCAGTACCTCGAGGTGGACCTGCCGATCGCCGAGGCCGAGCTGGCGGGCGGCACCGACCGGGTCGCGGCCATCGACCGGATGATCGAGCGCGCGGTCGAGGACATGTACTCGGTCGACGAGTCCAACCGGTTCCTCGAGGTGACCTACCAGAACGGCGACAAGGAGATCCTGTACTTCAAGGACTTCTCCTCGGGCGCATGATCGAGAACATCGTCCGGCGGGCGAAGAAGCTCTCGATCAAGCGCCAGATCGCGGGCGGCACCGCAGGCATCTGCACCCAGGACCTCCTCGACTCCATCCGGCAGGAGTTCCACGAGCACGAGGACCTGCCGAACACGACGAACCCGGACGACTGGGCGAAGATCTCGGGCAAGAAGGGCGAGCGCATCGTGTACGTGCGCACGGTGCTGGCCAAGGGTGAGGGCGGCGAGTCGGGCGGCGGGCGCCAGATCGAGCGCGTCGCCACCGGCCAGTACCTCTGATCGTCGCCGGCCCGGACGAGGTGTGACGGTGGCGGTCCCGAAGGTCTGCGGCATCGAGACCGAGTACGGCATCAGCCGTCGGGGCGGCACGGACGACAACCCGGTCGTCGCATCCTCCGTGCTCATCAACGCCTACGTCGCGGACCAGCGGATCGGCTGGGACTTCGAGGACGAGACCCCGGCCCGTGACGCCCGGGGGTTCCAGCGGGATCCCTCCAACCCGCCGGAGGTGGAGACCCACCTCGTCAACGCGGTGCTCACGAACGGTGCCCGGTACTACGTGGACCACGCGCACCCCGAGTATTCGACCCCCGAGTGCACGGACGCGCTCGACGCACTCATCGCCGACAAGGCGGGGGAGCGCATCCTCGCCGAGTCGATGCGCCTCGCCGAACGGACCCTCGGCCCCGGCGAGGAGATCGTCGTCTACAAGAACAACTCGGACGGCAAGTCCAACTCGTACGGGTGCCACGAGAACTACCTCATGGACCGCTCGGTGCCCTTCGGCGAGATCGTGCGGACGATGCTGCCGTGGTTCGTCACCCGGCAGGTGTTCACGGGTGCCGGCAAGGTCGGCGCCGAGCACGAACGCGATCGGTGCGACTTCCAGATCAGCGCCCGGGCCGACTTCTTCGAGGAGGAGGTGGGCCTCGAGACCACGCTGAAGCGTCCACTGGTCAACACCCGGGACGAACCCCACGCCCTGCCCGACGAGTACCGGCGACTGCACGTCATCGTCGGCGACGCCAACCTGTGCGAGGTGGCCACGCTGCTCAAGGTGGGCGCGACGGCGATCGTGCTCGCCATGGTCGAGGACGGGGCCGTGGACCGCGACCTCTCGATCGTCGGCCCGGTGCACGCCGTGCGCACGGTCTCCCGCGACCGAACCTGCCGGACCCCCCTCGAACTCCGCGACGGCACGACGGCGACCGCGGTCGAGATCCAGTGGGAGTTCCTGCGCTGCGCCCGGTCGTACGCGGCCCGCACCGGACTCGAGCACTGCGGGGGTCCTGACGTCGGCCTCGACGTGCTGGAGCGGTGGGAACGGGTCCTCGGCGCGCTCGAGCGCGACCCGATGGAGCTCGACGGCACGCTCGACTGGGTGACGAAGTTGGCGGTGCTCGAGGGGTTCCGGGCCCGCGACGGGCTGGATTGGCGAGACCCGAAGCTGGCGCTCGTCGACCTGCAGTACCACGACGTCCGTCCGGAACGCTCTCTCTACGAACGGCTCGTGCGGGCCGGACGCATCGAGCGGGTGGTCGACGAGGGGGTCGTGGCCGAGGCGGTCGCCGAGCCGCCCGCCGGGACGAGGGCATACTTCCGAGGGACCTGCCTCGCCCGTTGGCCCCAGGCGGTCGTCGCGGCGAACTGGGACAGCATCGTGCTCGACGTCGGGGTCGACCCGCTGCGCCGCATCCCGATGATGGACCCGCTCAAGGGCACCCGCGACCACGTCGGCCCGCTGTTGGCGTCATGCGACACACCCCTCGAACTCGTGGAGCGATTGGCCGGCACCACACCGTAGGATCGTTCCGACGACCACCTGGAGGAACCCGATGCCCGAGCGCGAGCAGATGAAGCGGACGACGACCCCCGCCGAGCGGGACCAGGAGGTCGGCCAGGTCGATGCCCCGTCGAAGCAGGGCGAGAAGATCAAGGAGGAGCTCGACGACCTCCTCGACGAGATCGACTCGGTGCTCGAGGACAACGCGGAGGACTTCGTCAAGGCCTACGTGCAGAAGGGCGGGCAGTGATCGCCCATGGCTGAGTCGCCCATCCTCCCGATCTTCGAGGCCGGCGCGGATCCGGGCCCGTCCTTCGTCGACCTGCTCCGCCGGATCTCTCCCGACGCGCTGACCCTGCCGAGTTCGCCGAACGCCACCTCGCTTCCCTTCGACGCGCCGCACGGCACGACCGTCGTGGCGATCCGCTGCGAAGGTGGCGTGGTCATGGCCGGGGACCGTCGGGCCACCGCCGGGCACTCGATCGCCAACCGTCGGATCGAGAAGGTCTTCCCGGCCGACGACTTCTCGGGCGTGGCCATCGCGGGCACCGCCGGCCTGGCGGTCGAGATGGTGCGGCTCTTCCAGGTCCAGCTCGAGCACTACGAGAAGATCGAGGGCGAGGCGCTCTCGCTCGAGGGCAAGGCCAACCAGTTGTCCCAGATGGTCCGGGCGAACCTGCCCGCCGCGATGCAGGGGCTCGTGGTGGTCCCGCTCTTCGCCGGGTACGACCAGCGCCGACGGCGCGGGCGGGTGTTCTCGTACGACGCCGTGGGCGGCAAGTACGAGGAATCGGACTTCTCGACCAACGGTTCCGGCGCCGTGCACGCGCGCAACTGGATCAAGGCGGTCTGGCGCGAGGGGATGAGCGGCGACGACGCGGTGTTGGCCGCGATCCGTTCGCTGTTCGCTGCGGCCGACGAGGACACCGCCACCGGCGGACCCGATCTCGTGCGCGGCATCTACCCGCTCGTCGCGACCATCGACGCCGACGGCTTCCGCTTCATGGAGGAGGCCGAGGTCGCGCGGCGGTCGCAGGCGCTCCTCGAGGGCCCGGAGCGGGGAGGTGCGGCATGAGCATGCCGTTCTACGTCTCACCCGAGCAGGTGATGAAGGACCGGGCCGACTACGCCCGCAAGGGCATCGCCCGGGGTCGGAGCCTCGTCGCCCTCGAGTACGGCGGCGGCATCGTCATCGTCGCCGAGAACCCGTCTCGCACCCTCTTCAAGATCTCCGAGGTCTACGACCGCATCGCCTTCGCCGGGGTCGGCAAGTACAACGAGTTCCAGATGCTCAAGATCGGCGGGGTGCGCCTCGCCGACATGAAGGGCTTCCAGTACTCGCGCGAGGACGTCACCGCCAACTCCCTCGCCAACGCCTACGCCCAGACCCTCGGCCAGGTGTTCACCCACGAGATGAAGCCCTACGAGGTCGAGATCCTCGTGGCCGAGGTGGGCGCGGGCGAGGACGACCCGAACCAGCTGTTCCACATCCTCTACGACGGCACGCTCATGGACGAGTCGGACTTCACGGTGCTCGGCGGCGATGCGGAGCGCATCAGCGAGGCCCTGGAGGGCGCGTTCACCGCCGGCCTCGACCTCGCCGGCGCGGTGCGCCTCGGCGCACAGGTACTCGCCGAGGACGGCGAACGCCTCCGCGCCCCGTCCCTCGAGGTCGCCGTGCTCGAACGTGGTCTGGCGCGCCGGGCGTTCCGGCGGATCCGCGGCTCGGAACTCGAGGGCCTGCTCGGCTGATCCCGCCGGCGCGTGGCAACTCCACCGGGCCGGTACGCTCGGCGCCGTGGAACGCCGCATCTTCGGACTCGAGAACGAGTACGGCGTCACGTGCACGCTGCGCGGCCAGCGTCGCCTCAGCCCGGACGAGGTGGCCCGCTACCTGTTCCGCAGGGTCGTGTCCTGGGGTCGCTCCAGCAACGTGTTCCTCGAGAACGGGGCCCGGCTCTACCTCGACGTCGGCAGCCACCCGGAGTACGCCACCCCGGAGTGCGACTCGCTCACCGACCTCGTCACCCACGACAAGGCCGGGGAACGGATCCTCGAGAGCCTCGTGCAGAGCGCGGAGGCGCGGCTCCAGGAGGAGGGCATCCGCGGCGAGGTCTACCTGTTCAAGAACAACACCGACTCGGCGGGCAACTCCTACGGCTGCCACGAGAACTACCTCGTCGATCGGGAGGGCGAGTTCTCGAAGTTCACCGACGTGCTGATCCCGTTCCTCGTGTCCCGGCAGGTGTACGCCGGCGCGGGCAAGGTGCTCCAGACCGCCCGCGGTGCGATGTACTGCATCAGCCAACGGGCCGAGCACGTCTGGGAGGGCGTCTCGAGCGCCACCACCCGCTCACGCCCGATCATCAACACTCGCGACGAGCCCCACGCCGACGCCGAGCGGTACCGGCGCCTCCACGTGATCGTGGGGGACTCGAACATGAGCGAGTACACCACCTTCCTCAAGACCGGGGTCTGCTCGATCCTGCTGCGCATGCTCGAGGAGGAGGGCGCGCCGTGGCGGGACATGACCCTCGAGAACCCGATCCGCGCGATCCGGGAGATCAGCCATGACATGTCGTGCCGCCGCCGGGTCCGACTGTCGACCGGTCGCGAGCTCTCGGCGGTGGAGATGCAGGCCGAGTACCTGGAACGGGCCCTGCGGTTCTCGAGCCGTCACGAGCTGGCGCCGCTTGAGCAGCGGGCGCTCGAGATGTGGGAGCACGTCATGACCCACCTCGAGTCCGACCCGCTCAAGCTGTCCCGCGAGGTGGACTGGGTCATCAAGTACCACCTCATCGAGGCGTACCGGGAGCGCCACGACCTCCCGCTCACCAGCCCGCGGGTCGCCCTGCTCGATCTGTCGTATCACGACGTCACCCGGTCGCGTTCGCCCTACTACCTCATGGAGAAGCGCGATCAGGTCGAGCGCGTCACCGATGACGAGGCGATCCGACGGGCGATCGACGAGGCCCCGCAGACCACGCGGGCCCGCCTGCGTGGCGCGTTCATCGCCCGGGCCAAGGAGCGCAAGCGGGACTACACCGTGGACTGGGTGCACCTCAAGGTCAACGATCAGGCCCAACGCACGGTTCTGTGCAAGGACCCGTTCAAGTCCCACGACGACCGCGTCGAGCGGCTGATCGCGTCCCTCTGATGCCGACCTTCCGCCGGGGCGAGGTGCTCCGGATCCTCGAGTCGCGACCGGGCCTCCAGCGGGTGGAGGTGGCCCTCGCCGACGGGCCGGCCCGGGCCTACGTGCTCACCGGACTCACCGGCGAGGTCGCACCGGGGGAGCGGGTCATCCTCAACACGACGGCGGTCGAACTCGGGCTCGGGACCGGCGGGTGGCACGTCGTCCACTGGTCCCTCGACCGGGACGAGTTCGTCGCGCCGGGACCCGGCCACATCATGAAGCTGCGCTACACCAGCCTCCAGGCCGACACCGGCAGCGCCGAGGAGTTCCACCCGGGCCTCGCCGACGCGCAGGATCTCGGCGGCATGCCCGTCGTGCACGTGCCGCTCCACTCCCAGGTGCCCGCAGCAGTGCTCGGGGTGCGCAGCGTCCGGCCCGACGCCCGCATCGCCTACGTCATGACCGACGGCGCGTCGCTGCCACTCGCGCTCTCGGACCTCGTGGCGGCGATGTCGGAGCGGTCCCTCATCGACGCCACCGTCACCGCCGGCCACGCGTTCGGCGGTGACCTCGAGGCGGTGTCGGCCCCGTCGGCGCTGCTCGCCGCTCGGATCGCGGCCCGGGCGGACGTCGCGATCGTCGCCATGGGCCCCGGCATCGTCGGTACCGGATCACGCTTCGGGCACACCGGTGTCGAGGCCCCGACCTGGCTCGGGGCGGCCGCGGACCTCGGCGGGGATCCGATCGCGGCCCTGCGGGTCTCCTTCGCCGATCCCCGTGAACGCCACCGCGGTCTCTCGCACCACAGCGCCACCGCGCTCGGTCGCCTCGGCACCGCCCGGGCCACCGTCGTGGTGCCTGCGGTCGGGGGCGACGAGGAGGCGAGGATCCCCCCCGCGACGGCCGCGGCCGGGATCGCGGCGCGCCACGAGGTCGTGACCGGGCCCGCGCCGGACGTGCTCGGTGCCTTCGCCAGCCACGGGCTCAGCGTGGGGAGCATGGGCCGACCGGCGAGCGCCGATCCGGTGCTCTTCCTCGCCGCCGGCGCAGCGGGGGCGCTCGCAGGCACCCGGATCCCCGCGCGCTGATGCGGCGTGTGCGGTTCGGGGGGCGGCCGGACGCGGCGCGTGCGACCATCGGTGCACGGACGCGTGCGAGGATGCACCCCGTGGAGCCCACGCCGTGACCGACGAGACGGTCGAACCGATCGAGGACGAGGTCACCCCCGAGGGTCCCGGTTCGGCGCTGCGCACGGTCGTCGAGTGGATCGTGCTCATCGGGTGCGCGCTGCTCGTGGCCTTCGTGGTCAAGACCTTCGTCTTCCAGGCGTTCTACATCCCGTCCGAGTCGATGGTGCCGACCCTCGAGGTCGGGGACCGGGTGCTCGTGAACAAGCTCGGGGACCGGCTCCACGATCCGAATCGGTTCGACATCGAGGTGTTCCTCGCGCCGAAGGGCACCGAGACGGCCGAGATCAAGGATCTCGTGAAGCGGGTCGTCGGGTTGCCGAACGAGACCATCGAGGGCCGCGACGGGCGGATCTACATCGACGGCGAGTTGCTCGAGGAGCCGTTCCTGCCCCCGGGGACGCAGTCGCGCACCTTCGGGCCGGTCCGGGTACCGCCCGGGGAGTACTTCATGCTCGGCGACAACCGGCAGTTCTCGAAGGACTCGACCTACTTCGGCCCGATCCCGCGCTCGGCGATGATCGGGCGGGTGTTCCTCCGGATCTGGCCGCTGAACCGCATCCGGTTCCTCTGATCCCCGGTCTCAGGCCGGCGGACGCGGGCTCGGGGTGTCGCTCCACTCACCGACCGCCGCGAGCATGCGATCGACCCGGTCGCAGTAGATGCCGTCGATGCCGATGCGCAGCATCCCGAGGATGTGCCGGGTCTCCTGCACGTCCCACGCCAGGGCCCGCAGGCCGAACCGGTGCAGCAGCGAGACGATGCCGCCGGTCCAGTCGGTGTGGTGGAGGTTGAGGGCGTCGATCCGGTCCGCCGCGAGGTCGGCCGCGAGTCGTTCGAGCGCCGTGCCGACCACCTTGCCCCGGCCGGGGGAGTGCACGAGGCGGACGTCCGGGGCGGCGTCCCGCAGCGAGCGCAGCCGCTCCCGGCTCCCGACGCAGAGCCAGAGGCGCGCCGCCGCGCCGTGCTCCCGGGCGAGGCGGATCATGGGCCCGGCCGCCTCGGGGTCCTTGAGGTCGATGGAGAGCTCGTAGGCCGCCCCGCACTCCTCGTAGAGGTCGGCGAGGCGGGGGACGCCGAACCGCTGCAGGTCGGCGGCGGTCGTCCGGGCGACCCGGGACCGCCGCAGGCCCCGGCGCACCACCGGATCGTGGACGAGCACCACCTCGCCGTCGCCGGAGAGCCAGGCATCGCTCTCGAGGCCCCCGGCGCCGTCGGCGAGGGCCCGCCGGAAGGCCGCCAGCGTGTTCTCGGGCTCGAGGGTGCGGGCCCCACGGTGGGCGAAGGTGATGACGGACACGGCGGCGATGTTCCCACGCCCGCCCGAGCCCGTGCGGACCCGGGGCGGCTGGGCCCTCCGGCCCGGATCCCGGGCCGGAGGAATCCCGCCCGGCGCGCTCAAGTCCGGCCGCTCTGGGGCCGATGACCCCCTCGTACCCAGAGGGGGGAGGACCACCATGACCACGATCCGAGCCAACTGCCCCGAGTGCGGCGACGTGCAGCTGAAGGTCGACGACCTCACGGTGCGCGTGTGCGCCGACGACGAGCACGGCGCGTACACGTTCCGTTGCCCGTCCTGTGCCACCGTCGTGGTGAAGGACGCCAGCCGTCGCATCATCGACCTGCTCGTGTCGAGTGGGGTCGAGCTGCAGGTGTGGCGCATCCCCGCCGAGATCAACGAGGCGCACTACGCGGGTCCGGCCATCAGCGCCGACGACCTGCTCGCGTTCCACGAACTGCTCGAGACCGACCACTGGTTCACCGACCTCGTCGAGATGGTGCGGCCCGAGCCCTCGCAGTAGGTTCGGCGCTCCCATGCCCGGCCTGCTCATCATCCTCGGCCTCGTCCTCGTGACCGGCACCCTCGGCCTCGCCGCGGCCCTGCGTCGGGCCCGGGACGAGGTCGGTCCGACCGTCGCCGCGTTCGCCGAGTTCCGCTCCGCGCTCGCGCCGGGCCTGCTCGGCCTGCGTGAGGACGCACTCGCGACCGCCGGCCGCCTCGAGACGGGACGGGCCGGGACGGATCCGGACCGGCGGTAGGCTCGGACCCGTCGGGCGCTGCGCCCGGCCCACCCAGCCGGCGAGGCCCGTCATGATCCCGCAACTCGGACCGCTCGAGATCCTCGTCGTCATCATCGTGGCCCTCCTCGTGTTCGGGCCGAAGCGCCTGCCCGAGGTCGCCCGGCAGGTCGGCCGCGGCATCCGCGAGGTCAAGAAGGTCCAGGAGCAGCTGAGCGCCGAGCTCCACGGCGTGCTGCACGCCGACGAGGAGCCGGTGGCCACCACCTTCGATCCCGGTGCGACGCTCGCCGTGCCGATCCGGCGATCCGAGGCCGAGCCCGAACCGTCCACGCCGGGCACCGGGGACGCCCCCGCACCCCCGCAGCGTGGACCCGAACCGGGCCGCGCCCCGAGCCGGTTCCGTCCGCCTGCGGGATCCTGATGGCGTTGCGCATCGGTCGGCGGCGCGGCGAGGGGACCGCGGCGGACTCCCAGGGGCACATGACGGTGGTCGAGCACCTCGGCGAGCTGCGTCGTCGCATCTTCATCAGCCTCGGCGCCATCCTCGTGGGGGCGGCGGTCTGCTTCTTCTTCACCCCGCAGATCATCGCCTTCCTCACGACCTTCTACCGTGAGTCGCTCGACCGGCGCGTGGTGAACGAGCTCATCTTCACCGGACCCGCCGACGCGTTCCTGCTCCGGCTCAAGATCGCGACCTACGGCGGCATCGTGCTCGCGATGCCGGTCTGGCTGTTCCAGATCTGGCGCTTCGTCACCCCCGGCCTCAACCCGCGCGAGAAGCGCTACGCCGTCCCGTTCATCCTCTCGGCCATCGTCCTGTTCGCCCTCGGCGGGTTCGTGGCGTTCCTCACCCTCAAGCCCGCCCTGCGGTTCCTGCTCGGGATCGGCGGCGACGACCTCCAGCCGCTGCTCACGGGGACCTCCTACCTCACGCTCGTCGCTCTCATGATCGTGGCCTTCGGCGTGTCGTTCGAGTTCCCGGTCGTCCTGGTGTTCCTGCTGCTCGCCCGGGTCCTCACCACCGAGCAACTGCGACGCTGGCGACGCTGGGCGCTGGTGCTCATCACCCTGTTCGCCGCGCTGATCACCCCGAGCCAGGACCCGTACTCCCTATTGTTCATGGCGGCACCGATGTACCTCTTCTACGAGTCATCGATCCTGATCGGAAGGATGCTGAAGCGGTGAACGAGCGACGCAAGGATCTGCCCAGGACGTCGACGGACCGGCGCGAGCGTCAGGTCGCGATCGCCGTCGGCATCGGCGTCGTCGCCGCGACCGCGCTCGTGGTGTTCCTCGTGCGCCCGCGCCCGCTCAGTGTCCCGTCGGTCACCACCACCACGTTCGCACCCACGACCTCCACGACGAACGCGGTTCCCTCGCCCACGTCCACCCCGTGACCGGGGTCGCGCCCCGCGCCGCGTTCGAGGCGTCCGTCGGCTTCCCGCTCGACGACTTCCAGCGCCGTGCCCTCGACGCGCTCGACGCCGGTGACTCCGTGCTCGTCGCCGCGCCGACGGGCGCGGGCAAGACGCTGGTGGCCGAGTACGCGGCGGTGCGCGCGCTCGCCGCCGGGACGAAGGCCTTCTACACGACGCCCCTCAAGGCCCTCTCGAACCAGAAGTACGGCGATCTCGTCCGCGCCCACGGCGTGGAGCACGTCGGCCTCCTCACCGGCGACAACACGGTGCGGGGCGACGCCCCGGTCGTCGTCATGACCACCGAGGTGCTGCGCAACATGATCTACGCGCGCGCCCGCACCCTCGACGACCTCGAGTACGTCGTGCTCGACGAGGTGCACTACCTGCAGGACCGGTTCCGGGGTGCGGTGTGGGAGGAGGTCCTCATCCACCTCCCGGCCTCCGTGCGGATCGTGGCCCTGTCGGCCACCGTGTCGAACGCCGAGGAGTTCGCGGATTGGATCGCGACGGTGCGGGGTGCGACGACCGCGGTCATCGAGGAACGCCGTCCGGTCGAACTCACGAACCTCTACGCGGTGGGGGAGAAGGGCGCGGACTCCTTCCACCTCCTCCCGGTGTTCGTGCCCGGTCCGGGGGACGAACCCCGGCCGAACCCGGAGGTCCAGCGGCTCGACGGCCGGACCGGTCGCGGGGACCGCCGGGGCAGGCACCACGGCCGGGGTCGCCTGTTCGCCCCGTCCCGCGTCGAGATCGTGGAGCGCCTCGCCGCGGAGCAGATGCTGCCGGCCATCACCTTCATCTTCAGCCGGGCCGGATGCGACGGGGCCGTCGACCAGTGCCTGGCTGCGGGCCTGCGCCTCACGAGCGCGGAGGAGCAGCGCGCGCTGCGGCGCATCGCGGACGCCCACACCGCGATGCTCTCGGGGGCGGATCTCGTCGCGCTCGGCTACGACGCGTGGCGGGCCGGGTTCGAGGCGGGGGTCGCCGCACACCACGCCGGGATGGTCCCGCCCCTCAAGGAGGCGGTCGAGGAGGCCTTCGCGGCCGGACTCGTCAAGGTCGTGTTCGCGACCGAGACCCTCTCCCTCGGCATCAACATGCCCGCCCGCACCGTCGTCATCGAGAAGTTGTCGAAGTTCACCGGTGAGCACCACGAGTTCCTGACTCCCGGGGAGTACACTCAGCTCACCGGGCGGGCCGGTCGACGGGGGATCGACGACCGCGGGTTCGCGGTCGTGCCCTGGAGTCCGTTCGTGCCGTTCGATCAGGTCGCGGGCCTCGCGTCGCGCCGCACGTACGCGCTGACGTCCTCGTTCCGGCCGACCTACAACATGACGGCGAACCTCGTCGATCGTTGCGACGCCGCCGAGGCCCGACACCTGCTCAACCTGTCGTTCGCACAGTTCCGGGCCGACCGCGACGTGGTGGGGATCGAACGGCAGCTCGAGCGCAGCACCGTGCAACTCGGCCACTGGCGCGCCGATGCCACCTGCGAGCTCGGCGATCTCCACGAGTACCGCCGCCTCGTCGAGCGTCGGGGCGGCGGCTCGGGCCGGGGACCTCGACGCAGCGCGGTCGACGACGCGATCGCCGCGCTCCGACCGGGCGCGGTGATCCGCACCCGCCGTGGCGGCGGCCGGTGCGTCGTGCTGCGCCACGAGGGTGGGCGCGGCGCGCACCGCCTCCTCGTGCTCGGGGCCGACGGGCACCTCGTACGGATCGGGCCCGCGGACCTCGACGCCGCGCCCGTCGCGGTCGCGCACCTCGAGATACCGCGACCGTTCGCGCCGAAGAACCCGGCCTTCCGCCGCGAGCTCGCCGGGCGGCTCCGGGCGGCCCGGCTCACCGACGTCACGGCGGATGCCGTGCCCGATCCCGAGGATCCGGCCCAGCATCCTGTGGCGGCCTGCCCGGATCTCGACGCGCACCTGCGGGCGATGACCCAGGTCGAGCGCCTCGAACGCGAGGTCAAGCGACTCGAGCGGCGCGTCCGCGGGCGGAGCGAGAGTCTGGCCCGCCAGTTCGACCGGGTGCTGCGGGTGCTCGAGTCCTGGGGGTACGTGGACGGCTGGGATCTCACCCCGGCCGGCCGCCTCCTCATGCGCATCAACGCCGAGACCGACCTGCTCGTCGCCGAGGCGGTCCGATCCGGCGCGTTCGACGGCCTCCGACCGGCCGAGGTCGCGGCGCTCGCGAGCGTGTTCACCTACGAGCACCGCGGACCGGAGCACCAGCGCCCACCCGCCCCGCGCTGGCCGAGCGGCGAACTCGCCCGACGTTGGCAGGCGATCGAGCGCACCTGGCGCGACCTCTCGGCGAACGAGGACGACGCGGGGCTGCCCGAGACGCGTCCGCCGGACGCGGGCCTCGCACCGGTCGTGCACGCGTGGGCCTCGGGTCGGTCCCTGACCCAGGTGCTCGACCTCGACGACGCACTCACCGGTGGCGACTTCGTCCGCCACGTGAAGCAACTCGTCGACCTCCTGCGCCAGATCGCCCTCGTCGCGCCGGAACCCGCCACGGCCTCGGCCGCCGGCACCGCGGCCGACGAGTGCTTCCGGGGGGTCGTGGCCGCCTCCGGGGTGGTGCCGACATGACGATCCGACCGGGTGACCCGTGGGGGACCCCGACGTCGGCTGCGCCGAGTCGGGCCGTCGCGGGCGACGACGGGGCCCTCGCCGCGGCGATCGCCGACCTGAGGCCGGACGCACTGGTGGCCTTCGCGCCCGACGGGTCCAGCGACCTCGCCCGGGCGATCGGACTCGAGACGGGTGCCGACACGCCGCGACGCGGCATCGCGCTGCCCGTCGACGCGATGACGGTCGAACGCTCGAACGCCTCCACCTGGGCGGTGAACGCGGTCGAGTTCGGGACGCCCCCCGGGTCGCTGCGGGCCACGAGTCGGCAGCACGAGGTCAGCGTCACCGTCGACGGTCGTCGGTTCCACGAGGGCCCGGCCGTCGGCGTGGTGATCGCGAACGGCCAGTTCATCGACGGCCTCGACGTGTCGCCCCGCGGGCACCCGGGCGACGGTCGGCTCGAGGTGCAGGTGTACGCGCTCCGGCCGGCGGAGCGCGCCGGGATGCGCCGGCGGCTCGCGACCGGCTCACACCTCCCGCACCCTCGGATCCGGACCGGCTCGGGTCGGCGGATCCGCATCCGCGTGCGGGCCGGCACCTGGTCGGTGCGCATCGACGGACGACCCAGCGGGAGGTCGGGCACCATCTCGGTCGAGGTGCACAGCCCCGCCCTCCACCTCGTGATCTGAGGTTCGACCCCGCGCCCCGGGCGGGCCCCGACCGGTCCCCGGGCCGACCCGGGACCACCGGTACGATCAGCGACCCATGCAGTACGTGGCGGAGCAGTTCACCCCCGAGGAATCCGACGCGCTCCGCCCGTACTTCACGAGCATCGACGGGCCGGTCTTCGCCCTCGTGAACCTTCCCGAGGTCGTCAAGGGCGCACTGTTCGCGCGCTACTCCCGCTCGGACAAGAGCCTGCGCCGGCTCTTCCTCGACGAGTTCGCGGGCGACCTCGACCTCGCCGGCGACCTCTCCTACGACGCGAGCGTCGGGGTGAGTCGGGCCGAGCAGCTCTACGAGAAGGTCTGCCTCGAGTACGGCGACGACTCGGTCGCCCAGCTCGGCGGGGTGCACCTGGCCTGCGAGCAGGCCTCGAACATCCTCACCAAGATCCTGGAGTGGGGTCGGCTCATGGCCTACCTCGAGCAGTCGACCCGGTACATCCCGTACGACAGCCGCCTCGGCGGACGCTTCCGCTACCTCCGGGCGCCGGAGGTGCTCGAGTCGCCCCTCGGTGCGCTCTACATCGCCGAGATGGACCGGCTGTTCACCACGTACCAGTCCCTGCTGCCGCGGATGATGGAGTGGGCCCGCGAGCGGTACCCGAAGGATGCCGACGACTCGGACTTCGTCTACAAGCAGACGATCAAGGCGAAGGCCTGCGACGCGGTGCGCGGGATCCTGCCCGCGGCCACCCTCTCGAACGTCGGGATCTACGGCACTGGTCAGGCCTACGAGGCCCTCCTGCTGCGCATGCGCGCGCACCCCCTGCCGGAGGCCCGTTCGTACGCGGACCTCATGCTCACCGAGCTGCGCAAGGTCATCCCGTCGTTCCTCACCCGCGTCGATCGACCGGACCGGGGCGGCGCATGGTCCCGGTACCTCGAGGAGACCCGCGAGCAGACCTCGAGCGTGGTCCAGCGCGTCCTCGGCGGGGCCGAGCCCGAGGCGCGTCCCGGGGTGACGCTCGTGGACTTCGATCCGGAGGGCGAGGACAAGGTCCTCGCGGCGATCTGCTATCCGCACGCCGACCTGCCGGAGGACGAGATCGTCGATCGGGTCCGGCGCCTCGCGGCCGAGGACCGACGGCAACTCCTCGCGGCCTACGTGGGGGAGCGGAGCAACCGTCGGCACAAGCCGGGTCGCGCGCTCGAACGCACCGACTACCGGTTCGACGTGCTCGCCGACTACGGCGCGTTCCGGGACCTGCAGCGCCATCGGATGCTCACCATCGAGTGGCAGCAGCTGTCACCCCAGCACGGGTACGACCTGCCCGAGGCCGTGGTCGAGGCCGGGGTGGAGCGGGAGTTCGCCGAGGCCATGGATCGGTCGGCGGCACTGCACGGGGCGATGGCGCTGCGCTTCCCCGAACAGGCCTCGTACGCGGTCGCGCTCGCGTACCGCATCCGGTTCACGATGCAGTTCAACGCTCGCGAGGCGTTCCACATGCTCGAGCTGCGCAGCGGGCCCCAGGGCCACCCCGCCTACCGAACGGTGGCCCAGGAGATGCACCGACTCATCGACGAGCAGGCGGGACACCACGCACTCGCAGCCGCCATGCGCTACGTGGATCACGGCGTGTACGAGCTCGAGCGGCTCGAGGCCGAACGGGCCGCCGCAGCCCGGCGGGCCGCTCGCGCCTGACCCCCGATCGGCCACGCGGCGCGCGCGTCCGCCGGGCCCACGAGCGCCCAGCGTCACCGCAACGGACACTGCGCGCGGTACGGGCCGAGGGGTGTTGACGCCGTGCCCCCGGATCCGGCTGAATGCCCCCGCCGCATCCGCCGGTCAGGGGCCGAAGGGTCCGGGGAACGCTCCCGGGACCCGACGGGACCGGTGGCGGAGAGGTCTGGACCGGGATCCAGCGGTCGAGGTGAGAACGCTGCAATAACCCGGTGACGCAGATCGTCACCCGGGCCACCCAGTGACCCACCCGACCCTGGATCCCAGCCGGTCCGACCCGCCGGGCGGCGCCGCCCCGACCCGGGGGAGCGGGGGATCACGGGCCTCGCCGCGGGCTGCGCGATCGCCACGTTCCGGGCCGTCGCCTGTGTTACGTTGCGCGCCCCTCCACCCGGAAGTGCGCATGGCTGACGACGAGTTCGACGAAGAAGAAGGTCCGGACGGCGAGGACGAGGACCTCGAGCCGGACGACATCGAGGAGGACCTCGAGGACGACCTCGACGTCGAACTCATCGTCGACGACGACACCGAGGCCACCGAGACCGATGCCGAGGCCGTGGTCGTCGACGAGGACGACGAGGTCGACGCCGTCGACGTCGAGGGGGAGGGCGAGGATGACGACGTCGTGGTCACCCTCGACGACGAGACCCACCCGGACGACGTGGAGGCCTCCCTCGACGTGCTGCTGAAGGAGCGCACGACGAGCGACCGTCCCGAGGACGAGGAGCCCGACGACGCCGAGGACGACGCCCAGCGGGGCGAGGGTGACACGAAGATCAAACCCCGCGGTGCCGACGAGTTCCTGTGCACGTCCTGCTTCCTCGTCCTCCCGATGAGCCAGCTCGCCGACGGGAAGACGGACCTCTGTCGGGATTGCGCCTGACCGAGGGGGCACGACCCGGCGCACCCGCCGCGGGCGTCGCCGCGGTCGCCTCCGGCCTGCTGCTCGCCGCGGCCTTCCCGCCGTTCGGCCTCTGGCCGCTCGCCCTCGTGGCACTGGTGCCCCTGCTGTGGGTCTGGCGCGGCGCCGGCCCGGGACGGGCCACGTGGACGGGGTTCGTCGCGGGAGCGATGTGCTTCACGATCGTGCTGTCCTGGACCTGGTACTTCGGTGCGGTCGCGATCGTGCCCCTCGTCGCGGTCCAGGCGCTCTACTGGGCGGCGGTCGGCCTCGTCGTCGGCATCCTCGGACGGACCGGCGTGCGCTCGCCGTTCGTCGTCGCCGCCGCGTGGACCCTCGCCGAGGCCCTGCGCGGCGGGTGGCCGCTCGGCGGACTCGCCTGGGGTGAGGTCGGCACCGCGCTCGCACCGTTCGGGCCGGCCCGGGCCGTCGCCCCCTGGGGCGGTGTCCTCGTCGTGTCCTTCGTCGCCGTCGCGATCCAGGCCTGCCTCGCCGACCTCCTCCACCCGTCGGCTCGGGGGGAGCGGGGTCGCGGTGCGCGCCGCGGGGCGGCGGTCGCGCTGCTCGCGATCCTCGTGATCGCCGGGGTCGGCGTCGTGGCGCGCCCACGGACGACCCTCGCGGGCACGATCCGGGTCGCGACCCTGCAGGCGAACGATCTCGACCGGCGCCTGACCCCGGACGAGATCGCCGAGGGGATCCTCACCCGCAAGCACCTCGCGCTCGCGGCGACGCTGCGCGGACCGTACGACCTCATCGTGTTCCCGGAGTCGGCACTCATGTCGGATCCGGAGACCGACCCGATCCTGCGGGCGGAGATCGTGGCGGTCGGCCGCCGCCACGGTTCCTACGTGCTCGTGAACGTGATCGAGCGCGGGCCCGGGGATCTCGTCCGCAACACCGATCGGCTCTACGCCCCCGACGGTCGGCTCGTCGGTCGGTACTCGAAGCGCCACCTCGTCCCGTTCGGCGAGTACGTGCCCTGGCGCGACCGCCTCGGGTTCATCGGCGCGATCGATCAGGTTCCCGAGGACATGACCCCGGGTCGGGACGGTGCGGTGCTGCGCATCGGGAGCGGTGTCCGGATCGGTGCGCTCATCTGCTTCGAGTCGGTCTTCGGACCGCTGGTGCGCGACACCGTGCGGGACGGTGCCGAGGTCCTCGTCGTCTCCACGAACAACCGCTCGTACCGGCGCAGCGGCAACAGCGCCCAGCACGTGGAGTCGGGCCGGATGCGGGCGGCCGAGACGGGGAGAGCGGTGGTCCAGGCCGCCATCTCCGGGATCAGCGCGGTCATCGATCCCGACGGGGTCGTGACCGAACGCACGGCACTCTTCGAGCGCACGACGATGAGCGCCCGCGTCCCGGTCCGGACGGGGGAGACGCCCTACGTCCGCTTCGGCGCGTGGATCCTGCCCGCATCCGTCGCGGTCCTCGTCTCGGCCGGAGTCCTCGGGCTGGCCCGCCGTAGACTCCGCGGGCCCGGAAGCGGGCCGGACGAGGGAGCGGAACACGGTGGGTGACGATCGCAGCCGCATCGAACGGGCGGTGGAGTACGCAGTGCACGTCCCCGTGGGCTTCGTCGCCTTCGCACGGGACTCCGTGCCGACGTTCGTGCAGATGTTCGCCGGACGAGGCAGGCGCGAGGTGGAGTCCCACCACAAGGACGTCAGCACGCGCATCAACAACTACAAGGCGATGGGCCAACTCGCGGTCCAGTACGGGCCGCCGGTCATCCGGGCCCGCCTCGTCGAGCAGCTCGAAGCACTGCGCGTGCTCGCCAACGAGACCTTCGCCTCGATGCCCCTCGTCGACCGTGGCCCGGCACCCGTCCCAGCAACCGTTCGGATCGTCGAGGACGCCACCCCGACCACCGACCCGGTCGCTCCCGCCGACGACGAGGTGCCGGAGAGCGGCCCCGCGCCGGACCCGAGCGGCCTGGCCATCCCCGACTACGACGGCCTCGCCGCGTCCCAGATCATCGAGCGCCTCGAGGGCCTCGACGCCGCCGAGCTCGATGCGGTCGACGTCTACGAACGTGCGACACGGGCGCGCCGCACCGTCCTCGGCAAGATCGCCATCCTCCGGGCATCCTGAGCGGCGCGCCATGGAGTCAGTTCGGGACGCCACGCTCGCCGACCTCGACACGCTCGTCGAGTTCGCGGGGGAGTTGAGCGCCGAGCTCGGTCCGAAGCGCGGCGGCGCACTCTGGGTCCAGCGCGACCAGCGGGCCGAACCCCTGCGCGACGCGTTCGGTGCGTTGCTCGCCGACACCGAGGCGGAGGTCCTCATCGGATGCGTCGACTCGGCCGCCGTGGGCTTCGCGGTCATGGTGGTCGAGCGCCTGCGGGACGGGGGGACTCTGGCCCGCATCACCGAACTGCACGTGCTCCCCGGCGCTCGCGGGATCGGCGTCGGCGAGGCGATGGTCGCCGAGCTCCTCGACCGGGCCGCCACCCGCGGCTGCATCGGCGTCGACGCACCGGCACTCCCGGGGCACCGGGCGGCGAAGAACTTCTTCGAGGAGCAGGGCTTCACCGCCCGGCTCCTCACCATGCACCGACCCCTGTGACCGAACACTCGTTCGGACTCAGGCCGCAGGTCGCCGTCGGGGCGATCCTGCGCGACGCCGGGCGCGTGCTGCTCGTGCGCCGGGCGAACCCGCCCAGCCGGGGCCTCTGGGCGGTCCCGGGGGGCCGGGTCGAACCGGGCGAGACCCTCGAGGCGGCCGTCCGCCGTGAGGTGCTCGAGGAGACCGGGCTGGGAGTCCGGGTCGTCGGTCTCGTGGGCGTCGCCGAACGCGAGGACCCCGGCGCCGGGGTCCGCTGGATCATCGCCGAGTTCGCCGTGGACGCCGAGGACCACTCGACGCTCCGGGCCGGCGACGACGCCGCCGAGGTCGCCTGGTTCGACGAGCCGGGTCTCGTCGGCCACCCGGACGTCGTCCGGGGCGTGGCGGCCTTCCTGGCCCGTCATCCGGGCTGAGACCGGCCGATCCCGGCCCGGCCCGGTCCGACCCGTTCCGGGTCCGGTCCGACCCGAATGCCCATAATCTTCGTTATGTAACTCTACGGATCCTCAGGCGGAGCCTGGGAATCGGGCCCGCAGGCGGGGGTACGCGAGGACCAGTACTCCCCCGACGAGCAGCTTGAGCGAGGCCACGCCGAGGGTGATGACGACGAGGATGTTCGAGTCGCGCACGATGATCCGCGTCGGATCCTCGGGCAGGTAGTGGACCCGGATCCGATCCCCCGGCGAAGCCGTCACCCGGTCCGGCAGCAGCGGGCTCAGGACCCTCCCCTCCCGGGTCCGGAAGGTGATCCGCCGTTCGTCCCCGGCGGTCCGCACGACCCCGGTGGTGGCCACGGCACGGTCCGTGCCGCCCGACCCGAGGGTGGCCACGAGGGTCCAGGCCGTCATGGCGAACCCGGCGACGAGGAGCACCACACCGATGGCGATCCGGACCCGAGCCGGCAGCGCCCGCCCGGGTCGGACCGGCGGGGGCGGCGCCAGGTTGTGCCAGACCTCACCCGTGCCGGGATCGGCGCGCTGGAGTTCGGCCCGGCTCGCGTCGTAGGCCTGACGGGTCCAGGGGTCCCCGAGGATCTCCCGGGCCCGGGCGACCGCGGCGAAGCGGTCCGCGGCCGTCGGGTCGTCGGGACGGGCGTCGGGGTGGAGTTCCTTGGCGAGGCGCTTGTACGCCGCGTCGATCTCGGCCCGCGTCGCGCGCTCGTCGAGCCCGAGGACGGCGTAGAAGTCGGTCCGGGCCCAGTCCCGGGATCCGAGGCTCGTCACCGTGCGCTCCGCTCCACGGAGGGCAGGGTACGCCTCGATCCCTCGTTCCCGGCATCGAGGCCGGAGGGATCGCCGCCCCGGTCGGTGGCCTCAGCCGACGTTGATGAGGTCGACGACGAACACGAGCGTCTCGCCGCCCTTGATGACCCCGCCGGCACCGGCCGCGCCGTACCCGAGGTGCGGCGGGATGGTGATGCGGCGCCGACCGCCGACCCTCATGCCCGCCACGCCCTCGTCCCAGCCCGAGATCACGTGGCCGCGGCCCAACGGGAACTCGAAGAACTCGTCGCGATCCCAGGAGGCGTCGAACTGGCGCTGGTCGCTCCAGGCCACGCCCACGTAGTGGACGGTGACGTTCGCGCCGGGGATCGCCTCGGCGCCCTCACCGACCTCGAGGTCCTCGAGGACCAGGTCGACCGGGGGCGCACCCTCGGGGATCGTGACGGAGGGCTTCGTGTCTGCCATGACCGGGGACGCTACTCGTCCGCCGGATCGCCGTACGCGCTCAGTGGCGGGCACGAGCACTGCACGTTGCGGTCGCCGTAGACGCCGTCGATCCGACTCACCGGCGGCCAGTACTTCGCGGCCCGATCGGTCGCCCCCGGGTACGCCGCGTCCTCGCGGGAGTACGGACGGTCCCACTCGGCACCGAGGATGTCGGCCGCCGGATGCGGCGCATGCCGCAGCGCGCTGTCCTCCACCACCACCTCGCCCCGCTCGATCGCCGCGATCTCGGCCCGGATCGAGACCATGGCGGCGACGAAACGGTCGAGTTCGGCGAGGTCCTCGGACTCGGTCGGCTCGAGCATGAGGGTTCCGGCGACCGGGAACGACATCGTCGGCGCGTGGAACCCGTGGTCCATGAGGCGCTTGGCCACGTCGTCGACGCTCACCCCGGTCGCCGCAGTGATCGGACGGATGTCGAGGATGCACTCGTGGGCCACCAGACCGTCCTCGCCCCGGTACAGCACCGGGAAGTGCGGCTCGAGCCGGGCTGCGAGGTAGTTGGCGTTGAGCACCGCGACCTGGGTGGCCCGGGTGAGGCCCGCTCCACCCATGAGCGCGATGTAGGTCCACGAGATGGGCAGGATGGAGGCCGATCCCCAGGGCGCGGCCGAGATCGGCCCCACCCCTCCCCCCTCGGGTCCGCACTCCGGGACGAGGGGGTGCGACGGGAGGAACGGGGCCAGGTGGGAGCGCACCGCCACCGGTCCGACGCCCGGACCGCCGCCACCGTGCGGGATGCAGAACGTCTTGTGCAGGTTGAGGTGCGACACGTCGGCCCCGAAGTGACCCGGCGCGGCGAGTCCGACGAGCGCGTTGAGGTTCGCACCGTCGAGGTACACCTGCCCGCCCGCGTCGTGGACCATGGCGCAGATGTCGGAGATCTCGGCCTCGTACACGCCATGCGTGGACGGGTACGTGACCATGAGGGCGGCGATACGGCCCGAGAACTCCTCCAGACGCCCCTTGAGATCGTCGAGGTCAATGTGACCGTCGTCGTCACAGGCCACGACGATCACCCGCATGCCGGCCATGGCCGCGCTCGCGGCGTTCGTGCCGTGCGCGGACGCCGGGATGAGGCACACGTCGCGCTCGGCCTCGCCCCGTGCGCGGTGGTAGGCGCGGATCGCCAGCAACCCGGCGAACTCGCCCTGGGATCCGGCGTTCGGTTGCAGCGACACCGCGTCGTAGCCGGTCACCTCGACGAGCGCGCGCTCGAGACCGTCGAACAGTTCCCGGTACCCCGCCGTCTGGTCGAGCGGCGCGAACGGGTGGATGCCGCCGAACTCGGGCCAGGTGACCGGGATCATCTCGGTGGTCGCGTTCAACTTCATCGTGCACGAGCCGAGCGGGATCATCGTGCGGTCGAGCGCGAGGTCGCGATCCGCGAGGCGACGCAGGTACCGCAGCATCGAGGTCTCGGACCGGTGCCGGGAGAACACGGGGTGGGTGAGGTACGGCGAGGTGCGGCGCAGCGCGTCCGGGATGACCTCTGCGGCCCCGTCGAGGAGTGCCGACAGGTCGGCCTCGACCCCGAACGCTGCGAGGACCTCGGCCAGGACGGCCGTCGTCGTGGTCTCGTCGAGCGAGATCGCCACGGTGTCGGCGTCCACCGGGCGCAGGTTGATGCCCCGGGCCCGGGCCGCGGCCAGCACGGCCGCCGCCCGCCCCGGGACCCGCACCGAGATCGTGTCGAAGTGGACGTCGGTGAGCACCTCCACCCCTCCGGACCGGAGACCGGCCGCGAGCGCCAGGCTCTGGCGGTGGACCCGCGTCGCGATGCGTCGCAGCCCCTCGGGCCCGTGCCAGGCCGCGTACAGCCCGGCGATGACCGCGAGGAGGACCTGCGCCGTGCAGATGTTGGAGGTCGCCTTCTCCCGGCGGATGTGCTGCTCACGGGTCTGGAGCGCGAGGCGAAGTGCACTCCGACCCGCAGCGTCGACGGATACGCCCACGAGTCGCCCCGGCAGCGACCGCTTCGCGTCCTCGCGCACCGCCATGAACCCGGCGTGCGGCCCGCCGTACCCGAGGGGGACCCCGAAGCGCTGGGCCGATCCGACCACGACGTCGGCGCCGATCTCGCCGGGCGCACGCAGGATGGCGAGCGCGAGCAGATCGGCCGCCACCGCGACGCGCACGCCGCGATCGCGCAGTCCCGCGATCGTCGCCGCATCGTCACGCACCCGACCACTCGCCCCCGGGTACTGCAGGAGCGCGCCGAACACGCCCTCGGCCGGGATGTCGGTCGCGGGATCCCCCACCACCACCTCGAGGCCCAGGGGCTCGGCCCGGGTCTCGACCACCGCGATCGTCTGGGGCAGCGCGTCGGCATCCACGAAGAACACCGATCCGGCCCTCGGGTTGAGGCGGTGGCACAGCGCCATGGCCTCGGCGGCCGCCGTCCCCTCGTCGAGCATCGACGCGTTCGCGAGGTCCATCCCCGTGAGGTCCGCGACCATCGTCTGGAAGTTGAGGATCGCCTCGAGCCGACCCTGGGAGATCTCCGGCTGGTACGGGGTGTACGCGGTGTACCAGGCCGGGTTCTCCAGCACGTTGCGCAGGATCACCGGCGGCGTGATCGTGCCCGAGTAGCCGAGACCGATGAGCGAGGTCGCGACCTCGTTGCGGCCCGCGATCTCCCGTAACGCTTCGAGCACATCGCGCTCGGACCGTGCGGTCGGCAGGTCCAACGCCTCCAGACGGCGGATCACGGCGGGCACCGCGCGCCGGGTGAGGTCGTCGAGCGAATCGCAGCCGAGCACCGCGAGCATGGCGGTCTCCTCCTCGGCGGAGGGCCCGATGTGGCGCGACGCGAACTCATCGGACATGACGAGCCGCTCGTAGGTCGGTCGGTCGACGGTGCTCACGTGGCGCTCCAGGGTTCGCGACGGTCCGGGCGGGGCGCGCGCCGCGGCGGGCGTCCCTCTCCCCCTCTGTCGCGGAACCTGAGAGATTCACCGCACCCGTGGGCGCGGCTTACACCGTCGGTGAGTCCGTCCCCGCTCGGGTCCGGACTGCTTTCCAGAGTTGCCTCGCCCCCGCGGTTCGTGGGCCTGAGAGATTCCGGGGAGGGTTGCTCCTTCGGCGCCCGGACTGGCGGTCCGGGACTCTCCCGCAGGGGGTCGTCGACGTGGTGACCATACCGGGCCCGACCGGCGCCGTGGGGGTTCCGGGATCGGCCCGGGGCTCAGCGCTTCGGGAGGAAGGGCGGCCGCACGACGACGCCGGACAGTTCGCGCCCTCGTGCCTCGAGCGTCACCGGGTCGCCGAGCGCGACGGTCGGATCGACGAACGCAAGGGCGATCCCGTGCCCGAGGGCCGGGGAGAAGTTGCCGCTCGTCACCTCGCCGACGACCCGCTCCCCCGCCCGGACCGCGTAGCCCGCCCGCGGCGGCTGGCGACCCTCGACCGTGATGCCGCGCAGCACCCGCCGGGGTCCGTGGTCCCGTTCGTCGTGGAGCGCCCCCATCCCCCGGAACCCGCCCGGCTTGTCGAACCGGACGACCCACGCGAGCCCGGCCTGGAGCGGGGTGATCCCCTCCCCCAGTTCGTGGCCATGCAGCGGCAGACCCGCCTCGAGGCGCAGGGTGTCCCGGGCCCCGAGGCCCGCCGGGGTGACGCCGGCGGCGACGAGCGCGTCCCAGAGCGATCGGGCGACCCGGGTCGGCACGTGGAGCTCGACCCCGTCCTCGCCCGTGTAGCCGGTGCCGGCGACGTGAGCGGGCTCGCCCTCCCAGGTGAGCGGCATGACGTGGAAGGAGGGGACGATCGCGGCCTCGGGCCACACGGTCGCGAGCCGCTCCCGGGCCCTGGGTCCCTGGACCGCCAGCACGACCCGCTGGTCGGTGATGTCCTCGACGAGACAGGCCCCGCCACCCATCCGACGGGCCGCATCCTCGAGCGCGGCCACGAGCGGAGCCGTGTTCGAGGCGTTCGGCATCACGATGAACTCCTCGGTGGCGACCCACCACACGATGATGTCGTCGACGACGTGGGCGTCGGTCTCGTCGAGGAGGTGGGTGTACTGCGCGCGACCGGGCTCGATGCGGTCGAGATCGTTGGTGAACGCCCACTGCAGGGTCGCCTTCGCGCCATGTCCGGTGACCCGCAACGAACCGAGGTGGGACACGTCGAAGACCACCGCCGCCTCGCGACACGCGCGGTGCTCCTCGAGGACACCGGAGTACTGGATCGGCATCTCCCACCCCCCGAACGGTGCCATGCGTGCGCCGAGGGCGAGGTGCACCTCGTCGAGGGGGCTGTGTCGCAACTGGTCGCTCACGCCGTCTCCGCGATGGCCGGGGGCTCCACACGGAACCCGAGATCGAGGGGCTGCGGCTCGCCGAGCGCGTGCTGGGACGGCGGCTCGAGGCCGTACTTCACGAGCAGGTGCAGGTAGTCGCGCTGGTACAGGACCTTGACCCGGACCTCGGGATGGAGTTCCCGGACCCGACGCGCCTTGCGGTTCTTCTTCGTGACGAGCCGCTGGTTCATCGTGGTGATCTCGATGAACAGGTCGTGCTCGGGCAGGAGGAAATCCGGGGTGAAGGCCTGCACCGGGTTGCCGTGCCGATCGCGTTCGAGCACGAAGGTGCGCGGCTCGTACTCCCAGACGATGCCGTAGAAGTCGAGCAACCGGGCGAACTGCCGCTCCGAGTTGTGGGCGAAGCGGACGCCCTCGTGCGGCAGCGGTTCGGTCACGTCGCTCAGCGGGCCGCGCTCCGACGACGGGCGGGGGTGACGGTCGCGCCGTCGGCGGGCTCGGCCGGCCTGAGTTCCTGCACCCCGGCGTCGATGTGCTCGACGACGGCACCGAGCGGGACGATGTTCAGGACGCCCTGACCGTTGCGCACGAGGTCGACGATGTCGTCGCCCGTGCGAGCGAGGACGGTGCGGGACTCATCGATCACGAGGCTGGCCGAACCGAGGTCCTCGCCGAGGTGCTCCCGCAGGTAGTCGATCGCCTTGCGCGCGGTCTGCAGCGAGATGCCCGCGTCGAGCAGGTTCTTGATGACCTTGAGCGCCACGAGGTCGCGGTAGGAGTAGCGACGTTGCGTGCCACTCCCCTGCGCCTCGGCCAGGGACGGGCGCAGCAGGTCGGTCCGTGCCCAGTAGTCGAGCTGGCGGTAGGTGATCCCGACGATCGCGCACACCTGCGGCCCGCGGTACCCGAGCTCCTGCCACTCGTCGGAGCCGAGCACACCCTGCTCCACCCGGTCGACACCGACCGCTCCTCGTCCCGTCTCGCCTCGCGGCATCCGGTCTCTCCTCGTCGGGCGCGTCGCCACCGGGCGCGCGCGGATCACAGGGGCGTAGTTACGTGGGTGTCAACGGTACCGGGACGCCGCGCGGGCGTCAACGTTCGGAGCGGGATCCGGAGGCGTCGGGCGCCTCAGACGAAGTCCTCGGGGCTGATCTGGTCCAGGAACTCCCGGAACTCCTCGATCTGCTCCTCGTCCTCCTCGGTGTCGAAGTGGAGGCCGGCCTCGTCGAACACCTCGTCGGCGACCCGCAGGGTGACCGGCTCCGGCTGCCGCACGGCCAGGGCCATGGCGTCGGAGGGTCGCGCGGACAGGCGGACCGTTCGGTCCCCCTGCACGATCTCGAGTTCGGCGAAGAACGTGCCCTCGTGGAGCTCGGTGATCTCGACCGCCACCAGCCGAGCCCCGAGATCCTCCAGCAGCGTCGTCGCGAGGTCGTGGGTCATCGGACGGGGCGTCGCCATGCCCTGGAGCGCGTAGACGATGGCCGTCGCCTCGGGCGATCCGATGAAGATCGGGAGGTAGCGGCGCGGCTCGGCCGCCTCGCGCAGCAGCATGATCGGCTGGTTCGAGGGCACCTCGACCCGCACTCCCACCAACGTGACGTCGACCACGGGGCGAGCGTACCACCGGTCCGGAGGACCCGGACCCGCCCGATCAGGTGTGTTCGCCGTACAGGACCGCGGTGTACGCATCGGGATCGGCGAGGACCACGTCGCGGTCCACGACGTGGATGTCCGGAAGGTTCCGGTACCGGTCCCGGACGTGCAGGCCGTAGCCGACGATGAACGACGCGTCGACCTCGACCCCGCGGTAGGCGACCTCGAGCGGCACGATGCGACGCACCGAGCGGTCGAGCAGGGCGCACACCGCGACGCGCCGGGCCCCCCGCTCCCGGAGGCTGCGTACGAGGAAGTCGGCGGTGAGCCCGGTGTCGACGAGGTCCTCGACGAGCACCACATCCCTCCCCGTCAGGTCGAGGTCGACGTCGTGCAGGATCCGCACCCGGCCGGAGTCCGGCGCGAAGCGCGAGATCGACGTGCAGGTGACCGCCACCGCTGTCCCGCGCACCGCCCGGGCGAGGTCCGCCAGCAGGATGGAGGCGCCCTTGAGCACCCCGACGAGGACCACACCCTCGGGGTGGTCGGCCGCGATCTCGGCGCCCAGCCGCTCGACCGTGTCCCGGATCGCAGCCCGGTCGAGCAGGACCGTGGTCGGCGTCACCCGCCCGTGTCGTCGTGACGACGCGCCTCGGCCCGCAGTACGGCGTCGAGGGAACGGCGCAGGTAGACGGTGCGGAGCTGTCGCCCGAGGCTCGCGAGGTCCACGACGGCGTCGCGGGCAACGACCGGCGAGCCGGGCTCGCGAGGCCGCACCACTCCGAACACGAGCTGCTCGTAGAACTGCGCCTCCCGTTCGGCGAAGTTGCGGTACATGCGCAGGTGACGCGGCTCGGCGCCGTGGGCCATGAGGCGCGCGATGAGTTGGGTGATGGCGAGGGCGTCCTCGTCGAAGAGACCCTCCGTGCCCATCCGCCCGGCCGGCGCGACCAGCCCGTACGCCTCGAGCTCGCGCACCTGCGCGACGGTGAGTCCGGCGGCCGAGGCCAGTTCGTCCCGCGTGAGGCTCGCGCCCGTCGCATCGCCGAGGAGATCCTCCGCGCCGGCGTCGAGTGCGAGCTGCTCGCCCCGGAGGCGCTCCCCCTTCGGCGCCGCACTGCGCTTGCGCTTCGCGCGAGCCGGCTTCGCGGGCGGATCCGCGGCGATCGCGGGAGCCGCCCCGTCCTGCTCGGTCGGACCGGGAGCGTCGAGCGGTGCACCCGTGCGGTCGTGGTCGTCGAGCCGGTCCTTGATGACCTTGAGCGGCAGGAAGTTCGCCCGCTGCTGGGTCAGGATCCAGCGCAGGCGATCCACGTCGCGGTCGTAGAACTTGCGGTACCCCGACGGCGTGCGCTCGGGCGCGATGAGTCCCTGGCTCTCGAGGAACCGGATCTTGGAGATGGTGACGTCGGGGAACTCCCCGCTCAGGAGCGCGAGGACCTCGCCGATCGAACGGTGCGGGGCCTCCGCCGGCGCACTCATGCGGCGCGGAAGACGATGACGTAGCGACCGATCTGGATCTCGTCGCCGTCGGCGAGGACCCGTCGGTCGATGCGGTCCCGGTTCACGTACGTGCCGTTGAGGGACCCGACGTCCTCGACCACGACCCCCTCGGCGGTGCGCTGGAACGTGGCGTGGCGCCGCGACACCGTGATGTCGTCGAGGAAGACGTCCGAATCGGGGTGCCGTCCGGCCTGCAGGGTCCCCTCGGTCACCACGAAGTTCGAGCCGGCGTTCGGGCCCCGTGCGATGTGGAGCACCGCGCTCGAACCGGGTCCAGCGCCACCGGCCGTCGAGGGCACCACGGCCGGGATCGACAGCGTCGTCTCGTCCGAGGCCACGAGGTGGGTCCCGCAGGAGGAGCAGAACCGAGCCTCGCCGGCGTTCTCGTGACCGCAACGGTTGCACTGCATGGGCCGCAGGCTACCGCCCGGTCGGCGGCACGAAAAACCCTCACCGTGGAGCGGAGGTCGAGGCCATGGTCGGCGCGGCGCACCTCGGGCCGGGACCCACGACCCTCGAGGCGACCTCGAGCCCGCCGGACCTCAACCCTCGACGAAGGTCCGGTACCCGGCGGCGTCCATGAGGGAGCCCACCTCGGCCGGATCGCTCATCTCCACCACGAAGATCCAGCCCTGCCCGTACGGGTCGGCGTTCACCAGTTCGGGCGCATCCTCGAGCGCCGCGTTGACCTCGACCACCGTCCCGCTGAGGGGCGCGTAGATCTCGGACACCGACTTCGTCGACTCGACCTCTGCGCACCCGGCCGACCGGATGACGGCGAGACCGGCGTCGGGAAGCTGCACGAACACCACGTCCCCGAGCGCATCCTGGGCGAAGTCCGTGATGCCGATCGTGGCCCGCGCGCCGTCGACGCGCACCCACTCGTGCTCCTCGCTGTACTGCAGGTCCTGCGGGTACTCCATGCTTCGCCCCTCTCGTCGCCTCGACTCGGGGGCCGAACCTAGCCCGCGAGCAGACGGATCCTCCGGGCGTACTCGGCGGCGAGTTGGGCCGCCTCGTGATCGCTCCCCGACTCCGCCCACACGTGGACCGTCGGGTCCTCCGGGTCGGGCAGGACGAGGACCCAGGCGTCGCCCAGGTCGATCTTGACCCCGTCGACGAGCAGCAGGTCCCGGTCCTGGTTGCGTTCCACCATCTCCCGCATCACGGTGCCCTTCCGGTCCCACGGGGTTGCGACGGCCTCGTGCACGACGTGGACCCGGGCCTGGCGCCGGACCACCTCGGACAGGCGACGCCCGGTGCGGGCGAGCAGGTCGAGGAGCCGCACGAGGGTCGCGGTGGCGTCGTAGGCCGGGAGGAACTCCGGCCAGATGAAACCCTGCTCGAGTGAGGCGGCGAAGACGACGGAGCCCGTCGAGGCCACCTCCATGAGGTGGGCCGCGGTGAGCTTGGTCCACTCGATCGACACGCCGTGGGCCGCCGCGATGCGCTCGGCCTCCCGACTCACCGACACCGGGAGCGCGATGCGAGTGCCCGGGCGGGTCTCGGCGACGAGGGCGACGAGGGCGAGGAGGGCCTGGGAGGGATCGAGCGTGTGCCCGGTGTCGTCGATGAAGCGCGCGGTCTCACCGTCCGCATCGAGCACGACCCCGAGGTCGGATCCCGAGGCCCGCACGAGGTCCCCGATCCGCCGGGCCCGCTCGTCCCGATCCTCGAGCGAGCCCGCGCCGATGCGGGTGGCCGCGAACGGGTTCACTGCGAGCACCTCGGCCCCGACCTTCGCGAACACGCTGGGCAGGGCGAGCGAGGAGGCGCCGTACGAGTAGTCGATGACGACCTTGAACGCCCGTTCGCGCAACCGGCCGCGGTCGACGAGCCGTTCGAGCGCCGCCGTGTAGTAGTCGAGGGTGCGGGGCGGGAAGACGATGTCGCCGATCTCGGAGGCGAATGCCCTCCGGAAGTCCTCGCGGTACAGCAGTCGCTCGATGCGCCGCTGGAAGCCCTCGTCGATGTCACGGCCGTCCGGATCGAAGATGCGGATCTCGACCGAGGACGGATCACCCGGGGCGAGCCGGACGGTGATGCCGCCGGCGGCCTGCGAGTTGAGCACCTGGAACCGGGTGAGCGGCACCGTGGCGAGCTCCATGTCGTCCACGTTCGCCCCGGCGAGGTTCAGCGCCCCGATGATCGAACGCTTGAGGGCTCGGGCGGCCCGGCTCGTGTCCCGACTCACCGTGACCACCGCACCCTTGGGCAGCGACGATGCGTAGGCCAGCGCGAGGCGACTGGCGCTCTCCGAGGTGATGTCGACGTTCGCGAGCCCCGAGGCACCCCGGCGCCCGAACAGCGTGCGCGCGCCACGGGTCTCCCAGACGATCGAGGAGTTCACGACCGCCCCACTCTCGACGGTCTTGAACGGGTACACCTTGACGCCCGGGTTGATCACCGCCCGATCGCCGATGAAGCACTCGTCCCCCACCACCGCGCCCTCGGCCACCACGCCGGTGCGCAGGTTCGACGACCGACCGATCACGGTGCTGCGCAGGCGCGTGCTCTGGCCGAGGTAGACGTGGTCGTGGACCACCGAGCGCTCCACGTAGGAGTCGCCCCGCACGATGACATCGGCTCCGAGCACCGTGTACGGGCGGACGTGGGCTCCCGCCTCCACCCGCGAGTTCATGCCGACGATGCTCGGACCCTCGACGATCGCCGCCGGATCGAGGTCGGCCCCCTCCCCGATCCAGACGCCGTTCGTGAGCCGGAAGCCGCCGATCTCCACCTCGACCCGCTCCTCGAGCATGTCCTGGTGGGAGGACAGGTAGGCCTCGAGCGTGCCGACGTCCTCCCAGTACCCCTCGACGACGTGCCCGAGGAGGCGCTCCCCGTCGGCGAGCGCGGCCGGGAACACGTCACCCGAGAAGTCGACGACGGTGTCGGCCGGGATGTAGTCGAAGATGCGGGGGTCGAGCACGTAGATGCCGGTGTTGATCGTGTCCGAGAAGACCTGACCCCAGGTGGGCTTCTCGAGGAACCGCTCGATCGAGCCGTCCTCCTCGGTGATGACGATGCCGAACTCGAGCGGGTTCTCGACCCGCTTCAGCGCGATGGAGGCCAGGGCCCCGGCGGCGCGGTGCGCGTCGACGAAGGCCGACAGGTCCACGTCGGTGAGCACGTCGCCCGAGATCACGAGGAACGGCTCGTCGAGTTCGTCGGCCGCGTTGCGGACCGAACCGGCGGTCCCGAGCGGGGTGTCCTCGGTGGCGTACCGCATCGAGACCCCGAACTCGGCGCCGTCACCGAAGTGGTTCCGGATCTGGTTGGCGAGGAACGCGACGGTGACGATGATCTCGTCGAACCCGTGCCGGGCGAGGAGTCGCACGATTTGCTCCATCATCGGCCGGTTGGCCATCGGGAGCATCGGTTTGGGGGTGTTGCTCGTGAGCGGCCGCAGCCGGGTTCCCTCGCCGCCGGCGAGGATCACCGCCTTCACGCGGTGCCACCCGCGTTCTCGACCGCCACGGCCTCGTCGGGCAGATCGCGTGCCCGGAGCGCGCTGCGGGCGGCCGGCACGTACTGCACCGCGGCCCAGTACGAGAGCAGCAGGCCGCCGATCGTGAAGCACCAGGTCGCACCCCAGAGCACCGCGTGGGCCGCGCCGTCGGTGACCGAGAGCAGGAGGAACCCGGGCAGGGCGAACATGAGCGCCAGGGTGCCGGCCTTGCCGACCCAGAGCACGTCGATCCGGCGCGCCCCGGCCAGCGCGAGCCCGAGCGTCGCCAGGCTGATGAGGGCCTCCCGGGCCAGCACGAGCACGCCGACCCAGCGCGGCACCGTGCCGTCGACGAGCAGGACGACCGCACCCGCGATGAGCAGGATCCGATCGGCCACGGGGTCGAGCACCTTGCCGATCGCCGAGCCCTGGTCGTAGCGCCGCGCGATCCAGCCGTCGACCCAGTCCGTGGCGCCCAGGACCGCGAGCAGCACGCCGGCCACGAGCGGACGGTCCGCGCCGAGCACCAGCCAGACGAAGACGGGCACGCACAGCAACCGCAGGAGCGAGATGAGGTTCGGGATGGTCCGCCAGCCGTTGTCGGTGACGGGCACGGGCACGGTCATCCCCGTGAGCGTAGGCGCCCCGGTCAGTCCTCGGTCGCGCCCGGCTCCCCCGGCAACGTCCCTGCGTCGAACTGCACGGCCGCCCGGTCGGCGAGGATCGGTCCGATGACCTCGCGCGCCACCGCACGGTGGTCCGGATGGTCCCGGTATGCCCGGAAGCCGTCCACGTCGTCGAAGTCGGCGGTGACCGCGTAGTCGAAGTTGTGTTCGGCGAGCCCGGCGTCGGCGCCGAACCGGAACGAACGGATCTCGGGGATGGCCGCCGGGAGCGGGAACAGTCCCTCCCCGACCGCGGCGATCTGTTCGGGCGTGACCCCGTCCTTCCACCGGAAGAGTGCGACGTGGCGGAACATCTCGGACTCCCTCCTCACTGCAGGCCGGCGAGCCGGCCCCCGTCGATCGGCACCGCGACGCCGGTGATGTACCGGGCCTGGTCGGAGCACAGGAACGCGGCCGTCGCACCGAAGTCCTCGGGCCGGCCGATCGCCCGCACCGGCGTCCCGGCGGCGGCCGCCTCGAGGTCCATGCCGAGTTCGGTGAGTCGGTCCGTCGCGTGCAGACCCGGCTGCAGCGAGTTCACCGTGATCCCGTCGGGGCCGACGGCCGTGGCCATGGTCTTGAGGAACGAGGTGAAGGCGGAGCGCGCCGTGTTGGACAGGATCAGGCCGGGGATCGGCTCTCGCACCGAGGTCGACGTGATGGCGAGGATGCGGCCCCACCCGCGCGCCCGCATCGGCCCGACGGCGGCGAGGCACATCGCGATCCCGGCGGTGCAGGACTGCTCGAGGGCGGCCCGGTACGCCGCCGGATCGGTGAAGGCGTCGAAGGTGCCTCCCGGCGGACCGCCGCCGTTCACGACGAGGATGTCGATGCCACCGAGCGCGGCGGCCGCGTCGCCGACGAACCCCTCGGCGCCCTCCGCCGTCCCGACGTCGGCGACGATCGGGATGGCCCCGAAGGACGCGGCGACCGAGGCGATCGTCGCCTCGTCCCGTCCGCAGATCGCGACCTCGACGCCCTCGGCGGCGAGCGCGCGTGCCGTGGCGAGGCCCAGACCCCGGCTCGCAGCGGCGACGGCGGCACGCCTTCCCGTGATCCCGAGTTCCACCAGGTCCTCCTCCGACGCACGACGGCGTCCATCGTGGCGCGCACCCCGGTCGGGCGCGCGGATCGTTCACCGGCCGACGGCCGCACCCTCCGAGCGGGGGTCCGAGGCGACCGCGAGACCGTCGGTCTCGATCCGGATCGCGTGGGCGTGCCCCATGCCCATGTCGTACGGGGCCGTGGCGGTCAACCGGTGTCCGCGTCCGGCGAGGGCACCGAGCAGCGAGGGGTCGAAGCGGGTCTCGTGCCGGAGACCCCAGTCGCCGAGTTCCACACGCCAGCGCGGCGCATCGATCGCCGCCTGCGGGTCCTCGGCCCGGTCGATCGCGTGCCTGAGCACCTGGGCATGCACCTGGGCCTGCGCGTCGGCCCCCATGCTGCCGAACACGAGGTCGGGTCGACCGTCGCGCAGCACCATGCCGGGGATGAGGGTGTGCATCGGACGCTTGCCCGGGGCGAGGACGTTGGCCGCGGCCTCATCCAGCGTGAACGAGGACCCGCGGTTGGTCAGGTTGATGCCCCATTCCGTGACGTGGACCCCGGATCCGAACCCGAGGAAGTTCGACTGGATGAGGCTCACGGCGAGACCGTCGCGGTCGACCGCGCACAGGTAGGCCGTCCCGCCGCGCTGGGGATGGGCCGGCGCCGGATCGGCGGCGCGCCGCGGGTCGATGGCGGCACGGCGCGCCGCGATGAATCCGTCCTCGAGCAGGTCGGCCGGATCGACGCGCATGGCCGCCGGATCGGTGACGTGGGCCTCGCGATCGGCGAGCGCGAGCTTCGTGGCCTCCACCATCGTGTGCTCCACGTCGACCGCGTCCATGGTCGCGAGGTCGTAGCCGTCGAGGATGCTCAGGATCTCGAGCGCGGTCACGCCCTGGGTCGGCGGCCCGAGTTCGGCCACCTCGCGGTCTCGGTACCGGGCCCGCAGCGGTGTCGCCCACTCCCCCGCGTGCGTCGCGAGGTCGTCCGCCACGAGGTGGCCGTCGTCGCGACCGACGTGCTCCACGATCGCATCGGCCACGGCCCCCCGGTAGTAGACGTCCGGACCCTCGGCCACGAGCGCGTCGAGCAACCGGACGAGCCCGGGCTGCCGGAGGACGTCGCCGTCGGCCAGGTCGCCGTAGACCGCGCGCCACGATGGCGAGCCGCCGTGCAGCACCGCCGAGGCCGCGATCGTCTCGGCGCCGGTCCGGGTCAGCGCGAACCCCTGTGCGTAGCGACGCGCGTCCTCGACGAGGTCCGGGAACGGGAGGCTCCCCCAGCGGGCGTGGAGGTCGAACCATCCGGCGATGGCGCCGGGCACCGTGACGCTGGGACCTCCGAACGTCGGCATCGTGGTGTGACCCTCGGTCCGCAGTCGGGCGGGCGTCGCCCCGGCTCCCGACCGGCCCGAGCCGAGGTAGCCGTGGAGGTCCCCGTCCCAGACGATCGCGAACAGGTCGCCGCCGAACCCACAGAGGTAGGGCGCCACCACGCCGAGGGCGAGGTTCGCCGCGATGATCGCGTCGAGTGCGTTCCCACCTCGGGCCAGCACGCCGGCCCCGGCGGCGGAGGCCAGGTGGTGGGGTGTGGCGAGGGCGGCACGCGGGTACCGGGCTGCGCGACCCGTGCGCGGGCCGGTCGTCATCGGCGGGCCGGGGCGATCGGACGCATCCCCGCACCCTATGCGTCGTGTCGCGTCAGCCGCCGTAGGAGCCCACCACGCAGACGAGGCGGATGACCGAGGGATCGGGGGTGGTCGACCCGTTGTAGAGCCGGAACGACCAGGTCGCTCCGCCCGCGAGCGGCGCGACGTTGAGCACCCGGATCTGCGCGTAGGTGGTGTCCCAGGACGGGGCGATGCCGACCGATCCGCTGGGGCAGGACACGGTCGCCGTCGTGCTCCCGAGGCCCGCCGCGGTCACCGACGCCGATGCGATCGTGAACGTGTTCACCCCGCTCGATCCCGTCGCACCCTGGACCCCCGTCGCGCCCGTCGGTCCCGGCGCACCGTCGGACCCGTCGCGACCTGCGACACCCTCGGGCCCCGTCGCACCGGTCACACCCTGCACACCGGCCGGACCCATCGGCCCCACGTCACCGTCGCGACCCGCAACACCCTCGAGCCCGGCCGCACCCGTCGCACCCAGTGCACCATCCTTGCCCTGCGCGCCCGTCGATCCCGGCAGGCCATCCCGCCCGTCCGCGCCCGGGCGCCCCGTCGGGCCGGTGGCACCCGTGGCCGCGACCGATGCCGCCTCGGCACGCGGCGCGCGGTCCTCCACGACGCGCGACGGGGTCACGAGGCGACCGCATCCCGACACCGCGATGACCGCGGTGCCGAGTGCGGTCCAGAACGCGCCGGTGCGCGCCGCACGGGCGCGCACCGACGGTCGGGCTCGGCGAGGTCGGCTCGTTCCGTGAGCTCGTTCGACATCCATGTCCACTCCTCCCCGGCCCGCCCCGGAACCAGCGGCTCCGGAGGACTCGACCGTCCATCCCTGGCGACCGCCGTCCTTGGCGGTCGATCACGGGCAGCATCGGAAGGACTTGAGGATTCCTTGAGCAATTCCTCGCGGTGCAGCGTCGCCGCCGCTCGGCCCCGGGGGACGGCCTGGCGCGAGGTGTCCCTGCGAACGGATCACACGCACCGGGCAGGGAGGTGGTCGCCGCTCGCAGGGACCCTGACGTTGTATCAGGTATGGGCACCGATGTGGGTACACCCCCGCAGTGCCGAGCGTCTCTCAGGGGGCGTTGTACCGGTGGATCTGGGCCCCGCTCCCCTCCGAGACGGTCACGTACCCGCGCCCGTCCACCCGGAAGCCGACCGCCTCGCCCTGGATCTCAGCCGGGGTCGGGCCGGGGCAGCCGAAGCTGCCGGTGCCGCCGGTGATGAACCGATCGAGGGGCACGTCGAGGGTGCGGCCGACGATCCGGACGCCGCCGTAGGAGCGGATCGCGAGCTGCAGCCCGTTCGAGGACACATCTGCGCCGGTGATGGCCCCTGCGCCGCCGGCCGGCATCGTCACCGCGCCGAGGGCTGCCATCGTGGTCGTGGACCCGCCGGCGATGCCGTCGCTGACCGCGTACGCGCCCTGGGCCCCGCCGGCGAGGTTCTTGGTCAGGACCACGATCGAGCGGGACAGCGGATCGAGCACCAGAGCCTCGGCGTCGTGGGCGCCATCCGGGTACCGAAGCCGGAGGGCCTCGACGCCGGTGATCGTCCCGGTGGTCTGCCCCGGAGGCACGACCGGTTCGGCCATCCGGTACACGACCACGTCGGGCCGCAGCGACGGGTTGTCACCGATGTCGGCGACGTAGAGGTAGTTGACGCCGGCGAGCGGACCGGGGCCGACCGCGACGTCCTCCCAGTCGATCGCCGATGCGCCGGACACGGCGAACGTCGCCCGGACGGCCCCCGACTCGTCCACGGCGAACACGCGGGCGCGGTCACCGGAGTCGTTGTGGACCCACCAGAGTCCGGGGTTCGTACGGCTCGCCGCGATGCCGGAGATCTCGACGAGTGCAGGATCGGTGAATGCCGGCAGCGTCGACGCGACGAGCGTCTTGGCGCAGGCCGCCCGCACGGTGGGTGTCGAACATGCCGAGCCCAGGAGGACGGCACCGGCGGCGAGGACGACGGCACCCGCCACGCGCATCGTTCGACCGTGACTCCGCATCGCCAGAGGATACCGGCATCCCCGGGGCCACGGGCCCCCCGGGACGGCACCTCCGTGCCCCTTCCGGTCGCGTCGGCTCAGGGAGCCGGGGCGTAACGACGCAGCACCGGTGCGCCGCCCTCCGAGACGCTCGCGAACCCGCGCCCGTCGGGCTCGAACGCGATCGCCTCCCCTTGGACCTCCACCGGCGCCGGCGGCCGACAGGTCACGGTGCCCGGACCCCGTTCGAGGAGCGCGGCGAGCGGGGTCTCGGAGGTGCCGGCGACGACCCGGACCGTTGCGTAGGTGCGCAGGATCATTCGGGTGCCGGCCCGGTCGAGATCGGCGGCGGTGATCGCCCCGGTGATCGTCGGTCCGGTCCGCACGGTCGCGAACCGCTCCAGCGCGGTGTCCCCGGTCGCCGCGAACGGGGCACGGGCGCGGTACGCGGGCTGCGCACCACCGTCGGAGGTCTTGGTGATGACGACGAGATCACCGGTGCGCGGATCCACCAGCAGCGCCTCGGCGTCGTGCGGTCCATCGGGGTACCGCAGGGACAACCTCGCCGCGCCCTCGAGTTCGTCCACGACGACCGCGTCGGGATCGATCTCGGGTTCCGGCACCCGGTAGACCTGCACCGTCGGGCGCGTCCCGAGGTTGTCGCCGATGTCGGCGAGGTACAGGTACTGCTGCCACCGCTTCGGACCGGGCCCGATCGCGATGTCCTCCCAGTCCACTGCGGTCGCGCCCGCCAGGGTCAAGGTGGCCCGGGTACGTCCGTCGCCGCCGATGGCGAAGATGCGCGCCGTGTCACCCGAGTCGTTGTGGACCCAGTAGGTGTCGCCGTTGCGGCGCGAGGCCACGATCCCGGAGATCTCGCGGAGCGCCGGATCGGTGACCGGCGCCGCGTTCGGCTCGCCGTAACGACGGTCGCAGGAGGCGACCTCGGTCCCTCCACCGCCTCCACCGCAGGCGGCCACGACGAGGAGGCACAGCGCTGCGGCGAGCGGACGCACGACGGTGCGCCCCCTCATGCCGGCGGCTCGTCGTCCGGCCCGACGAGGAACCCCTGGTACTCGCCGGGGGCGGGCACCTCGGTGATCGGATCGGGGTCGGCGTCGAACTCGACCCGCAGCGCCTTGCTCATGATGGCGTGCGCCTCGTAGAGCGCGGTGATGTAGGTGAGTTCGAGGATCTCCTCGTCGGAGAGGTGCTCGCGCAGCGCGGCGAACACGCCGTCGGAGACCCGGCCGTCCTCGAGCGTGAGCGCGTCGGTGTACGCGAGCACGGCCCGCTCGACCGGCGTGAACAGATCCGTCGCGCTCCAGTGCGGGATCGCGGCGATCTTCTCCTCGCTGATCCCGACGCTCCGGCACGACTTGCAGTGCTGGGAGAACACGAAGCGGGACTGGCGGGTCCAGCCGGTTCGGGTCTGGGCCAGTTCGCGCAGCTGCGGGTCGAGGAGCCGATCGGGTGACCGGTACAGCATGATCCCCTGGCACGCGTGCTCGAACACCGCCGGGACGAGGGCGAAGACGGTCCACCAGTCCCCCGGCGTGCCGGTGACGGTGCCCGGCGTCTCGACCGGGCACACCCCCTCACCGAAGAGCAGGTCGTAGAGCATCGTGACCGTCGGGCTCGCCTCGGTCCGGGGCACCTGACGCAGACGGGGCATGGGTCCTCCAAGGCGTTCGGACGCGGACGCGCACGCAGTCTCGCACCCTGCGGGGTCCCGCGCGTCGCACCGGCCGGTCAGCGGGCCCGCAGGTTCCACCAGAGCAACTGGCGGATGCGCTCGAACGCGGGCTTGGGCCGCAGTTCGGCGTCGAAGATGCTCGCCTCCCCGAACCCCGGGAACTCCCCGGGGATCCAGGACTCGGCGTCCGAGTAGTTCCACGTGGTGATGCCCGTGCACTCGCGCACGGCGAGGCAGGCCATGATCGCCGATCCGTAGGCGTCCGCCTGCTGTTGCGGGCCCGTCGTGGGGTCCGACGGCAACGCGAGGGCCACGTCCATCTCGGTGATCTCCACGAGCAGGCCCCGGGAGGCGAAGCGTCGCATCTCGTCGGCGAACTGCTCGGGCGTGGGCATGAGCGACGGCACGAGCGCGTGCACCTGGTACCCGACGCCGTGGATCGGCACGCCCTCGGCCCGCAGGCTCGCCACGATCCACAGCAGCGTGGCGGCCTTCGCGCCACCCCGCTCGATGAGGTAGTCGTTGATGAACAACTCGGCGTCCGGGTCGGCCGCGTGGGCGAACTCGAACGCGAGCCGGATGTAGTCGGGGCCGATCCCCCGCAGCCAGATGGTGTCCCGGAGGGTCCCGTCGTCGGCGATCGCCTCGTTCACGACGTCCCACTGCGCGACGCGGCCCTCGTACCGCCCGACGAGCGTGGAGATGTGGTCCTCGAGGATGGCGATGAGCTCATCGCGGGTGTACGAGCCGCCCGTGAGCCACGCCGGGTTCTGTCGGTGCCAGACGAGGCTGTGACCCCGCACCCGCTGGCCGTGCGCCGCCGCGAAGTCGACGACCGCGTCCCCCGGCACGTGGTTCCAGGTGGTCGGGCCGGGGTGCACGACCTCCCACTTCATGACGTTCTCCGGGGTGACCGAGGAGAACTGCGCGGCGATGAGCGCGGCGTCGGCCGACCGACCGAACTGGGCCGGCTCGACCGAGGTGCCGAACACCCGTCCGTCCCGGAGGTCGGCCAGCGACCGCAGCGTCGCATCGGGGGGTACGGGCCGGCACGCCGCCACGAGGACCGCCGCGAGGACCGCCAGTCCCCCGAGTCGCACCGACCTGCGCATGGCCGGGGAGCGTAGCGATCCGGAGGCGGGCCCGGACCGCGGCGCTCCCGAGACCATGTCCGACCCCCTCCCCATACTGAGGCTCCCCACCATGAGAGGAGCACCCCATCACACGATCCGCCCCCGGACCCCGGTCCATGACCATCTTCTTCAGCGAGACGTTCAACGACGTCGCCATCCCCTTCGACACCTTCGTCAAGGCCGTCGCGCTCCATGAGCACCTCCGGGCCGCCGACCTCGCGGGGCTGGCGTTCCGGGCCCCGCGCGCCCTCACGGTCGCCGAACTCTGCACCGTGCACGCCCGGGCCTACGTCGACGCCGTGACCACCGGCGAGCCGCACCACCTGGCTGCGTCCAACGGCGTCGGCTGGGACCCGGGCCTGCTCACCGCCGCGGCGACCTCCAGCGGCGGCGTCATCGAGGCCGCGCTGCACGTCCTCGCGCACGGGGGCACCGCCGGTTCGCTGTCCTCGGGGTTGCACCACGCCCGCCGGGACGCCGGCGCCGGGTACTGCACGTTCAACGGGCTCGCGCTCGCGGCGCTCGCGGCCCGCCGGGCCGGAGCCCAGCGCGTGCTCGTGCTCGACCTCGACGCCCACTGCGGCGGGGGGACCGCCTCCCTCATCGAGGGCATCGACGGCCTCGAGCAGGTCGACGTGTCGGTCAGCCCGTACGACGAGTACCGCTCGACGGACCAGGCCCGCCTCGTCCTGTCGGGCGGCGCGGCCTACCTCGACGACGTCGAGGCCGCGCTCGCCGCCATCGCGTCACCGGGCTCCATCGACCTCGTGCTCTACAACGCGGGCATGGACGCGCACGCCCGCGCCGGCGGTGCGAGCCGGGGCGTGTCCACCGAGACGCTCGCGATGCGCGAGGGGATGGTGTTCGGCTGGGCCGCGTCCCATCGCCTGCCGGTCGCGTGGGTCCCAGCGGGCGGATACACCTCCGGCGGTCTCACTCTCGACGAGGTCTGCGGCCTCCACCGCCTCACCGCAGAGGCCGCCCTGCACCACCTGGGCCTCGCCGCCTGAATCGCACGCGACGCGGCCCCCGGAGGACCGGGGGCCGCGCGCGTCGGTGCCGGGATCGATGCTCCCCGGACGGTCGAGATCACCCGCACCGAGACAGAGGGACCCGTCAGGGGACGATGATGGGGTCAATATTCCCGCCGAGCAGTCCGCCGAGCAGTTTCGCCGACGCCCTGACGAGCGGGGTCCACTCGCCAACGTCGCCGGTGATCATGTTCCACACGATGTTCAGATGATCAAAGACAGCGTTCCGCATGGATCCACCTCCGGAAGGGGTCTGTTTGAGGGGACCGTAGGGCGACTGGCACCGGTCGTCCAATAGGCCGTTCGGCTCGGACCCGGCTCGGGATCGACGATCCCCGGACGGTCCAGATCACTCGCACCGAGACAGAGGGACCCGTCAGGGCGCTGGGCAAAGGCACGCCCTGAGCAGTTTCGCCGACGCCCTGACGAGCGGGGTCCACTCGCCAACGTCGCCGGTGATCATGTTCCACACGATGTTCAGATGATCAAAGACAGCGTTCCGCATGGATCCACCTCCGGAA
>JBJTOY010000021.1:0-13013 GCA_046074845.1 Actinomycetes bacterium | reverse complement strand
CGGGTCGCTCGGGTGGGCCGAACGCACCACGCCGGCACCGGGTCACCCCACTCGGGGGTCCGCCGACGCGGTCGCGCCGATGACCGGCGGGGCGATGCCGATGAGGGACAGCAGCGTGAGCCCGATCGGTCGCTCGAGGTGCACGCGCACCCGGGTGCCGGATACCTCGACACTCCCACGACCGTCAGCCGGCCAGCCCGAGGTACTGACCACTGCGGCAGCGGCGAACCGGGCGCCGGCCGGGTCGAGGACGACCACCGAACCGCCGCTCTCCCGGAACCTCCGCTCGTCGATCGACGACGCTCCGGCCAACGCGGCCGAGTCGGCGAGGGCCTGGAGGTCCCGGCGGGCGAGGAGCAGGCGGGTCCCGTCGAGCGCAAGGCCCGCGAACGCGAGCACGACCACCATGACCACGACGAGCATGCCGGTGACCGAGCCCTCCTCCGCTCCGCGGTTCACGGTGCGCTCGCGTACCGGTCCAAGCGGACGGTGTGCGCTGCGATCACCGGAACCGCGACCCGCCTGAGGAACGGTCCGAGCAGCGGGACATCCACGATCGGGACCTCGGTCGACACCTCGACCCGCATCAGCGCGCCCCGGCCTCGCACCCCGGAGACCCGGACGGCGAGCGCGTCGTCGCCGAGCCCGTGGTCGCGGGCTGCGGTGACCGTGACCGCACGGGTCCGCCACGCCGCCTCGGCCTCGGTGGACGAGGCCGCGACCACCCGCCCGACCTCGCGGGACGCCGACGCGGTCGCGAGCGCCGCCCGCTGGACCTGACCCACGACGACGAGGACCTGGACCGCGAGTCCGAAGAGCAGCGCGCCGAGGAGCGCGGTCTCCACGACTGCGCTCCCCCGCTCGTCGCCGCTCACGGCACCACCGTCGCCTCGTCGACCACCGTGCCCACACCTTCGACCGGGAACCCCGGCAGGAGGTCGACGATGCGCGGGGCCTCGCCGCGCACGACGACCCGGACCACGCCATCGCCCCGTCTCGCCTCGACCGCAAACCGGCGGGCGGACGCGCCGAGACCGTCCTGCAGCACACCACGGGCCTGCCACACCCCGGCCTCGGTCGAGGCGCCGAGGCTCGCCGCGGCGCGAGCTCCCTCGTGGGCGGCGTTCACGGTGACCCCACGGGCCCAGATCCATACGGCCATCTGGGCCAGCGCGAGCAGGCCGAGGACGATGAGGATCGCCGCACCGAGGAATTCGACCAACGAGCTACCGCGCTCGCCGGTGCTCACCGCAGGCGGGAGAGGGCGTTCGTGACGATCTGACCGAGGCTCGGCTGGACGATCGCCCACAGCGCGAGCACCACGCCGATCCCCATCACGAGCAGCATGACCCACTCCGGGATCGACCCTCGTTCACCCTCCCGTTCGGTCACGACCTCCGTGTCCGATCCGCGTTCGATCTCGTTCCGCATCCGTGCGCTCCTCACGTCAGGTTCCTGATGGCGATGGCTCCCGGGAAGAAGGCGAAGACCAGCGCCACCGGGAGGATGAGGGTGACGACCGGGATGAGCATCGTCACCTGCTTGCGACCCGCTGCTTCCAGCAGGCCGACCCGTTGCGCGTCGCGCGCGTCGCCGGCCATCGCCCGCAACGCGTCGCCGACGGCGACCCCGCGCTCCGACGCGGCCACCACGGCGCGCACGAAGCGTTCGAACCCCGGTTCCCCGAGCATGCCGGCGCGCTCGACGAGACACTCGGCGAGAGGGCGTCCGGCTCGGGCCTCGCGCAGACTCGTGGCGATCTCGTCGGCGAGCGGCCCCTGCGCGGTCGAGGCGACGAGTTCGAGTGCTCCGCGCAGACTCTCGCCCGCGGTCACCGCGAGGCACAGCAGATCGGCGATGGTCGGGAACGTCGACGCCGCAGCCGCGCGCCGTGCGGTGACGGCGCGGGTGATACGCCGGTCCCACAGCAGGCCACCGCCGCAGGCGCCGCACGCAATGAGCGCGACGGCCAGCATCGGAGCCACTCCGCCCCGAGCCGCCGCACCAGCCGCGACCGCGAGGCCGACCGTGGAACCCACGAGGACCCAGACCGACTGCTCCATCCGGGCGGCGACCACGTCCCGTGTCCCGAGCACCGCCAGGCGACTCGCGAGGTCCTCGGACCGGAGGTGCCGGGCGAGGCGAGCACCGATGACCCTGCGCACCCCTCCCCAAGCCCATGGTGACGGCGACACGGGTGCCCCCGCCACGTAGGGATCCAGTCGCTCAGCGAGACGGACGCGGCCGAACCACGGCACCGAGGCGACGATGCACCACAGCCCGGCGAGGGCGAGCGCGACCGTGCCCGAGGCTCGCAGGACGCTCATGCGATCGCCGCGATCTGCGCATCGTCGATGCGCCCGGTCACCACCATCACCCGGTACCCGACGATGGTCACGAGCGCACCGATGGCCAGCACGACGGCGCCTACCGGCGTCGAGTACGCATCGCGTCCCTCGCCCCGTGCGCTCACCAGCAGCACCACCAGCCACGGGGCAGCGACCGCGACGCGTGCAGCCACGGTGGTCCACGACTGCCGGGCCGCGACCTCCCGGCGCAGGGCGAGGTCGTCCCGCAAGAACGTCGCCAACGTGTGCAACACCTCGGCCGAGGCGCTCCCCCCGACCCGGTGGATGAGCAGCAGCGTTGCGGCCACCCGATCGACGATCGGATCGGCCACCGCGGTCCGCATCCGCTCCAGCGCGCGTCCGAGGTCGCCGGAGACCCGTTGCTCGGCGGCCACCGCGGCGAAGTCCCCCCGCAGCACCTCCGGTCCACGTTCGGCCGCCAGCCCGATCGCGCCGACGAGTGTCTCCCCGGAGCGGACCGTCCCGGCGAGCAGTTCCACCGCCTCCGGCCAGGCCGCCCGGCGTGCCTCGGCGCACCGACGCCGTCCGGCGCGTCGCGAGGCGATCGGCGCGCAGGCACCGGCGACACCGGCGATGGCTGCGATCATCGGCACTCCCACGACGACGAGCGCCACCAACGCTGCCCCCAGACCCCCGGCCGCACTCACCACGACCTGGCGGCCCTCGGGACGGTTCACGCGACCCGGACGGATCCGCCGGGAACGCGGTCCGAGGATGCACAGCATCCCGGACGCGAACAGGAGCGCCACCACGAGCGTCACCGCAGCACCGTGCCGAGGTCGATGCCGGCGCGTTCGTAGCGCGGCGCCGACGGGCGCTCCCCCGTCCACGCCAGATCACCGCCGCGGCGTTCGAAGATCGGACCGAGCGTCGGCGCGTCGGTCCCGATCTGATCGCCCACCGACACGATCTCGCTGATGCGCCGACCATCCGCCCGCCGTTCGCAGAACACCACGAGCTCCACGCACGAGGCCACGGTCGAGGCCACGAACCGCCGGTCGAGGTTCTCACCCGCGAGCAGCGGGAGGGTCGTGAGCTTGCGGATCGCCTCCCGCGCACTGTTCGCATGTACCGATGTCATCCCGACGGCACCGCTGTTGAGGGCGAGGAGCATGTCGAGGGTCTCGGGCCCGCGCACCTCCCCGACGATGATCCGGTCAGGGCGCATGCGCAGGCTCTCCCGCACGAGGTCGCGCAGCGTCACCGCGCCCGCACCCTCGAGGTTCACCTGCCGGCACTGCATCGCGACCACGTCCGGCCGCGCGATCCGGAGTTCGAACACCTCCTCGCAGGTGACGATCCGATCCGCGGCCGGGATGCAGGCGGTGAGACTGCTCAGCAGGGTCGTCTTCCCCGCACCGACGGCACCGGCGACCACGATGTTGGCCCCGGCGACCACGGCGGCGGCGAGGAACCGCGCCGCAGGCACCGACAACGAACCGAGCGTGACCAGTTCGTCCAGCGTGTGGGCACGCAGGCCCGTGAACTTCCGGATGTTCACCGACCAGTGATCCGTGATCGGCGGGGCGGCGACGTGCAGGCGGCTGCCGTCCGGTAGGCGGGCGTCGACGAACGGTTGGGCCCGATCGAGCCGGCGCCCCGCGCGGGCCAGCATGCGCTCGACGACGTGCGCCACCTCCGCCGCCGTCATGACGACCGTTGTGAGTTCGGCCACCCCGCCCCGAGCGACGAACACCCGGTCCGGTCGGTTGATCCAGATCTCCTCGATCCCGTCGTCCTCGAGCAGTGGCGTGAGCGGTCCGTACCCCGTGATGCGATGACGCAGCGCTCGCACCTCCTCGCCGGTGAGTGGTGCGGCGCGGCCGGCCAGGAACCGCTCGTCGTGCGCGGCGAGCACCTCGTCGACCGCGGCCTGGAGACCCGCATCGTCGTCGAGCGCGATCCGTCGCTCGTGCACGAGGGCGCGCACTTCCGCCTCCACGGCACCCGATCCGCTCGTGGGGCTCACGCGACCCACCGACCCGCGACGTCACAGGTCGCCGACCAGATGGAGGAGCGCCCGCCGACCTCGCTGGTCAGGCACCCGCGCCAGAGCGCGGTGTCCGCCGACCGGTCGATGCCGATCGTGGCGGCGACCGGTAGCCCGAGGTGGGTCCCGATCGCGGCCCCGACCTCACGGACGCGCGTCGCCGGGACACGGTTCACCACGACCTCGAGCGGCGCCGATGCTCCCGGCAGTTCACAGACGAGCGCATCGCGGGCCCCGATGCCGCGACGGAGGCCGATCGGATCCCCGGCCACGACGAGGATGATCCGATCGGCTCGCTCCAGCACCATGCGGGTCAGGAGATTGCGACGGAAGGGCACGTGGTCGAACGAGAGCGCCTCGTCCTCCTCGATCGGGTGCGCGAGATCCACGACTGCAAGCCCAAACCGTCGGCGGATCCGATCGAGCAGCGCGCCCGATGCAGCCTCGCCGACCTCGGGCCAGAGTTCGGCCCGTCCCAGCCCTGGCAGCACCTCCATCGATCCGAGACGCGCGGTCGCGCCCTCGAGCGCGACGTCATCGGCCCCTCGTGCCGCGTGGACCAGTCCACGACCGTCGTGGAGTCCGAGGCGTTGCGCGACCGAGGGCGCCCAGACGTCCCCGTCGACGAGCAGTACGTCGGAGCGGATCCGGGCGGCGGCCGCGGCGAGGTGGATCGCCACCGTCGTGCGGCCCGGGGACCCGGAGCCACCCCACACCGCGACGAGTTGGCCGGCCGGCGCATCGATCGCCGGCGACACGGGGGCCTCCACCGAGGCACCCGGCTCCAGGCGCAACAGCGCGCCGGCGATCGCCTCGGGAGTGTCGTGCTCGGCCGCGACGCCACCGGGCGGGGCGGGACCGCCGACGACCACGAGGGCCGTCCCGCAGGCCGCGAGCCGGTGGACCGTCTCCAGATCCCACCACCCCGGCACCCCGTCGGCGACGACTGCGAACGGTGCATCCCGCATCGCGACCCCGAGGGCCTGGCCGGGTTCGGCGCACCGCGCGCCGACGTGCACCCCGAGGGCCGGATGCGCAGCGGCGCGGACGAACTCGGTCTCCCAGGCGGCGCCGAGGCTGCAGGTGACGATGACCAAAGGTGCTGCCATCACGGCACCTCCGAGATGTCGACCCGGGTACGTCCATCGGGCACCACGGCGGTGCGGACCACATCGAGGTCGGCGGTCCGGGCTGCGAACACCACGTACATCGCGTCCTCGTTGCGCACGGACAGCGTGAGGGCCGCTACGGAACCGGCACCCCCGAAGACGGCGTCGTCGCGCACTGCTGCGACGACCTCAGCACCACTCGTCACCATGAGGGTGCGCGCCGTGTCTCCCTCCCGGTCGAAGGTCGCGAGGACGTCCACCCGATCACCGGGTTCGAGATCGCCCCCGAGGGCATGTTCGGCGGCAACCGGTACCGTGATCTCACGGACTTCCGGCGTCGACCTACCGAGGTCTCCGGTCAGGACGAGTCCATTCGCCTGGACCGCTCGGGCCAGCGGCCGCCCGACCACCCGAGCGTGCGCTGCGGCGTCGACGAAGGTCCGCGCGCTCGGTCCGTCCGCGCGGACGACGACCACCGTGAGGTCGCTGCGCTCGATGAGGTGCCCGGTTGCGAACGGTGCGACGTACGCGAGCACCTCCCGACCCTGCGTGCTCGCGCCCGAGAGGCGCAGCCCACCGAGCACCGACAGTGCGACGAGTCCGAGACCGATCCCGATGCGCGCGTCCGGGAGACGGAGACGACCATCGCGCGTTCTCAGCCGGATCACGACGATGCCCCTTCACAGCACGCGGGCCTGACCGTTACGATCCACGCCGGCCGACGCAACGGATTGCGCGTGGAGTGAGGCACAGGGATGGCGGAGACCGCACGGTTCATGACCCCAGACGAGGTGGCCGACGTCCTGCGCGTCACCGTCTCGCAGGTGTACACGCTCATGCGTTCCGGCGAGCTCACCGCGGTGAAGATCGGGCGCCGTGGGGTCTGGCGGGTGTCGCCGGACGCCCTCGCCGCGTTCATCGCCCGGCTCGAACGAGCGGCCACGGAGCGGGCCCTGCGCTGATGCAGCGCCATCACCGAACCTCCCGGATGACGCGCACGACGGCATCGACACGCACGTCGTGGTGCCGTCGCACCCGTGCCCTCGCAGCACCCTCGTCGTCGTAGGACTCGGCGATCCGCAACCAATCGAGCCCGACCGCGATCACGCGCCCGGTGATCCAGGCACCGTCCCGCGTGACGACCGAGACCGATTCGCCGACCGGGACGCGACGCAACTGCTCGCGGAACGGTCGGGCACCGATCCCGGCGGCGTAGATCGCGAGAGCCTCGGCGTATCGCTCGTCGGTCTCGCTACGGCGGAGATCCTCCGTGATCTCCCAGAACGCTTCGTCCATCCGTGGACTCCTCGCTCGAAGGTGTGTGCACCGTACGCGAACGCACACGAGGGAATCAACGGCGAATTTCGATGAAGCGCCGCGAAGTTCGCGCTTGACACGCGACGGGTCGCAACGCGATGTTGTCGCACGCAACAGGACGTTGCGTGACTGGTGTCGTGCACTGTGACTCAGCAGCGCACAACGGCACCGGTCGAAGGCACCCAAGGAAGGGAGCGGGGATGGGCCGGGAGGCACTCGACGCGACGGCGACCGCCATCGCGACCAGAGCAGCGCTTGCGGCCGTCGTGGTCGCTGCCGTCGTGATCCTCCCGGCAGTCCTCGCCGGCATCCTCGATCACCTCGGACGCGCCCGACGGCTCGCGGCCGTGCTGGGGCGCATCAGCCCGCCGATCGCTCGACGCACGGCGGCGTCCTGCATCGCAGTGATCGCCATGACGTCGTGGGTCGGTCCGGCGAGCGCGGTGACCTCGGGCGACCGCAGGGCGCCATCCGTGCGGGACTGGCTCGAGGGCCCGGCCACGACCTCGGACGGACCCGCTGCCCCGAGCGGCACCTGGTACCCGGATCCAGCCGACCCGACGGGCGATTCCGGGCCGCACGGCACCGTCGGCCTCGACGACCTGGACGCACGCACCACGACCTCGACCGTCGCCACGACCACGACGACGCGACCGGCTCCGACCACCACGACTCGTCGCCCTGTGCCCCGTCGCCCGCGTCGCCCCTCCACGACCACGAGGTCGCCCGCTCGCATCCCACTGCCGTACGCCGGGACCCAGCCGGCCGCCGGCACACCTGCGGCACCGGCGGCGCCTGAGCCGGCAGACACCTACACCGTCGTACCCGGCGACTGCCTCTGGACGATCGCGGCGCACCGACTCCCGCCGACCGCGCCGGCCAGCGACATCGACCGAGCGTGGCGGGCGATCTACGACGCGAACCGCACGGTCATCGGATCGAATCCCAACCTGATACTCCCGGGACAGGTCCTCGTACTTCCCCCGCTGCCGACGTCCGCCTGAACCAGGAGGCGACCATGCCCACGACCCTCGAAGTCCACCCCTGGCCCGACCCCGTCATCGACACCGTCGGCCACGACCCGCGCAGCGCGTACGCCGAGATCTTCTGGCTGCCGACGCTCGGCCCGACCTCGCTGCTCCTGCTGCGTCGTCTCGCCACCGCGCTCGATGAAGCGCCGTACGGCATGGTGATCGACGTCGCCGACCTGTCGAAGGCGCTCGGCCTCGGGTACCGCGACGGCGCGTCCACCCCGCTCGTCCGTTCGTTCGAGCGGCTCGTGCAGTTCGATCTGGCGAGCGTCACCGCCGAGGAGACCTACGCGGTGCGCCGCAACGTGCCGCCCGTGAACCGCCGCCACGTGCGCCGCCTGCCCGAGTACCTGCAGGCCCAGCACGAGGACTACGTGGCGGCCCAGTTGACCGAGTCGGCCCTCGACCACGCCCGTCGCCGGTCCCGGCGGCTCGCCCTCGTGCTCCTCGAGCAGGGCGGCGACCCGGCCGAAGTCGAGCACGTCCTCAACGCCACCGGCTTCCACCCGAGCGTGTGCCGGGAGAGCGCCGACTGGGCGGTCGAACGGCACCGGGCCGCCCTCGCCGAGATCGCCGCGGCCTCCTAGGGCCGCCCCTGAGATCGCCCGGTGGTGGGGCTGGCCCTGCCCCCCTGTCCCCGCCCCACCACCGGCGAGATCACCGATGTCCGACCTCCGTGGGAGAGTGCCGTGCTTGCGGGCCGAGGGGGTCCGCGACGGAGTCCGAGCACCGGGAGCACGATGAGGATCCTCCACACCAGCGACTGGCATCTGGGTCGTCAGTTCGAGCGCATGCCGCTCATCGACGACCAGCGCGCCTTCGTCGAATGGCTCGTGGACACGGTCCGGGCCGACCACATCGACCTCGTGGCGATCGCCGGCGACGTCTACGACCGCAGCGTCCCGCCCGAGGACGCCGTCGAACTGCTCGACCTCGCGATCGCGGAGATCCGCAACGCTGGCGCCACCGTCGCCCTGATCCCCGGCAACCACGACAACAACACGCGCGTCGGGTTCGGCGCGCGGGCCTTCGGGGCCTTCGGGGTGCACGTCCGCGGTTCGATCGACCGCGACGTCGCCGGTTCGCCGATCGTCGTGCAGTGCGAGGACGGCCCGCTCGCGATCGTGCCGCTCCCCTTCCTCGACCCGTGCATGTACTTCACCCGGGATGAGTCGGGCCAGTACCCGGATCTCGGCGTCGAGCGCACGCACGAGGGTGCGATGCGCGATGCGCTCCGCGACGCCCGCACGGCCATCGGTAACACCCGCTCCCTGTTGCTCGCCCACGCGTTCGTCGCCGGCAACGTCGAGACCTCGCTGTCGGAGAAGACGCTGCGGGTGGGCGGCACCGACCGCGTCGCGCTCGATGTGTTCGAGGGCTTCTCCTACACCGCGCTCGGCCACATCCACCGGCCCCAGGCCTTCGAGGGCGGGTCGATCGCGTACTCCGGTTCGCCGATCCCGTACTCGTTCAGCGAGGAGGGCACGAAGTCGGTGCGCATCGTCGAGATGGCGCCCGACGGCTCCATCGAGGTGGAGACCCGCGAGGTGCCGGTCGGGCGCCGTGTCGCCACGATCGAGGGCTCGCTCGATGAGTTGCTGTCGGCGAAGGAGCACGAGGGCGCCGCCGACAAGTGGGTGCGCGCAAAGCTCACTGATCCCGAGGTCCGCATCAACGCCATGGGCCAGTTGCGGGAGCGCTTCCCGCACGCGGTCGCGCTCGAGTACACGGGGCTCGGTGGCCGGGAGCGGTTCGACGGCCCCGACCTCGAGGCCATGGAGCGCCTGTCTCCCGAACAGATCACCGACGGCTACTGGTCCGACGTCCGCCAGGAGCGACTCGAGGGCGAGCGTCGCGACCTGCTGATCGGCGCCGTGCAGCAGGTGATGGACCGATGAGGCCGATGCGGATCGAGTTCTCCGCGTTCGGGCCCTTCCCGGGCACGTGGGAGATCGACTTCACCAAGCTCAGCGGTCACGGCCTCTTCCTCATCACCGGGCCGACCGGCGCCGGCAAGACCACGGTGCTCGACGCGATGGTCTTCGCGCTGTACGGCGAGGCGGCAGGCGCTCGCGGCAAACATGCGGATCGACTGCGCTCCGATTTCGCGACGCCCGCCACGACGACGAGCGTGACGTTCGAGTTCGAGATCCAGGGCCGGCAGTACCGGATCGACCGTTCGCCCTCGTACCCCCGCCCCGGGCTCAAGACGCCCCACCCTGCTTCGGTGGCCCTGAGCGAACGGGACGGCACGACCTGGAAGCCCGTCTCCACGCGCATCGCTGACGTGAAGTCCGAGGTGACGAGGATCATCGGGCTCGACGCCGACCAGTTCCAGCAGGTGATCCTGTTGCCGCAGGGCCGCTTCGCGGAGGTGCTGCGGGCCGACTCGAAGGATCGACTCAAGCTGCTGCGCGCGCTGTTCGACACGGGTCGGTTCCTCGACGCCGTCGAGATCCTCCGGCAGGAGTCCACCCGGCGTTCCGATGCGGTCAAGGACGCCGAGCGCGACGTGGAGCACCTCTTCGATGCCGTGCTCGACGACTGGTGTGCCGTCATCACAGAGGCCGGCGACGACGCGGCGGCGACGCTCGGCGTCGAGTTCGCCGAGGACGGCAGCCCGTTCGCGCCCGAGACCATGGACGCCGCCGCGCTCACAACGCTCGACGAGCAGGCGACGGCGATGGTCGCCGGGCTCGACTCGGCGGCGAAGGCCGCGAACAAGGCCTACGACACCGCCAAGGCCCTCGCGGACGCGGCCGAGGCGACCGCGCAGCTGTGGGACGAGCGGGCGGAACTCCGCCGCGAGTCCGAGACGCTCGCGGCGGTCGCCGACGACGACGCGGCACGCGAACTGGTCCTCGTCCAGGCCGAGGCCGCGAACGGCCTCACTGCGATGCTTCGGACGACGTCGGACGCACGAACTGCCGAGGAGGCGGCTGCGGTCGCGGTCGATGCGGCGGGGCGCGGGATCGCGGCGGCGCTCGGGGATGACAGCCCCCTTGAGGAGGGACGGATCGCGGCGCTCCTCGCCGAGCAGCGGACGATCGAGCAGACCGCCCGCGACGCGCTCGAACAGTTCGACACCGCGCGAGCGCACCGGGACGCGGAGCGACGAGAGCGCGACAGCGCCACCGCGAAGGAACGCGAGCGCGAGCAGCTCGCGGCCGAACTCGAGAAGGTCCAGGAGGAGTTGCCGGCTCGTCGGGCCGACGCCCAAGCCGCGGAGACCGCGGCCGCCGGTGTCGACGCCGCCGTCACCGCGGAGCAGGCCGCGACCGATCGCGTCTCGGAGATCAACGCCGGGATCACGATCGATCGCCAGATCGGCGAGCTCGTCGGAGCGCTCGATGCGGCAGAGCAAGCGACGACGGCGAAGAAGGCGGCGCTCGAGTCCACGCGTTCGCGCCTGCTCTCCGGCCTCGCGGCTCGCCTCGCCGACGGCCTCGAGGCCGGGGTCGCATGCCCAACGTGCGGGTCGATCGAGCACCCCCACCTCGCCGTGGCCCCGAGGGACGCCGCGACCGAGGACGACGTCTCTGCCGCCGAGCACGCGTACGAGGCGGCGCGATCGGCCGGGGACACGATCGTCCGCGACCGCACCGCACTCGAAGCCAAGCGCGCGACGCTCCCGCCCGTCGACGAACTCGAGGCAGCAACGGCCCGAGCTGCGGACGCCACGGCCAAGGTCGCCGACCTGCGCGGACTGGCCGCCGGGGCCGACACCCATCGCGCCGCGGTCGACGCCGCGGATCGATTCATCGCCTCGAACACGCCGAAGGTCGCTGCACTCACGGGCGAGGTCGCATCAGCCGTCGCCCGAGCCGATGCCGCTGCGGCCACCGCCACGGACGCGGAAGCACGCGCCACCGGCTTCGCGCCGGACACCGCGACCGCGCGGCTCCGCCGAGACGCAGCGGCCCACCTCATCGAGGCCTTGTCGGACCTCAGCAGGTTGCAACACGAACTCACAACGGCGTCCGCGACCCACGCGGCGCAACGCCGCACGCTCGACACCGAGCTCGCGGCGAGGGGGTTCGCCGACGACGCCGAGGCCCACGCCGCAGCGATGGACCCCGACGCGGTCGTGGCCGAACGCAGCGCGATCGCAGCGCGGGCATCCCGCCGGACCGAGGTCGGCACGCTGCTCACCGATTTCGCGAAGCGGGACATCCCCGATGATCGACCCGATCCCACCGAACTCCTCGCCGCTCGCGACGAGGCCCACGAGGCGCGAGAGCTCGCGGTCGAGGCACGCGGTACGGCGTCCGTCGCAGCCACGGCGATCCGCGAGGCCCGCAAGGGTCTGAGCGATCGACTCGCGAAGGTTGAGGCTGCGATCGCTGCGGCCGAGACCGCCCGGACCGTGTACTCCGTCGCATCCGGGAACGTGAGCCCGAAGATCGACCTCGAGTCCTGGGTGTGTTCCGCCTACCTCGAGCGCGTCACCCAACAGGCGAACCACCACCTCGTCGAGATGACCGGGGGCCAGTACCGCCTCCAACTCGGTCGCACCACGGATGGGCGCAGCCGCGGTGGTCTCGACCTCGATGTGTTCGACCTCCACACGGGTGCGACCCGTTCGGTCGACACGCTCTCCGGCGGCGAGACCTTCATGGCGTCCCTCGCGCTCGCACTCGGCCTCGCCGAGGTGGTCGCCGGTCAGCAGAACCTCATGCTCGACGCGCTCTTCATCGACGAGGGCTTCGGCTCGCTCGACGCCGACACGCTCGATCGCGCGACCGAGGTGCTCCACCGCCTGCAGACCGCGGGCCGCATGGTCGGCGTGATCACCCACGTGACCGAGATGCAGAAGGCGTTGCCCACCGGCATCGCCGTGACCAAGACCGACGAGGGCTCGACGCTCACCGTCGAGTACCCGGACGCCTAGCGGGCGAGGCGCTCCAGCATCGGGCGGTAGTGATCCCAGCCCGGGACCTCGACGTCCTCGAGCTTGCCCCAGTCGTCGTAGCCGCGCAGACGGATCGCATCGACGGCAGCCGGGTGGGCGGCGAAGGTCGCGCAGGCTTCGGCGTCGAGCGGCCCACCCTGGATGGCGAGCGACTGCACCGAGGCCGGCGACAACCCCTCGGCGTACCCGGGCTCGGTTGCGCAGCGGTACCGCTTCGCCGATACGTGGAGGGCGATCGGGCCGGTCACCTCCGGTCCGAAGATCCTGGCCAGCACCCGAGCGCCG
>JBJTOY010000020.1:0-24634 GCA_046074845.1 Actinomycetes bacterium | reverse complement strand
GAGCCAGAACGCGTCGGTGTCCTCCTGGGTGGTGCCGGCGGACGCGAACGCATCGGCGGCGGCGGACCGCAGGAGGTCGTCGGCACTCTGGTCCCAGGCCTCGGCGAAGCGGGTGCACCCCATGCCGACGATCGCGACGCGGTCCTTGATCCCGTGCGATGCCATCTCAGCCCTCCCCGCGCACCGGGCGCGCCTTCCAGAAGTAGTTGTGGATGCCGTCGGAGGTGAAGAGTCGGCGGAAGGTCATCTCGACGCGCCCGCCGATGGCGACCTCCTCGGGATCGACGTCGGTCAACTCCACCGGGAGCCGCCCGCCGCCGTCGAAGTCGACCACTGCGAACACCACGGGCGGGCTCGGCGAGTACGCCAACCGGTCGATCGTGAAGGTGACGATCGTGCCGACGGCCTCGGCCATCGGCCGGACCGTCGCGTCCGATGCGTTCGGAGGCAGGTGCACCTCGCCCCCGGCGTCGGCGGATCCGACGAAGCCGAACTTCCAGTCGGTGGAACGCCCCGAGGCCGCGGCCGAGGGCCGCGCCGGCTCCGGCCGACGCGGCGGCTCGACCGGGAGCAGGCCCCGCCACGCCAGGTACTTGCCGTAGGGGATCGGCGCGCCCGACCCGACCTGCGCGGCCACGGGGCGCGTCGAGCGGTGCTCGGCGAGCGCCGCGGTGGTGCGCAGGACGAACGCGTCCGCGCCGTCGGCGAGGGAGACCGCGAGGATCGTCTGCCCGGGTGCGGCACGCTCGAGCACCGATGCGAGCAGGAGGATGAACGCGGCCGCGCCCGTGTTGCCGACCGTCGTGGTGAGCGCGTCGGCCACCCGGTCCGGGGCGACGCCCGAGCGCTTCGCCACTGCGGCGTTCGCCCGGTCGTGCGGACCCGCGACCACGAGGTGATCGAGGCCGGATGCGTCGAGGTCGGCCGCCGCGAGCGCCTCCGCGATGACCCGGGCGCCGATGTCGGTGTAGCGGGTCTCCCCGTAACGCTCCTCCCACTGTCGCGACCGCGGATCACCCGGGGTGCGCCATCGGTCGAGGAACTCCTCGGTGCACGACGCCGCTGCGACGATCTCCGCGAGCACCGCGCCGTCGGCATCCGAGCCGAGCACGAGTGCCGACCCGGCGTCGCCGCCGGCCGCCTCGTCGGGGCTCCCGGGCAGACCGCCGCGCCGGTCGGCGGTCACGACGAGTGCGACCTCGTCGGACCCACGGGCGGCCCGCAGCGCGCCGGCGGCCGAACGGACGGACCCGAGCGCGTCGAACGCGGGCACCGACGGATCGAGCCGGAGCGCCGCGTGGATCGCGGTCGCGTTCGTCTTGTCGAGGTAGGCGGGGTCGGTCGTCGCGAACCACAGCGACCGGGGGGACGCTCCGGCGAGGTCTCGCAGGGCCACCCGGGCCGCCTCGACACCGAGGGTCGTGGTGTCCTCGTCGAACCCGGCCACGGTGCGGTGGCCCTTGCCGCCACCGGTACCGGCCACCGCCGCGATGGTGGTCCGGTCGAGTCGTCGGTGGGGCAGGTACGTGCCCCACGAGAGGATGCCGCGCATCCGAGGACGGTACCGCACGTCCGCCTCCCCCTATCCTCTCGTCCATGCGGCTCGGGGAGATCAGGAACGAGGCGGCGCTCGGCAACGGTCGTCCGCTCAAGGGTGTCCGCGTGCTCGCACTCGAGCAGATGCAGGCGCTCCCCTACGCCACCCAGCTCCTCGCCCGGCTCGGGGCGGAGGTCGTCAAGGTGGAGCCCCCGAACGGCGGCGACTCCGGACGCGGCTCGAAGCCCGCGTGGACCGAGCCCGACGGCCGCCAGACCGGCGCCACCTTCCTGCGCAACAACCTCGGCAAGCGCAGTGTGTGCATCAACCTGCGCGACCCCCGGGGCCGTGACCTCGTGCTCGACATGGCGAAGCAGTTCGACGTCGTGGCCGAGAACTCGAAGGCCGGCTCGATGGCCCGCCTCGGCCTCGGGTACGAGGACGTTGCGGCGGTCGCGCCGCGCGCGATCTACGTGTCGGTGTCGGGCTTCGGCAACCTCCACGACACCCCGTACGGCTCGCAACCCGCGTTCGCCCCGGTCGTCGAGGCGATGTCGGGCATCTACGAGATGAAGCGCACCGAGGGCGGGCGGCCGTCCGTCGCCCCCGTGGGCGCGCTCGGGGACATCGGCGCCGCGCTCTTCGCCACCATCTGCATCCTCGCCGCGCTGCGCCACCTCGACGTGACGGGCACGGGCCAGTACGTCGACATCGCGATGTTCGACGCCATGGTCGCCATGACCGACATCGTGACGAACTTCTGGTCGATGGGCCTGCGCAACGGCGACCTCGGTCCGCTCATCATCGATCCGTTCGAGGCCGCCGACGGCTGGTTCATCATCCAGGTCGGACGCGAGACGCACTTCGAGCAGCTCGTCGAGACGATCGGGCGGCCCGACTTCGTCGACGACCCGCGCTTCGCCACCCGCGAGGGGTGGGTCGAGCACCTCGAGGACGTCCTGCGCCCGGCGATCGAGTCCTGGGCCTCGACCCGGACCCGCACCGAGGCCTGCGCGGCACTCGGCGCAGCGGGCGTCGCCGCCGGGCCGTGCTACACCGACGAGGAGGTCGTCAACGACCCGCACGTCGCCGAGCGGGGCATGCTCGTCGAGATCCCCCGGCCGGATGGCATCGCCCAGCCCGTGCTCACCCCGGGCAACCCGGTGAAGTTGAGCGGCGCGCCCGAGGGGCCCGAGACCGCACCGCCCCGCCTCGGCGAGCACACCGACGCCGTGCTCTCCGAGGTGCTCGGCCTCGACGCCGAGTCCCTCGCGGCGCTGCGGGCCGACGGCGTCATCGCCTGACGCCGCCGGGGGCTCCGTCGGCTCAATGGGCAGACGGGCGCGACGGTGGGCGGTCCGAGCTGACGCTCCGTTAGATTCCGGTCCATGACGGTGACGACTGACCGCTACACGATCATCTCGGCCGACTGCCACGCAGGCGGCAACCACGAGATGTACCGGGAGTACCTCGACCCGAAGTACCGCGACGACTTCGACGCCTGGCGGAACAAGTACAAGAACCCGTTCCGGGACCTCCAGGACGGCGGGCGGGTCCGCAACTGGGACGACGAGCGGCGCATGGGGGACCTCTACGCCGACAAGCAGGTCGCCGAGGTCATCTACCCGAACACCGTGCCGCCGTTCTTCCCGTCCTTCGTACTCTTCGCCAAGCCGCCGACCGCCGAGCAGTACGAGCTGCGCCGCGCGGGACTGCAGGCGCACAACCGCTGGCTGGCCGACTTCTGCTCCCGCTACCCGGACCAGCGCGCCGGTATCGGCCAGGTGTTCCTCAACGACGTCGACGACGCGATCGAGGACCTCCGGTGGATCGCCGAGCACGGCCTGCGCGGTGGTGTGCTCATCTCCTCGCCCCCGCCCGACTGCAAGTACGTGCCGCCCCTCTACGACCCCGTGCTCGACCCGTTCTGGCGGGAGTGCGAGGCGCTCGGCATGCCCGTGAACGCGCACGGCGGCACCGGCCTGCCCGACTACGGCCGCTACCCGTCCTCGGCGCTGCTGTTCATCACCGAGGTCTCCTTCTACTCCCAGCGGCCCTTCTCCCACCTGCTGCTCTCGGGCGTCTTCGAGCGCTTCCCGGACCTCAAGTTCGTGATGGCCGAGATGGGCTGCGCGTGGATCCCGCCGATGCTCGAGCGCTACGACTCGCTCCTCGACCAGATCCGTCGCACCGGCCGCACCGGCGAGTTGGCCTACGGACCCGAGTCGGTGTTGCCCCGTTCGGCGACCGAGTACTTCAACCGCAACTGCTGGGTGGCGGTCAGCCCGCCGCAGACCCTGGACATCGAGGCGATCGACGCGCTCGGCCTCGACCGGGTGATGTGGGGATCGGACTACCCGCACGACGAGGGCACCGGACCGTTCACCATGGAGCACCTCCAGCAGGTCTGGCACGACACCGATCCGGCGGTCCTGCGCAAGGTCCTCGCCGGGAACGCGGCCGACCTCTACGGGTTCGACCTCGACGCCCTCGCGCCCCTCGCCGCGCAGTACGGCCCGACGGTCGCCGAGGTCGCCACCCCGCTCGGGCGCCTGCCCGAGGGCGCGAACGAGGCACTGCTCCGCAACGTGTGATCGTCGGTCGGTCCGAATCGGTCCCGGGTCCGCCCGGGCACGATGTCCGACCCCGTCCCTATTCTCTGACCCCATGAGCGGGCAGGTGATCGCGGCAGAGTCGAACCGGGTGCTGGCACTGATCGTGCTGCTGTCGGTGCTCGCACTCGTGGTGCTGCTGTGGGCACGGCTTCGTCGGAACCGCCCGTCGGGACCCGAGTACGCACCGGGCCTCGCCACGGCGACGGCCTCCACAGTCGACGAGTTGCTCGGTTCGTTCCTCGACTGGCTGCACCGCACGGCGCCCGCCGACCCGTTCGACCCCCAGGTCGTCCTCGTGCCGAACGCGGGCATGGCGGAGTACCTCGAGGCGGCGGTCCGCGCCGACGCGCGGTTCGGCGTCTGCACGAACGTCGAATTCGTCTTCCCGGGTCGACTGCGCCAGCGGTCCGGTGTCGTGGCGATCTGGCCCTTCAGCGTCGACGAGACGATGTGGCTCGTGCTGCGCGCGCTCGAGGACGAGGAGCTCGCAGCGGCGTCCGGGTTGCACGACCGCCTCGCCGAGCGTCCGCTCGCGGTCGCGCGTCACATCGCCGAACTCTTCGAGCGGTACCACTCCTACCGACCGCAGATGCTGGCGGCGTGGCGCGACGGCGAGTACCTCGACGACCGTGACGGACAGGCGCTCGACCCGTGGTTCCGTTGGCAGTGCGATCTCTTCCGAGCCATCGACGCGATCGCCCCGACCCCGGACGTCGCCCCGCGCGATCTCCCGAACCGCATCGCGCTGTTCGGCCTGGGCGCTCCCGTCGGTGCGCTCGCCGAAGTCGTGCACGCACTCGAGGTCGACACCGAAATCGCCGCGTTCCTGCTGGTTCCCGGAGCCCTGCCGCCCGCACTCGAACGGTGGCGAGCACCGGCGATCGCTGCGCTCGAACACTTCGACGAGGGAGCGACGACGCCGGGCCCGTGCCGCCTCCCCGTGGGCGAGCTGCACCTGTCGTACGGCGCACCGAGGGAGTTCGATGCGGTTCGCGACGCGCTGCTCGAACGACTCGACGCCGACCCGACGCTGACTGCGCGCGACGTCACCGTCATCGCTCCTGCGATCCAGCAGTTCGCCCCGATCGCCGTCCCGGTGCTGTCGACCCCCCTCGTCGGCCACTCCGAGCAGGCGCCGCGGCGCCTCCCGGTGCGCGTCACCGATCGCGTTCCTGCGCTCAGCCCGTCGGTCGGATCCGCGCTCGACGCTCTCCTCGTGCTCGCCACGAGCCGGTGCGGTCCCAGCGACGTGCTCGAGCTCCTCTCGTTCGAACCCGTGGCGAACCGCTTCGGGCTCGACCCCGACGCGGTGACCCTCGTGACCGAGTGGGCGATCGACGGCCTCGACGTCCGGTGGGGTCTCGACGGCGACCACCGGACTCGTTGGGGGTACGACGCCGGCATCGACGTCGGCGCGTGGGCTCCGGCCGTCGACCGCCTCCTGATCGGCATGCTGGTGCAGGACCCCACCGGGGTGGGTGCGAGCCTCACGTCCGACCGCAGCCGGCCGATCGTCCACTAAGACGATCTCGGCGGCTCGGACATCGAGACGGTCGGCCGGTTCGCCGAGTTCCTCCACGCCGTCGCTCGAGTCGTCGACGACTGCGAACGACCTGCGCCACTCACCGAATGGGCCGACCGCATCGACCGGATGGTCCAGACGTTCCTCGTCGATGACTCGACCACCCGGGCCGAGGTCAACGCGGCGCGAGCGTTCGCCCACGACCTCCGGCGCAGCACGCTCGGCATCGAGCGCCCGATCACGACCAGCGAGATCCAGGCGAACCTCGCGCTCGCGTTCGAGGAGCGCATCGGTTCGGCCCGCAATCGATTCGATGCAGTGGCGGTCAGCGGGCTGCGGGCCCGGCGCGGCGTTCCGCACCGACTCACCGCGATCGTCGGAGTCGACGACGACGTCACCCGCGCCGGCGTGGGTTCGGGCGACGACATCCTCGTGGCGACGCGTGGCGACCGCGTCTGGGAGACCGACCGCGCACAGGAGACTCGACTCGGCATTCTCGATGCGATCCTCGCGACTCGGCCGAGCGGTACGCATCTCGCCCCGCTCATCATCTCGACGACTGGTTGGGACATCGTCACGAACAAGGAGCTGGGGCTCGCGATCGTTATCGAGGAACTCGCTGAGGCTATCCCGTCCCTGACCACCCCCACCCGTCACGCACGCCGCCTCGCCGACGAGGACACGTTCGATCCCACCGGCGCACTCTGGGCCGCCGCGCTCGGCGACACCCCCGAACCCGGCACCGACCTCGTCCTCATGCGCAGCGATCCGCCCGGCACGCTCGCAGTGCGCGACCTGACAGCGGCGTATCGGAACCCACACGATCTGTACCTCCGTGAGGGCCTCGACGCCTCGCTGCCGCCGGAGTCGACCAGTCGGGGGGAATCCGTCGACCTCGACCTCGACCCATTGCGGACGTCCCGGCTCGCGGGCGAACTGCTCGGACACCTCGCACGTGGTGGCGACCCGGTCGAGTGGCGGATCGCCGTCCAGCGCCGGGTCAGCCTGCCGCCACGCGATCTCGGCGATGCGGCCCTCGAACGGCTCGTCGGCTGGGTTGACAGTCTCATCACCGCGGCCGGCGGCGCGGTCATCCCGACTCGAACCGTCCGCGTGCAGCACGAGGTGGCCGGGCGATCGATCGACGCGGAGATCGACGTCGTCGGCGAGACCATCGTCAGCATCCACGCCGCCCGACTCCACGCTCGCCACTTGATCGAGCCGTGGATGACGCTCGCGCTGCTCGCGATCGCAGAGCCAACCACTCACTGGCGCGCACATGTCGCGGGCCTGATCGAGCGCGACGTCAACAAGGTCCGCCGGCGCGTCCCGACCTGCCGCGTGCTCACACTCCGACCCGGGGCCGCCGACGCAGTCCTCGCGCACGCGCTGTGCATCCGTGCAGCGGCACTCGCTCGACCGATCCCGCTCTTCCCACGCGCGACCACCGCACACGCGCTCGGAACGATCCGAGCGACGGGCGCCGGCTGGTCTCCGAGCACCGCCGACGGACTCGAGGGCGACTTCGCGCAGGAACTCGACTACGACCTCGAGCGCGCGTCCACTGCATGGTTCTACGGGGGCTCGACCCCCGCGCTCCTGAGCCTCTCCCCCGCCACCGAGCGGGAACGGGTGGCGCTCGGCGCGGACGCCTCGATCTCGGCGGCGGAGGCGTACGTCCGGAGCCTGCGCAGCACGTTCACCGAGACCGCCTCCATCGCCATCAGCGAGGTCTCGCAGTGACGACGCAGCAGACACCTGATCAGACCGGGATCACGCTCGGTGGCCTCACTGTCATCGCCGCGAGCGCGGGTACCGGGAAGAAGTTCACGATCAACCAGACGGTTGCGAGGTACGTCGCCGAGATCGGGATTCCGATCGACCGGTTCCTCCTCGTCACGTACACGAGAGCTGCCGCCGCCGAACTCCGGACCCGCACACGCGCCGCGCTCGTCGAGGCCCGTGACGCGGTCGAGCGCGACGGAGGCCCGGAGCACCACGCCACGCGCCTCGGTCGGGCGATCGCCGACTTCGATACCGCGACCATCACCACGATCCACGGGTTCTGCCAACTCGCGCTCGGCTCCCTAGGCGTGCAGGTGACCCGCGTGGGTACCGACTCGTTCGACCAGGCCGACGACTCCCTGACGCGCGACGTCACCCGCGACCACCTCATCCGAGCGCTCGCCGACGATCCGTCGGCTCTCGATCGCACAGGCGTCGGCGCGCGCACCGAGGACGATCCGACGCGGATCGAACAGGCGATCCTCGCGGTCGTTCAGCGCACGATCGCAAACCAGGGCAGCCATCTGCTCTCGCCGCGACCTGCGCTGGATCCGTTCGATCCGGCCTCGCTGGCGGCCTCGTGGGGCGAGCTGAGCGCGGCCATCGTGCGCGACATCACCGCTCGACGTCGGGCGGCGAGGATCTCGACCTTCGACTCCCTCATCTCTGACCTCGCGGCCTGCCTCGCACCGGACAGCCCGGTCGCCGAACGCACCGCCACCGTGCTGCGCTCACGGTTCGCCGTCGTCATGGTCGACGAGTTCCAGGACACCGACGCCCTCCAATGGCAGATCTTCCAACGCGGGTTCGTCGACCCGAGCTTCGAGGACGCTCGCGCCGTGTTCCTCGTCGGTGACCCAAAGCAGGCGATCTACCGCTTCCGCGGCGCCGATGTCGGGACGTACATCCGCGCGACGCGCACCGAGCACGCACGCATTCGGACCCTCAGCGTGAACTGGCGATCCGATGCGAGCCTCATCGAGGGTCTCAACGCGCTGTTCGCGGGCATGCGCTTCGATCGTCTCGGAACGATCGCGTACGGCCCCGCCAGCGCGCAGCCGAGCGCCGAACGCGCAGGATTCCGACTGGCCGAGCACACCCCCGCGCCGATCGAGATCCGGTGGGTGCCACCGAGCCGGACGGCACTGGCCCGCGACGACATCCTCCTCGAACTCCCCTCCTTGATCCTTCAGCACCTCGCGGGTTCGTTGCCCGGACCCGACGGCGCCGATCGTCGGGCGGTGTCGCCCAACGACATCGCGGTCGTGGTCAAGAGCAACGCCGACGGCGACCTCATCGCAAGGGTCCTCCGAGATGCCGGAATCCCCGCCGTCCGAGCGGGGGTCGGCACCGTCGAGGAGTCGCCGGCCGCACGCCAGCTCCGCGCGCTGCTCCACGCGATCGCACGTCCGAGCGACGCCCGTAGGGCGCGCATGATCGCGAGCGGGTGGTTCTTCGGATTGGACTCGTCCGCAACGGTCGCCGACGAGGCCCTCGCTCACGTCCAGGCCCGCATCGGCGTGCTCTCGCAACTCCTCACGACACGCGGGATCTACGCGCTCTGGTCCGAACTCCAGCACGACCGGACCACGCTCGAGTCCATCGCCCGCCTCGGTGATGGCGACCGCGGCCGCACCGACCTCGATCACCTCATCGAACTCCTGCATCTGCAGCTCGAAGGGCGTACCGCATCGGCCGAACGCTGCCTCGCCGTCCTGGACGATCTCGTTGCGATCGGCGGCGAAGCGGACGAACGCCGACGCCGGATCGACTCCGACGCCAAGGCGGTCCAGATCACGACGATGCACGCGTCGAAGGGCCTCGAATACCCGATCGTCCTGATTCCGTTCGGCACGAAGCAGCCGAACCTCACGAACATCCAACCGTACGTGTTCGGCCACGAGGGCCAGCGTTGGGTCGATGCCGGTCCGAGCATCGCGTGGAACGACGTCGCCTCGCTCGGGGCGATCGGCGACCTGACAACTCGCAAGTCGGCCAGTACCGACGAAGCGATCGACGAGGATCGACGACTCGCCTACGTCGCACTCACGCGAGCGAAGCATCGCCTCGTCATCTGGGTCCGACACGGCAAGGGGGCCGAGCAGGGTGGGCTCGGTCGAATCCTGTGGGATCCGCGGGATCAGCGCGGGGCCCTGCGCTCCGACGCCGACGCCACGACGTTGAAGCCCGACGACGACGTTGCGGCCGAGACGCTGTACGCCGGGCTCGCCGCGCTCGCGCCGGGCTGCATCGACGTGACTCCGGCCGCAGATGCACCTGCGAGCGCTTCGGCCGAGGTGCGACCGGCCGACGGCGCGCGCCCCGCGCGCCCAACCCGGCACACCGAGCGCGCACTGTCGCGACGAGGGTGGCGGGCGTGGTCCTACTCCACCCTGACGGCCGAGGGTACCGGCGTGTCGCACTACGGACCGGACGCCGTGCGTGACGACGAGGTGGAGGGTCCGGTCGACGGAGAGGTCCGCAGCAATCCGTGGGACGCCCTCTCTGCCGGGACCGGCTTCGGCGACGCCGTGCACCGCATCATGGAGGCCGCGGACTTCGCCTCCCTGCGCCCCGATCAGCCAGAGGATCGAGCGCAGGCCGCAATCCTGTCTGCGGTCGAGCGGCACGCCTTCCGGCTGGCGCCGGCCGACGATCCGGGGCTGCTCGCCGAGCGCCTGCTCGCGGTCGCGCGCACGCCGCTCGATCCGCCATTCGAAGGGGCGACGGTGGCCGAGGTCCTCGCTCCCGGTTCGCTCCGCGAGTTGCAGTTCTCGTTGGAGCTCGGGGCACCCGCGGGCCCGCCGGCCGATATCGGGTCCATCGCCGAACTCGCTCGCCACTTGGATGACGGCGATCCGTTCACGGACTACTTCCGGCGGATCGGCCGCGGCATGCTCGCCGCCGACGAACTGCGCGGGTACCTGACCGGGAGCATCGACCTCGTGGTCCGCCACCGCGTCGGTCTCCGAAACCGATACTCGGTCGTCGACTACAAGACCAACCGATCCCCGAACGGCCGGTACGACCGGGACGCGCTCGCGGCCATCATGGTGCACGGCAACTACCCGCTCCAGGCCGCGCTCTACTCGGTCGTGCTGCACCGCTTCCTGCGTCTCCGGCTCGGCCGGGAGTACCAACCCGAGATCAACTTCGGCGGCGCCTCCTACTGGTTCGTGCGAGGGATGGTCGGCGTCGACACACCGATCGCCGGCCAGCACCGGGACGGCGTGTTCTCGTGGCGGCCGTCGATCCGGTTCCTCGATGGACTCGACGAGATGCTCCGGGGGTCGTCGTGACGGCGACGCCCGAACGCTCCACCGTCGAAGCACTCGTCGAACTCGGCATCTTCGGGCCCGCCGAACGGTTCGCCGCTGACCTGATCGGACGGCGCTGGTCGGTCGACGACGACCACGTGCTGCTCGCGACGGCGCTCGCCGTCTGGGCCGACCGCACCGGGCACGTGGGCGTCGACCTGCACGGACTCGACGCGGCGCTCACGCGGACGATGCGTGACCGATCCGCCGCCGCCGAGCACGCCGGGATCCCCGCGCTTCCCGATCCCGCCACGCTGCGCGAAGCGCTCGTCCGACGCCGCGACGTAGTCCGCGTGCTCGAAGGCGACCCCGGCGCCCACCACGCCGCCCTCGCCGACATGTCGCCGCTGGTCCTCTGGCGCGAGCGTCTCTACTCGCAACGCCAGTTCGTCGACGAGCGGAGCATCGCAGAGCAGGTGGTCCGCCGGGCCGGGTCCGTGCCGGCCGCAAACGACGCCGCCCGCGCGCTGCTCGATCGGATCGCTGGAGACCTCGACCCCAGCCAACGCCGGGCCGTCGACACCGCCCTCGACCGTCGGTTCACCGTCATCACCGGAGGGCCGGGGACGGGCAAGACCTTCACCCTCGTCCGCGTCCTTGCGGCCCTGCTCGCGGCCGACTCCGACCTGGAGATCGTGCTCGCGGCCCCCACCGGGAAGGCGGCGAAGCGTATGCAGGAAGCGATCGCGTCGGCCATCGGCCCCGAGTTCGGCGACATCGGAACGCAGTTGGCAGCGCTCGCCCCCACGACGATCCACGGCCTCCTCGGCGCGCGGGGCCGATCGACCCGCTTCCGCCGAGACGCGGACAACCCGCTCACCGCCGACGTCGTCGTGATCGACGAGGCGTCGATGGTGTCGATGCAGATCATGGCGCGTTGTCTCGAAGCGGTCCGTCCCGACGCCCGCGTCGTCCTCCTCGGCGACCCTAACCAGCTCGCGAGCGTGGAGGCCGGCTCCGTACTCGCCGACATCTCCGCCGCGACGGCGCCCGCCGTTCGACCGAGCATCCTCGAGCTCGATACCGGTCATCGCGCAGGCGACGCGATCGTGGAACTCGCACGCGCGATCCAGACAGGTGACCGCGATCAGGTCGTCGACGCCTTCGGGAGGAACGGGCTCACCCTCATCACCACCGACACCGCCGATCCGCGGGCCGTGCGCGAGGCGCTCGCCGCGGGCACCGCAGCGGCGACCGCATGCCGCGACGAGGCACGCATGGGGCACGGCGCTGCCGCCCACAGGAGCCTGCTCTCCCACCGGGTCCTCTGCGGCCATCGCCACGGTCCGACCGGCGTCTCGACCTGGAACGCGTGGTTCGAGCGGGCGATCGGCTGTGCGGGCAGCACGTACGCCGGGCGCCCCGTGCTCGTGACCCTCAACGATCCGATCACGGGCCTGGTGAACGGCGACACCGGGATCCTCGTCGACCGGGACGGCGAGATCGTCGCCTGGTTCCCGCCGGCCGAACCCGACGGCGAGGCCCGGACCTTCGCGCCGGTGCAGTTGCCGCCGACCGAGACGGCGTTCGCGATGACGATCCACAAGAGCCAAGGCTCGGAGTACGACCACGTCGTGGTCATGCTGCCACCCCCGGGTTCGCCCCTGCTCACCCGCGAGCTGCTCTACACGGCGGTCACCCGCGCCAAGCGCTCCGTCACCGTCATCGGGTCCGCCGAAGCGCTCGAGACCGCGGTCACGACCGTCACCGAGCGAGCCTCCGGACTGCGCGAGGCGCTGTCCGGCTGATCGGCGTGGGAAACTCCACCGGTGAGTGCCCACGTCGTCGTCCTCGGAGCCGGACTCGCCGGCACCGCCGCGGCCAGGTCCATCGCCGCCCGCGGTCACCGGGTGACCGTCCTCGAGCGGTTCGAGGCGGGCCACGTACGCGGGTCCTCCCACGGCCAGGAGCGCATCTTCCGGCTCTCGTACGACGATCCGGCATACATCCGCCTCGGGCTCGACGCCCTCGCCGGCTGGCGCGAACTCGGCGCCGCGGTCGGCGAGATCCTGCTGCACCCGGTCGGCATGCTCGACCACGGCGATCCGGCCCGCCTCGACGCGCTCGAGGCCACCTGTCGCGATCAGGGCGTACCGATCGACCGGGTGCGCGCGGGAGTCGCTGCCGTCACCTGGCCTGGGATGCGCTTCGACTCCGACGTGCTCATCCAGCCCGAGGCCGGCTGGATCGCCGCGGATCGCGCGCTCGCCGCGTTCACCTCGTTGGCCGAGCGTGACGGCGCGACGTTCCGGTACGGCCGCGCGGCGAACCGGGTCGAGAGTGTCGGGGCGGGCTGGCGGGTGACGACCGACGACGGCGCGGTCGACGCCGACGCGCTCGTGGTGACGACCGCCGGGTGGACCGGCGACCTGCTCGGGCCCATGCTCAGCGCGGTCGTCGAGGTGCCGCCGATGACGGTCACGACCGAGGTCGTCGCCTACTTCCGCCCCCGCACCGATGCGCCCTGGCCCTGCTGGTGCCACCGCCTCGAACCCGAGGTCTACGGCCTGCCGAGCCCCGACGGCCTCGTGAAGGTCGCCGAGCACGGCACGGGCGTCGCCTCCCACCCGGACGAGCGCAGCTTCGACCCGCCGCCCGGGTCCGTCGCCCGGCTCGAGGAGTACGCGGCGCGCTGGCTGCCCGGGGTCGAACCGGTCGCGGTGCGCACGACGACCTGCCTGTACGCGTCGACGCCGACCGATGACTTCGTGCTCGACCGGTCCGGATCCTTCGTCCTCGGCGTCGGGCTCGGCGGTCACGGGTTCAAGTTCGGTCCGGCGATCGGCGAGCGTCTGGCCGATCTCGCCGACGACGCGCTCGGCCGGTGAGCAGGGTCCGGCACTTCCGCGACGCGACGTTCCGGTCGTTCAGGACCCGCAACTTCCGCCTGTTCTTCTGCGGGCAGATCGTGTCCCAGGTCGGCAACTGGATGACGCTCGTCGCCCAGACCCTGCTCGTCCTGCACCTCACCGGCTCGGGCGTGGCGCTCGGCGTACTCGCCGCCGCGCAGTTCGGACCGATCCTGATCCTCGGGCCCTGGGCCGGGCTCATCGCCGACCGGTCGGACAAGCGACGCCTCCTCATCACCGTGCAGGTCCTCGCGATGGTCCAGTCGTTCGCGTTGGCGGCACTCGCCTTCCTGCCGGACCCACCGATCGTCGGCATCTACCTCGTGGCCCTCGCCGGCGGCCTCACCGTCGCCTTCGACAACCCGGCCCGCCGGGCCTTCGTCACCGAGATGGTCCCCCGCGACGACATCCCGAACGCGGTGAGCCTCAACAGTGCGCTCATGACCGCGTCCCGCATCCTCGGGCCGGCCCTCGCCGGCCTCGCGGTCACGACGGTCGGGTACGGGTGGGCCTTCGTCGCCGACGGCGTCTCCTACCTCGCGGTGCTCGCCGCCTTCGGCCTCATGCGGCCCGACGAGTTGCACCGGGCCGAACCGGCACCGCGGGGCAAGGGCCAGGTGCGCGAGGGGTTCCGGTACGCGCGGGCGAACCGCGACCTGTGGGTCCCGCTCGTGATGATGGCCTTCGTCGGAACCCTCTCCTACAACTTCCAGGTCGTGTTCCCGCTGTTCGCGACCCGCGACCTCGGGGGCTCCGAGGCGACCTTCACCGTGCTGTTCTCAATCATGAGCGTCGGCGCGCTCATCGGAGCGCTCGCGGTGGCCCGCCGGACCCGCATCTCACTGCGCACGGTCGGACTCACCTCCATCGCCTTCGGCGCACCGATGGCGATCATGGCCGTCGTGCCGAACCTCGCGCTCGCACTGCCGGTCGCCTTCGTCGTCGGGCTCGGGAGCATCTCGTTCCTCACCGCGTCGACCGCCATCGTCCAGACCCACTCCTCCCAGGAGATGCGCGGCCGCGTGCTGGCGCTGCAGGCGATGGTGTTCCTCGGCTCCACACCGATCGGCGGTCCGATCCTCGGCTGGATCTCCGAGACCTGGGGTGCTCGTCTCGGGGTCGCGGTGGGCGCGGCCGCCGCACTGGGGTCCGGCCTGTGGGGACTGTCCGTGGCGCGCCGACCGGTCCCGCCGATCAGTCCAGTCGGTAGTCCGCCGGATCCGCAGCGCGCGTGATCGCCCAGAACTCCTCGAGGGTGCCCGGCCAGTTCTGGGTCACCCGGCCGGCGGCGTTGCGGTACCAGGACGGGACGTCGGCCTGACCCCACACCCGGGCTGCGTTCCCCTCGTCGACCTCCGCGATGTAGGCCTCGAGGACCTCGGGCCGGGGTTCGATCGCCGTGGCCCCGGCCTCCAGCATCACGCGCACCGCGTCCACGAGGTGGTTCACCTCGCACTCCGTGAAGAAGATGATGCTGCCGTTCGCGACGAGGTTCGTGTTCGGGCCGTAGAGGCAGAACAGGTTCGGGAAGTCCGGCACCGTGATGCCGAGGTACGCGTGGGCGTCGTCCCGCCAGCGGTCCCGGAGGTCCGCTCCGTCACGGCCCACGATGTGCATCGGCGCGAGGAACTGCGATGCTGTGAACCCGGTCGCCCAGATGATGACGTCGGCCTCGTGGTGGACCCCCGCCCCATCCACGATGCCGGTGGCGTCGATGCGATCGACCCCGGCGGTGACGAGGTCGACGTGTGGCGAGCACAGGGCACCCGCCCACGAGCCGTCATCGAGGACGACACGCTTCGAGAACGGCGGGTAGTCCGGCACCACTGCGTCGAGCAGGTCCGGCCGGGTCGCGAACTCCGACTGCAGGTACGCGGTGAAGAAGGCCCGGAACATGTCGTTGGCCGGTCCCGGCACCGTGCCGGCCATGAGCCCCTCGGACAGCCGCCAGAACAGCCAGAGCCGGTACCAGGACTCGAGGTGTGGGATCTCCCGCAGCGCAGCGCGCACCGAATCCGGCAAATCGTCGTGGTAGTTCGGTGCGGGCAGGAACCAGTTCGGGGTCCGCTGGAACACCGTGACGTGGGCGGCGATCTTCGCGACCTCGGGCACGCACTGCACCGCGCTCGCCGCCGCGCCGACCACCGCGACCCGCCGCCCGGCGAGGTCGAAACCGTCGTCCCAGGCCGCGGTGTGGAAGGTCGGTCCGCCGAAGGACGCACGGCCCTCGAAGTCCGGCACGAGGGGACGGTGCAACTGGCCGACCGCACTCACGAGCAGTTCCGCCTCGACGGTGCGTTCCCCCGCCTCGGTCCGGACGTCCACCAGCCAGACCCGTGCCGCGTCGTCCCACCGGGCACCGAGCACTTCGGTGCCGAACTCGATGCGCTCGGTGATGCCGAGGCGTCCGGCGACCTCACGGAAGTACTCGAGCAGCACGGGCTGGGTGGAGAACTGCTGGGCCCAGTCGAAGCCCGTCGCGAACGAGTACGAGTACAGGTGGTTCGGCACATCCACCCGGCACCCCGGGTACCGGTTGTCCCTCCAGGTGCCCCCGAGGTCAGCGGCTCGCTCGAGGAGGCGCACCTCCACGCCGGCCTGACCGAGGCGGTGGGCCGCGGCGATCCCGGACATTCCCGCGCCCACGATGATCGCCCGCACGGTGCGCCCGGGCGCGACGTCGGCGACCGACCAGCGGGGTGCACGCGGATCCTCGCCCGGGAGCGCCAACTCCTCTCGCAGCATGGCGAAGGTCCGCTCGCCGACCGCCTCGCCGAAGCAGAACTCCATCGCCCGTCGCAGCGTGACGTCATCCACGGTCGGCGCCGGCCCGTTCGCATCGAGGTCGGCGAGCGCCTCGGCGCACATGCGGCGTGCGAGTTCCTGCTGCGCGTCGTCGAGACCGCCCTGCGGTTCGAGTCGTCGAGCAGGATCGAGGGTCAGCTCGGGCCGCAGCAGGTCGTGCCGGCCGGTCACGACCGCGAGCGCAGCGAGCAGCGGCGGCAGGGCGACGTCGTCGAGGTTGCGCACGGCGGGGAGCATAGGTCCCGGGATCCTTCGGACGAATCGGACATCGGGGCACGGATCGACCCCACGTTGTGACGTCTTGCCGTGACGCGCGGCTCCCCACGCCGTTACGTTGACTGCGGCAGGGAGTCGGCCGAGCGCGCAGGGCGCGCAGGGCCTCGGGAGATCGGTTGGCACGAGCATGCAGCGAGTTCCGGCGATGACGGGTGGCCGCATCGACCAGACGGACGGCGAGTTCTTCGAGCACGCGCCGGTCCTCCTCGCGACGGCGAGCCTCGACGGGTACCTCACCCGCGTCGGCGGCCCGTGGGAGGACCTCCTCGGATGGACCTCGGAGGAACTCACGACCCGACCGTTCATCGAGTTCGTCCACCCCGACGACATCGGGGGGACGATCGCCGAGATGGTCGGACTCAACGAGGGCCGCCCCACCGTCGCGTTCCGGAACCGGTACCGCACCACCCGTGGATCCTGGGTGTGGCTGCAGTGGTTCGCGAGCACCGACGAAGCGGGCACGATCAACGCGGTGGCCCACGACGTGTCCGAGGTGGTCGAGCGCGAGCGTGAGCTCGATCAGCGCCGGAGGATCTTCGAGGTCGTCGCGACCTACCAGCAGCGTTCCTTCGCCGCCGGACTCGCCACGGTCGGGCTCGAGGAGGCACTCACCGACGCGGCCACCATCATCGGTGCGTCGGGAGCCGCTGCCCTGGCGTTCGAGGTCGCGCCGGACGGCCAGCGCTTCGTGGAGATGCTCGCGTCCCGCGGCGAGGCAGGGTTCTGCGAGCCCGCGGAACGTCGTGGCCTGATCGAGGGCACGGAGGGGACACCCGGGGCCAGCCCGACGATCCTCGAGGCCGCGAGTGTCGTCGCCCGGTTCGGCCGGCCGATCATCACCTCGTACAGCGACGGGCACATGAGCCGATCGGCGGGCGAACTGCTGGTCATGCCGATCGGTCGCGAGCACGCCTCCGGCGTCGCCGTGTTCACCCGCGCGACCGGCTCGTTCCTCATCGGCGACATCGAGGTGCTGACCCCACTGCTCGGCGCGATCGCCACGGTGATCGAGCGCGACCGCACGCGAGCGCTCACGAGTGAGATCTCCGCCGAGGTGACCCGCCTCTCCTCGATGCTCGGCACGATGCTCGAGCGCTCCGACTTCACGGTGATCGTCACCGACGCCGAGGGGCGCGTCGAGGACATGAACGCGACCGCAGCCCGCACGCTCGGCGGGCGCGCCGCGGTCGACGAGCGCTGGCCGCTCGATCGGCTGCTCGCGCCCGGCGTCGCACAGGGCTCCCTCGTGGCCAGCCTCGTCGAGTACGAGGGCGGCGGCTCCGAGGCGGAGTGGACGATCGTCGACCGGTCCGGCCGGTCGCTCGAACTCGTCGTGTCCGCCAGCCCGGTCTTCACGACCGATGGCTCCCTCCGGGGCTGGATGCTCATCGGACGGCCGACCGATGAACGGGACCGGGCCGAGCGCGACCGGGTCGAGCGGGCACGTCTCAACGCCCAGGTGGAACTCCTGCGGCGGCGTGAGCGCCAGCTCGCCGCACTCGCCGAGGCGACCCAGTACGTCGTCGCGAGCCATACGCTCCGCGAGGCCCTCGACGTCATCGACCACTGTCTCCCGGAGGCCTTCGGGTCCGGGAACGCACGTCTGATGCGCGTGCACGCCGCCGAGCGGATCGGCCAGCACCCCGACCCCACCGTGCTCCATCCGAACGACTGCTGGGCCATCCGCACCGGACGCACGTTCCACAGCGCCGCCGGGGCGAGGGTCCGATGCCCGCACCTCGATCCGGAGGTCGACGCGGTGTGCGCGCCCCTCGGCGACGGCATGCACTGGACCGGCGTCATCGTCCTGCGGTCGGACGGGACCGATGATGCCGCCGACGCGGCGGCGTCCTCGGCGCTGCTCGACGACGTCGCCCGCCAACTCTCGAACGCGATCGCGAACCTCCGTCTGCGCCGGGCGCTCGAGGAGCAGGCCTACCGCGATCCGCTCACCGGGGTCGGCAACCGTCGCGCCGCCGAGGAGTCCCTCGGTGCGGCGATCACCCGGGCTCGGAGCCACCGGGAACCGTTCGCCGTGGTGATGGTCGACCTGGACGACTTCAAGCGGGTCAACGACGAGCACGGACACGAGGTCGGCGACCGGGTCCTCCTGCGGTTCGCCGAGTTCCTGCGCCACCACACGCGCGAGGACGACGCCGTGGCCCGGGTCGGCGGCGAGGAGTTCCTGCTCGTGCTCCGGGACATCCCCTTCGACGCGGTCCAGCCGCTGCTCGAGGGGCTCCGCGCCGGCGCCTCGCAGTTGTCGGTGCACCCGGCGGTGCGGATCACCGCTTCGTTCGGGGTGGCCCACACCCGTGACGCCGAGTGCACGGCGGACGAACTCGTCGCCGCGGCCGACGCCCAGCTCTACGCGGCCAAGCGCGGCGGGCGGAACCGGGTCGAGGTGACCGGACTCGCACACGGTGACGCGGTCAGGAGCGCCCGGTGACCCCGGGGATCGCCCACCGCGACGTCGCCGTGCTCATCGTCGACGCGGCCGGCACCGTCGTCGAGGCGAACGAACTGTCCGCGAGCCTGTTCGGCACCTCGACCCTCGTCGGCACGGCCGTCGCGACCTGGCTCCCGGGGGTCGGCCCGTCGACGGCCGCGGCCGGTTCGGACCCGGCCGCCCCGGCCGCCCCGGCCACCGGCCGCACCGCCGCCGGCACCACGCTCCCGGTCGTCGCGTCCACGATGCCGCTGGGCGACCGGATGATCTACGCGATCGTGGACCTCCGGGATCCGGAGACGATCCGCGCCGCGTTCGCACCGGGGTCCTCGCTCCCGAGCCGGCTCATCGACGCGCTCGACGTCGGCATCGTGGTCCAGGTCGGCGGTGAGATCGTCTCGGCGAACGCGGCCGCCGCTCGCACGCTGGGCCTCTCGATGGACCAACTGCTCGGGCGGACCAGCGTCGACCCGCGCTGGCGTTCGGTCCGCGAGGACGGCTCGCCCTTCCCCGGCGAGACGCATCCGGCCATGGTGGCGCTGCGCACCGGGAGGCAGGCGGTCGCGATCATGGGCGTGCACACCCCGGACGGGGACCTGCGGTGGATCGACGTCGACGCGCGACCGCTCATCGGCGAGGGCGATCGCGTCGTGGCCACCTTCACGCACTTCATCGACATCACCGCCCGGCGCCGGGCCGATGCGGACCGGGACGCTGCGCTCATCCGGTACGAGGCGCTGCTCGCCGATGCCTCGGATGCGGTGATGGTCGTCGACCCGGACGGGACGATCCTCTACGCCGGGCCGTCCTCCGGACCCACGCTCGCGCGGCCGGGAGCGGGACTCGAGGGTACGAGTCTGCTCGCACTGGCGTGCGCCGACGATCGCCCCGCACTCGCTCGATCCCTCGAGCAGTGCGCCACGAAGCCCGCGGCACGCACGGCGACGACCATTGCCGTCGACTCCGCCGGAGGCGCTCGACGGTCCTTCGAGGCCCGCATCCGCAACGCGGTCGACGTCCCGGAGGTCGGCGCGCTCATCGTCACCCTCACCGATGTCCACGATCGGGTCGAGGCGGCCGAGCGACTCCGCTCGGTCAACGAGGCGCTCGAGGCCCGGCTCGCCGAACGCGACGAGGAGCACCGGGTCGACCGCGAACTCGCCAATGCGGCCGAGTTGCTCGGCCACTGCGAGCACGATGTCGAGACGGAGGGCGTCGTCTGGACCGCGGCCACGGCCGTGTTCCGGGATCTGCCCATCACCCTCCTGCGCACGGTCGACGGCACCGGCGCGCTCACGGTCGTCGATGCGACCGATCCGAACGGTTCCGACGTGGACGCCGATGAGTGCTGGGCCATGCGCACCCACCACGTCCACGAGAGTCGACCACCCGAGGGGCTCGCCTGCCGCCACCTCCCCGAGGATGCCGACCCGACGATCTGCATCCCGCTCGGCCTCGCGACCCGGCCCTACGGCCTGCTCGTGGTCGCGGCCGACGGGGCCCACGCCGCGCACGCGCGCGCGTTCGCCGATCGTCTCGGCCCGTTCCTGACCCGCAGCGTCGCGACGGCTCTCTGATCGACTCGGCTACGGTCCGGCCCCATGTCGGACCACCGCGGCCACCACCACCACATCGTCGACGAGCACCTCGCCGCTGCGGCGCGTCTCCACCTGACCCGTCTCGACCATGACGGCTTCGTCGCCGAACGCGAGAGCACGGGCGACCACGCGGTGCACCAGGCGTCGTCCATCGATGCCCTCCTCAAGGGCGCCTACGACGGCGACCTGACGCTCGGTGAACTCCTCGAGCAGGGTGACCTCGGCCTCGGGACGGTGCAGGCGCTCGACGGTGAACTCATCGTCCTCGACGGCGAGTGCTTCCAGGTCACGGTGGACGGCACCGTCCACCGACCGGACCGGTCGATGCGCACCCCGTTCGCGGTGGTGTGCCGGTTCGAGGCCCACGTCGACGAGCCGCTCGACGGCCGACACAGCCTCGCGTCGATCACGGCCCGGGTCGATGAGGTCGCGGCCGAGCACGCGGGCGATCTCGGTCCGGCACCCATCCTCGCCGTGCGGATCGACGGCCGTTTCGCCCAGGTCGATCTGCGCAGCGTGCCCCGGCAGGCCCCGCCGTACCCACCGTTGAGCGATGTGGTGGACCACCAGCACTCCTGGCAGGCCGTCGCCCCCGACGCGTCGGGCATCCCGGGGACCCTCGTGGGCTTCCGGTTCCCACCCGAGGCCCAGGGCGTCGAGGTCGCCGGGTACCACCTCCACTTCCTCTCCGACGACCGCACGATCGGCGGCCACGTCACGGGCGCGGACCTCATCTCGGGACGCCTGCGCCTCGACGGCACCACCGAACTCCACCTCGAGGTCCCCGCCGGCATCGTGGTGGAGGAGGCCGATACCTCCGAGGCGACCGCGGCCGTGATCCGGAAGGTCGAGGGCGGCTGATCCCACCGGGCCGGTCCGGGCCGGGCCGCGTCGCGGTCCGAGTCCGCCGAGCAGGCCTAGTGACCGCTCAGACCCCCGGGGGTAACGTCGTTCGGGTCGACGAGGTCGTCGCGACGCGCCTCGTCCCGCTCGGCCTCGTCGAGCAGCGCCTCGAGTTCGAGGTCGATGCGCTCGGCCGGGTCCAGGCCGGCCCCGTCGACCGCAGCGAGGATGAACGCCTCGCGCACCATCGAGGCGCGGGTCGCATCCACCTCCGGGTCGAGGTCCTCGGCCGGCGTGTCGTCGAGGATGGCCGCGACCGCAGCCCGGGCGTGCTCGTGTCGCCGACGGTTGAACTCCGCGTCGACGGCCATGACGTCGGTCACCTCGAGGGACATCGTGCGCTTGGCCAACCCGGCCACGTTGCAGGCGATGCGCGCCGCCGCGAGCAGCGCGCGGACCAGCGCCTCGCCCCCGTCACGGGCCTCGTCGATGTAGGCACCGAGGACGATGTCGATGGCTTCGGTGTCCTCCTCGGCGATGGCGACCACGAGGGCGCGCGCGACGCCCTCGGCCGCCTCCTCATCGGCGATGGCGCTCGGGTCGCACCCGAGGCGCGCCAGCACCTCGGCGGGGTCGAGTCGCGGCAACACCTCGGGGCGGTCGGCGGGGTCCTGGGGGAAGTCGGTTCGGTCGTCGGTCATCGGCGGCTCCTCTCGGGTCACGGGGACGAGTTCGAGCGCGCGCCGGTCATCCCGGCCGTGGGACCGGCGGTGACCGCTCGACGCTCGCTCCCCCGGACCCGTCGTTCGGTGGCCGCCCGCTCGCTGGGGCCGACGCTTGGACTCGGCACGCGCTCCGGCGTGCAGACGGGTTCGGTGGACTCCCCTCAACCTACGGATGGGGTCGGACATTCCTCCCCGCCGCCCCGCCCCCACGGGCCCCGGAGACGGCGTCAGCGGGTGGGACGGGGGCTGGCGATGAGCTCGACCCCCGGCGGCACCCCGGAGACCGAGGCCTGGTGGCGTGCCGCGTCGATCCGGACCCGCCCGGCATCGAGCTCGAGCCCCACGACCTGCAGCTCGGAGATCGAGGGTGGGAGCGCCGGAGCGCACCAGAGGCGATCGTGCGGCAGACACGGGTCCCACCGCAGGATCGTCCGCAGCAGCAGCAGGGGGGTCGCCGCCGCCCAGGCCTGCGGACTGCAGGAACTCGGGAACGGTGCCGGGACCCCGATCTCGTCGCGTCCGATCCCGCTGAAGAGTTCGGGGAGCCGTCCGGCCGAGTGGGCGCTGACCTCGAGCATCGCCTCGACGATGCGGTGGGCCGCCGCGAGACGCGCACCCGCGTCGTGTCGATCCGTGAACCGCATCTCCTCATGGGACCGGACCCCGCGTCACGCGGGCTAGGGCCGTCGGTTGGTCCGGGTTGTGGCGCTACGAGTCGGCGCGTCCGTTCGGCCCCGGTCGCCCGTCACGTGCGGCCGCGCCCGCCACCCGGTACCATCCGGACATTCCGGACCTGAGGAGCACCCCGATGCGTCGACCGACCTTCCGAACCCGAGCCCTGGCCGCCGCCGCGCTGACCGGGGGCGCCATCATCCTCGGTGCCGCGCCGGCATCCGCTGCGATCTCCCTCATCACGCTCACACCATCGCCGAGTCCGGCGGTCGTCGGGCAGTCGCTGCTCCTCACGATGACCTGCACCTTCCCGGACGGTGAGGGCGGCAACAATCCCGTGGGTTACATCTCGTTCGGGACCCCCGAGTTCTTCATCTCGGCGACCGAGTCCGGACCGACCACCAGTGGCGGGAACGTGACCTTCACCTACACCCGCACGGTGACCCCGGGTTCGGTGGCGACCGCGGTGCCGATCGCCGGTGAGTGCGACACGGGCCCGGACACCCAGGAGCTGCGGGCGACGGTCGACGTGGTCTCCTCGGCGCCGACGACCACCACCGCTGCACCCACCACCACCACCGCGGGGGCCACGGTCACCACGGTGGCGGGAACGACGGCGACGACGTCCGCGGTGGCCGGTTCGGAACTCGCGCGCACGGGCACCGATGCGGGGCCGTTCCTCCTCCTCGGTGGCGCGTCCCTGCTCACCGGTCTCGGCCTCGTTCGCACGGGCCGGCGCCGCAACGCCTGATCGGCCGACGCGGAAGCGAACGCCACGAGCAGGGGGCGGGCCCACGGGCCCGCCCCCTGCGTCGTTCGACCATCGGACCGGATCGCTCCGGTGACGACTACGGGATGTGGATCCCCGAGATCGCACGCGCGATGACGAGGCGCTGGATCTCCGAGGTGCCCTCGAAGATGGTGTAGATCTTCGAGTCACGGTGCCACTGCTCCACCGGGTGGTCCTTCACGTACCCGGCTCCGCCGAGGATCTGGATCGCCTCCTCCGTCGCCCGCACCGCCACCTCGCCGGCGTACAGCTTGGACATCGAGCCCTCACCTGCGGCGAAGGCCTTGCCGGCCCGACCCATCCAGCACGCCCGCCAGACGAGCAGTCGAGCGGCGTCGATCTGCATCTTCATGTCGGCGAGCTTGAAGGCGATCGACTGGTTCTCGATGATCGAGCGACCGAAGGCCTTGCGCTCCTTCGCGTAGTCGAGCGCGTACTCGTAGGCCGCCCGGGCGATGCCGAGCGCCTGCGCGCCGACGAGCGGACGGCTCGCCTCGAAGGTGCTCATCGCCGCCTGCACCTTCGAGCTCTTGCCCTCGCGGGCGCGGGCCTGCTGGATGGGTCGGGCCGGCAAGACCTTCACCGCGGGTGAGGGCTCCATGTCGAAGCTCTATGCCGGCGAGGTCGCCGTGAAGGCCACCGAGGAGGCGATCCAGATCCTCGGCGGTGCCGGCTACGTGAAGGACCACCCGGTCGAGCAGTGGCACCGCGACTCGAAGATCTACACGATCTTCGAGGGCACCTCGGAGATCCAGCGTCTCGTGGTGGCCCGCGCCATCAGCGGCGTGCACATCCCGTAGGCCATACCGGCCGGCACAACGCCGGTTCCCGGCGCGAACGCCCACGGCCCG
>JBJTOY010000019.1:0-5549 GCA_046074845.1 Actinomycetes bacterium | reverse complement strand
ACGGGTTCCCGTGAACCGAGTCAGGTCCGGAAGGAAGCAGCTCTCAGCGGATCCTCCCGTGTGCCGCAGGGGAGCCTGGCCCGAGCCGGCGACGGGACACGCACGCTGCGGCGCCGGGTCGACGGTGGGTGCACGGTCCGTACCCTCGCTCCCGAAGCGCACCGGCGCGGGACCCCGGAAGGTGTCCCGCCCGGTCGCTAGGGTCCGAGGCGATGGCCTTCCAGTCGCTGTACCGCAAGTACCGCCCCCAGCGCTTCGACGCCCTCGTCGGACAGGAGCCGGTGACCACCGCGCTGCGCAACGCCGTGCGCGAGGGTCGGGTCGGGCACGCCTACCTGTTCTCCGGCCCGCGCGGTACCGGCAAGACGACGAGCGCGCGCATCCTCGCCAAGGCACTCAACTGCACGGACCTCGCGGCCGACGGCGAACCGTGCGACGCGTGCGCGAACTGCACCGGCATCGCGGCGGGCACGTTCCCCGACCTCATCGAACTCGACGCCGCGTCGAACCGTGGGGTGCAGGAGGCCCGGGACCTGGTCTCCCGCATCAGCCTCGGTCTCGGCGCGGGCTCGTCGCGCAAGGTGTACATCCTCGACGAGGTCCACATGCTCACGACCGAGGCCTCGAACACCCTCCTCAAGACGCTCGAAGAGCCGCCGGACCACGTCGTGTTCGTGCTCGCCACCACCGACCCGCAGAAGGTCCTGCCGACCATCCGCTCGCGCACGCAGCACTTCGAGTTCTCCCTCCTCTCGGTGCCGAACCTCACGGACCACCTCGCCCACATCCTCGACCTCGAGGGGGTCGAGTACGACCGCGACGCGCTCGAGGTCGTTGCGCGCGGGGCGGCCGGCAGTGCCCGGGACTCGCTCTCGTTGCTCGACCAGGCCCTCGCCCACGCGGACGGCCGCCTCACGGCTGAGCAGGTCGAGCGGGCGTTCGGCGGTTCGCCGTTCGCGCTCCGACTCGCCGTGCTCGAGGCCGTCGCGGCCGAGGACACGGCCGGCGCGCTCGTCCGCACCGCCGAGTTGCTGGCCTCCGGCCACGACCCGCGTCGCATCGCCGAGGATCTCCTGCGCTCGCTGCGAGACACGTTCCTGCTCGTCGCCGGTCGCGGCCGGGTGCAGGTCGACGCGCCCGAGGAGGAGCAGGCGCAACTGCGCGCCGTCGGGGAGGCGCTCGGTACCGCGGTGCTCGTGCGCGCGCTCGAGACCCTGGGCCAGGCGGTCGTCGACATGCGGGGTGCGGAGGCCGCCGATCCGCGCCTCGTCCTCGAGGTCGCCCTCGTGCGGCTCGCGCGGCGCGACACGGGCACGCCGCTCCAGGCGCTCGCCGATCGCGTCGACCGCCTCGAGCGTGCCGCGTCCGAGGGCCGGGGGCCGTCCGTGCCGACGCCGCGCGCCGCGACCCCGGATGTGCCCACGCCCACCGAACCGACCGGGTCCAAACCCGGTCTCGGGGCCCTGCGCGGCACGGCACGGCCCGCACCGGCCACCGCCCCGCCGGAAGCCCCGCCCGCCGTCCCGGCTCCGACGGAGCCCTCGCCGGCCGCGCCGGGCGCGGCACTGGCCGATCCCGGCACCGACGTCGCATTCGCGGCGAGCCTCGACGACGTGATCGTCGCGTGGGCCCAGGTGCTCGAGTCGATCCCGCGTTCGGTGCGAGCATCGATCCAGGAGGCCCAGCCCATAGCGGTCGACGACGGCGTCGTGACCTTCGGCGTGGGCCGCCTCGCGTTGGACTCGGTGAAGCCGCGGTTCCAGAAGGAGGCCCCGGCCATCCGCGAGGGCTTCCTCACCGTGATGGGCCGGATCCCGAAGTTCCGCATCGTGCAGCACGACATCACGGTGGAGGCCCCGCCGTCGGTCGAGCCGGATCGCCCGCGTCGCTCCCGACCGGAACCCGTCGCGCCCGAGCCGGTGCGCGAGCTCGACGACGAGGTCCACCCCGACGACATCTCGGACGAGGTCGTGGACGCTACGGTGAGTTCGAAGGCCCGGATCGAGTCCATGTTCGACGCGACGGTGGTCGAGGAGCACGAGACCTGATCCGGCGATCGCCCGGATCGACGAGCACGACGGAGAACGACGTGGCCAAGCAGAAGCCGCAGATGAACCAGATGATGCGTCAGGTCCAGCAGATGCAGGCCGAGATGCTCGCGGCGCAGGAGGCCCTCGCGGCCCAGACGGTCGAGGCGACCGCGGGTGGCGGCATGGTGAAGGCCGTGGTGAGCGGCTCGGGGGAGCTGCGCGAGGTCGTGATCTCGCCCGACGTCGTCGACCCCGACGACATCGAGATGCTCCAGGACCTGGTCGTCGCTGCGGTCGGCGAGGCGCTGCGTCAGGCCGAGGCCATGCGCAACCAGGCCCTCGGGGGTGCGACGGCCGGGATCAACCTCGACCAGTTCGGGCTCGGCGGGCTCCTCGGGTGACCGGACTCCACGAGGGCCCGGTCCAGGCGCTCGTCGACGAGCTCGGTCGGCTCCCCGGCGTCGGGCCGAAGTCGGCCCAACGGATCGCCTACCACATCCTCAAGACGCCGGCGGAGGACGCGCGCCGACTCGCCGATGCGATCACCGAGGCCAAGGCCCGCGTCACCTGGTGCCAGACCTGCTTCAACATCGCCGAGGGCGGCCAGTGCCACTTCTGCCGGGACGAACGACGCGACCGCACCATCGTCTGCGTGGTCGAGGAGCCGCGTGACATCGTCGCGATCGAGCGCACGCGCGAGTTCGCCGGCCGCTACCACGTGCTGCAGGGTGCGATCTCGCCGATCGAGGGCATCGGACCCGAGCAGCTGCGGGTCCGGGAACTGCTCCTGCGGCTCGAGCCCGAGGGCGTGGTCGAGGTGATCCTGGCCACGAACCCGAACATCGAGGGGGAGGCCACGGCGATGTACCTGGCCAAGCTCCTCAAGCCGCTCGGGGTGAAGGTCACCCGCATCGCCAGCGGACTGCCGGTCGGTGGCGACCTCGAGTACGCCGACGAGGTGACCCTCGGCCGGGCGCTCGAGGGTCGCCGCGAGGTGGACGGCTGATCGTCACTCAGCCGAGCGCGGCGCGCACGAGGGCGCTCACGGCCTCGTGCTCCACGAGGAACCCGTCGTGTCCCGCCTCCGACTCGATCGCGGTGAGGCCGGTGACGTTCGGGATGTGGGCGGCGAGTTCCTCCTGGAGTCGGAGCGGGTAGAGGCGGTCGGAGGTGATGCCGGCGAGGGTGACCTCGGCGGTGATGCGCCGCAGCGCCGTGGCGACCCCGCCCCGCCCCCGGCCGACGTCGTGGTGGTTCATCGCCCGAGACAGCGCGATGTAGGTGTTGGCGTCGAAGCGGCGGGCCAACTTCTCGCCGTGGTACTCGAGGTACGACTCGATCGCGTACCGGCCGCCCGCCATCGGGTCCTCGTCACTCTGGTGGCCTCGGCCGAAGCGCTCGTCGAGCTCGAGTTCGCTGCGGTAGGTGATCTGGCCCATACCGCGTGCGATCGACATCCCGAGGTGGGGCCCGTCGCCGGGGGCGGCGTCGTAGTAGTCGCCCCCGCGCCAGCGCGGGTCGGACTGGATCGAGCGGATCTGCACGCTGCACAGCGCGATCTCCTCGGCGGTCGCCTGAGCACCGCAGGCGATGATGACCGCGCGCCCCACCCGGTCCGGGAAGGACACGAGCCACTCGAGCGCCCGCTGGCCGCCCATGGATCCGCCGACGATCGCGGCCCAGTGGCCGATGCCGAGCGCGTCGGCGAGCGCGGCCTCGACCACGGCCTGGTCCCGCACCGTGACGACGGGGAAACGCGAGCCGTACGGTCGTCCGGTCTCGGGGTCGGGCGAGGCCGGGCCGGTGGTGCCCTGACAGCCGCCGAGCACGTTCGGGCAGACCACGAACCAGCGATCGGTGTCGATCGCGCGACCCGGTCCGATGACCTCGTCCCACCAGCCCGGGTGCAGGTGGCCCGGGCCCGCCGGGCCGGAGGCGTGCGAGTCACCCGTGAGCGCATGCAGCACCAGCAGCGCGTTGGAGCCGTCCGGGGCGAGCGCGCCCCAGGTCTCGTACGCCATGACGACCTGCGCGAGGCGGCCCCCCGCCTCGAGGACGTGGGGCCGCTCGGTGAAGAGCGTGGCGAAGCGTCGGCGACCGGGTTCGTCACCCGGACGCCACGCGCCGCTCACGGGGATGGGCTCGGCCGTCACGGCCGAGAAGGTTACGCCGCCGCCGATCAGGCCTTCGCCGAGAGCGCAGCCTCGAGGTCGGCGATGATGTCGGCGACCGTCTCGATGCCGACGGAGAGACGTACGAGACCCGGGGTCACGTTCGACGCGGCCTGCTCCTCGGGCGTGAGCTGCTGGTGGGTCGTGCTCGCCGGGTGGATGGCGAGCGTGCGCACGTCACCCACGTTGGCCAGGTGGCTCACCAGTTCGAGGTTGTTGATGAAGGCCTTGCCGGCCTCCAGACCGCCGGCGAGCTCGAACGCGACGATCGCACCGTTGCCGTTCGGCAGGTACTGGGCCGAGCGGGCGTGCCACGGGCTGGAGGCCAGACCCGCGTAGTGCACCGCGGTGACCTCGGGCCGCGCCTCGAGCCACTGTGCGACCGCGAGCGCGTTCTGCGAGTGCCGCTCCATGCGCAGGGACAGGGTCTCGAGGCCCTGGAGCATGAGGAACGCGTTGAACGGCGAGATGGCCGCGCCGAGGTCGCGCATGTAGGTGAGCCGTGCCTTGAGGATGTATCGCGCCGGCCACAGCGGCTCGGGCAGCCCGGAGAACGCAAGGCCGTGGTACGAGGGGTCGGGCTCGGTGAAGTTCGGGAACCGCCCCGAACCCTCGTAGTCGAAGGTTCCACCGTCGATGATGATGCCGCCGACGCTGGTGCCGTGACCGCCGATGAACTTCGTCGCCGAGTGCGTGACGATGTCCGCTCCGTGGGCGAGTGGGTTGCACAGGTAGGGCGAGGCGAGCGTGTTGTCGACGACGAGCGGGATCCCGGCGTCGTGGGCGACGCCGGAGATGCCCGCGAAGTCGAGGATGTCGGACTTCGGGTTGCCGATCGTCTCGCCGTAGAAGGCCCGCGTGTTCGGGCGGATCGCGCCACGCCACGCGTCGAGGTCGTCGGGGTCGTCGACGAAGGAGACCTCGACGCCCATCTTCGGGAACGTGTAGTGCAGCTGGTTGTACGTGCCGCCGTAGAGCGAGGCCGAGGACACGATGTGCCCGCCGTTCTCGGCGAGGTTGAGCAACGCGAGGGTCTGGGCCGCCTGACCCGAGGAGGTCGCGAGCGCACCGACCCCGCCCTCGAGGTCGGCGATGCGCCCCTCGAATGCCTCCTGGGTCGGGTTCATGATCCGCGTGTAGATGTTGCCGAGCTCGGCCAGGCCGAACAGGTTCGCGGCGTGGTCGGTGTCCCGGAACACGTACGAGGTCGTCTGGTAGATGGGCACCGCCCGAGCGCCGGTGGTGGGGTCGGGCGCGGTGCCGGCGTGGATCTGGCGGGTCTCGAAGCCGTGGTCGGCCATGGTGGGCTCCTCGTCGGAACGGGTGCAGGAACGGGTGCGGAACGGTA
>JBJTOY010000018.1:0-11863 GCA_046074845.1 Actinomycetes bacterium | reverse complement strand
TTCATCAACCAGCTGCGGGAGAAGATCGGCGTGATGTTCGGCTCGCCCGAGACCACGCCGGGCGGCCGGGCCCTGAAGTTCTACTCCTCGGTCCGTCTCGACATCCGCCGCATCGAGGCCATCAAGGACGGCACCGAGGTCGTGGGCAACCGCACCCGGGTCAAGGTCGTGAAGAACAAGGTCGCCCCGCCGTTCCGGCAGGCCGAGTTCGACATCATGTACGGCCGAGGCATCAGTCGTGAGGGTTCGCTCCTCGACGTGGGTGTCGAGCTCGGCGTCATCAAGAAGTCGGGCGCCTGGTTCACCTACGAGGGCGAGCAGCTCGGTCAGGGCCGGGAGAACGCGAAGAACTTCCTCTCCGAGAACCTCGACATGATGGTCGAGATCTCCGAGAAGGTCCGCGTCGCTTCCGGCATCGACGAGGAGCCCGGCTTCGACATCACCGACGACGAGCCCATCGAGGTGGACATCGACGGCTGACGCGCAGCGTCAGTCGTCGGGTGTGCTGACCGCGTCAGCCCGCCGCCCGGATCCAACGTGCACGGCCCGGTCCCCGGACGCCCTCGAGGCGCCGGGAGTCCGGGCCGTTCCCGTTCGCCGGTCGGGGAACGGCGTCCTAGCGCAGCCCGCGCAGGAACGCCGCGATGCCGGCGGCGAACGCGAGGGCCAGCACCGCGCGGCGCAGGTGGGCGGCGTGCACCCGGGGTGCGAGGTGGTGGGAGACGAAGTAGCCGAGCCCGACGGCCGGCAGCATCGCAGCGGCGAACACGACCTGATGCCACGTGAGCTGTCCGCCGACAGCGAGGGCGGTGGCCGACATGAGGCTGCCGACGATGAACGCCACGGCGAGCGTCGCCCGCAGCCGCGGCCCGGCGTGGTGCTGGTACAGCAGGGCGAGGGGTGGTCCGTCGATCGCGGCGGTGGTGCCCATGACTCCGGCCGCGAACCCGGCTGCGCTCGCCTCGCCCGCGGTGATCTCGGACGGTGCGCGGAACCGGAGCAGCGCGACGCCGATCACGATGATGACCCCGACCGCGACGAGCAGGGCGGACTGGGACACCAGGCTCACGATCACGACACCGACCACGGTGCCCGGCACCCGCATGGCGATCACCCAGCGCAGCCCGGCGTGATCGATCTCGTGCCGTTCGCGCACCGCGATCGCCAGCGACAGCGGCACGCCCATGAGCACGAACGCACCGGGCACCGCGCCCGGATCGATGATCGCGACGAGGGGGACCGCGAGGAGGTTGAGGCCGAGCCCGACGACGCCCTGCGCGGTGGCCCCGAAGGCCACGAGCGCGAGGCACGCCGTCCACTCCAGGATTGTCAGGTCCACGCCGCGTCTCCCCGCTCGGCCCGGGGGTCGATCGTAGGGGAGCCGTAGACTCGGATCCCGTGACCGACCCTGCGCCGCGGCGCTTCCTCGTGCGCACCTTCGGGTGCCAGATGAACGAGCACGACTCGGAGCGCATCGCGGGCCTGCTCGTCGCCGACGGCATGGAGCCCACCGACGACCTCGAGACGGCCGACGTCGTGGTGCTCAACACCTGCTGCATCCGGGAGAACGCGGACAACCGTCTGTACGGGACACTCGGCCACCTCAAGTCGTTGAAGGACCGGCGCCCGGACCTCCAGATCGCGGTCGGGGGCTGTCTCGCCCAGAAGGACCGCGACCTCGTGGTCGAGCGGGCCGGGCACGTGGATGTCGTGTTCGGCACCCACAACCTCGCGAACGCACCGGCCCTGCTCGCCGAGGCCCGGCGCACCGGCGAGCCGCTCGTCGAAATCCTCGAGGAGCACGAGGCCTACCCGTCGGCCCTGCCGGCCCGGCGAGAGGTCGACCACGCGGCCTGGGTGACCATCCAGATCGGCTGCGACAACTCCTGTGCGTTCTGCATCGTGCCGAGCGTGCGCGGGTCCGAGGTGAGCCGACGAATGGGCGACATCGTGCACGAGGTCGAGTCGCTCGTGGCGGACGGCGTGAGCGAGATCACCCTGCTGGGCCAGAACGTCAACTCCTACGGTCGCGACCTCGGCGCGGCGCAGTACTCGCCGCAGTTCGCGGACCTCCTGCGCGCGGTGGACACGGTGGAGGGGATCCGACGGGTCCGCTACACCTCGCCGCACCCCAAGGACCTGCGCCCGGAGACGATCGCGGCGATGGCCGAGTGCTCGTCGGTCTGCGAGCACCTCCACCTGCCGCTGCAGGCCGGTTCGGATCGCACGCTCGCCCGCATGCACCGCGGCTACACGGCCGAGCGGTACCTCGAGCGACTGGGCGCGGCCCGGGCCGGGATCCCGGACCTTGCGGTCACCACCGACATCATCGTCGGCTTCCCCGGCGAGACCGACGCGGACTTCGAGCGGACCCTCGAGGTGGTCGCCGAGGCCGACTACGACGCCGCCTACACCTTCATCTTCTCGCCCCGGCCCGGCACCGAGGCGGCCGGGATGGTGGACGAGTTCGTCGCCCCCGAGGTGGCGGCCGAGCGCATGGAGCGGCTCACCGCGGTGGTCGAGGCCTCGGCGCTGCGGCGTCACGAGGCCCGCGCCGGGCGCACCGAGGAGGTCCTCGTCGAGGGGCCCTCGAAGAAGGACCCGGCCGTGATCGCGGCCCGCACCCGGCAGTCCAAGCTCGTCCACTTCGCTGCGCCCGATGGCCTGACCCTCCCGCCCGGCACCTACGCCGAGGCTCGCATCACCCGGGGGGCACCGCACTGGCTCCAGGGCGAGTTCGTGCGCGTCACCGAACCGGCGCGGCGTCGCCGCGTGCGGATCCCGGTCGCCGCGGGGTGAGTGCCACGCCGAGCGGGGCGGTGGAGCACCTCGCGCTGGTCGCGCCGACCGCCTCGGGCAAGACCGACCTCGCGCTCCTCGCCGCCCAGACCTTCGACGACCTCGAGATCGTCTCGGTCGACTCGATGCAGGTCTACCGGGGCATGGATATCGGTACGGCGAAGGTCGACGCGACGGTCCGGGCCGAGGTCCCGCACCACCTCATCGACGTCGTCGACCCGTGGGACGCGTGGTCGGTGCAGCGGTTCCAGACCGAGGCGCGCGCGGTGGTCGCCGACATCGAGGCGCGAGGCAAGCGGGCGCTGCTCGTCGGCGGCACCGGGCTCTACGTGCAGGCGGTCCTCGACGACCTGCGGTTCCCCGGCGAGGACCTCGCCCTGCGGGCCGAGATCGAGGCCAGCACCGCCGAGCCCGGCGGGGTGGCGGCCGCGTACGCGCGCCTCGAGGCGCTCGACCCGCTCGCGGCTTCGCGCATCGATCCCCACAACGTGCGCCGGATCGTGCGCGCCCTCGAGGTGATCGAGCGCACCGGTGAGCCGTTCTCCTCCTTCGGCCCGGGCCTCGACCGGTACGGCCCCACCGCGTTCCCGGTCCGCATCGCCGGCCTCTGGTTGCCCCGTGAGGTCGCGAACGCCCGGATCACCGAGCGGTTCGCCGCCATGCGCGCGGCCGGGCTCGTCGCCGAGGTCGAACGACTGCGCACCGACCCGAGGGGCTGGTCCCGGACGGCCCGTCAGGCGATCGGGTACAAGGAACTCGAGGACGCGCTCGACGCGCCGGGTGCCGGGCGGGAGGCCGCGCTCGCCGAGGCCTTCGACACGGCGGTGCGCCGTACCCGGTCCTTCGCCCGGCGCCAACGCATGTGGTTCCGGCGGGACCCCCGCATCACCTGGTTCGGTGCGGCCCACGAAATCTCCGACGTTGGGCCCGCGTTGCTGGCATGGTGGGGAGCGACATGACGGTCACGGTCCACCACCTCCACGCCACCGAGAACACCTTCCTCGTCGCCGACGTGCGCGGCGAGGACGCGCTCGCGGCACGCCTCGCCGCGCGGGCGGTCGAACTCTGCACGCCGGGGCGCTTCGGGGGCGCCGACGGGCTCATCCTCCTCGGCGCGCCCCCGACCGGTTCGGACGCGGCCTGCACCATGCGCCTCGTCAACGCCGACGGCAGCGACGCCGAGATGAGCGGCAACGGCATCCGTGCCCTCGCCCACGTCGCCCATGGCCTCGGACTCGCAGCGGACGGCCGCCTCGAGGTCGACACGGCGGCGGGCCGACGCACCCTCGACCTCGAGGTCGGCGACGACGGGGTGCTCGCGGCCGCGACCGTCGACATGGGGGAGCCGGTGTTCGATCCGGCGAGCATCCCGACCACTGCGCCCTCGATCACCGGCATCGCCGCCGAGGTCAACGGGATCGCGTACGTCGGGGATGCGATCGGCATGGGCAACCCGCACTGGGTGCTCATCGTGGAGGACCCCGCGACCGCACGGGTGCGCGAGCACGGACCGGTCCTCGAGCACGATCCGCGGTTCCCGAACCGCACCAACGTCGAGTTCATCGCACCGACCCCGGGGGAGTCCGACGCGATCACGATGCGGGTATGGGAGCGCGGGGTGGGCGAGACCCGCTCCTGCGGGACGGGGGCCTGTGCCGCGGCGACCGCGGCCCACCGTCGCGGCCTCGTGGGCCCACGGGTCACGGTGCACGTACCCGGCGGCGATCTCACGGTGGAGATCGCGGCGCGCCTCCGGCTCCGCGGGCCGGTGGTGGAGACCGCCACGCACACGCTCGAGGGCGCATGACCCGACGGCACGAGGGGCGCACCGGTCGGCGGCTCACCGCGACCGAGGTCGACCTCGAGGTCGTCCGACAGCGGGCCCTGCTCATCGGGACCGGGTTCGGCACCCGTGACGCCGAGGAGGCCGAGGAGTCCCTCGCCGAGCTCGCCCTGCTCGCCGACACCGCCGGGGCCGATGCGGTGGAGATCGTGCTGCAGCGTCGCGACACCCCGGATCCGGCGACCTACATCGGCAAGGGCAAGGCCGAGGAGCTGCGCGAGGCGGCGGTCGCCCTCGACGTGGACGTCGTGATCTTCGACGACGAGCTCAGCCCGGCCCAGCAGCGCAACCTGGAACGGATCTTCAACGTCGACGTCGTCGACCGGGTCGCGCTCATCCTCGACATCTTCGCCCAGCACGCCGGCAGCCTCGAGGGCATGCTCCAGGTGGAACTCGCCCAGTTGCGCTACCGGCTGCCCCGTCTGCGCGGGCGGGGCACCTCGCTCTCCCAGCAGGGAGGTGGCATCGGCACCCGCGGGCCGGGTGAGACCCAGCTCGAGGTCGACCGTCGGCGCATCCAGCGCCGGGTCACCCGGCTCGAGCGTCAACTCGTCGAGGTCGGTCGTACCCGCCAGACCCAGCGCAAGGCCCGTCGGCGCCGGTCCATGCCGACGGTGGCGCTCGTCGGGTACACGAACGCCGGCAAGTCGACGTTGCTGAACCGCATCACCGAGGCCGACGTGCTCGTCGAGGACCGCCTGTTCTCCACCCTCGACCCGACGACCCGACGCCTGCGCATGCCCGGTGGCGAGGTGATCCTGGTCTCCGACACCGTCGGCTTCGTGCGTCGTCTGCCCCACCAACTCGTCGAGGCGTTCCGGTCCACCCTCGAGGAGGTCGCCGACGCCGATCTGCTGCTCCACGTGGTGGACGCCGGTGCGGCCGACGTCGCCGGTCAGTTGCGTGCGGTGCGCACGGTGCTCGCCGAGGTCGGGGCCGCGGACCTGCCCGAGCAGATCGTCGTCAACAAGATCGACACCGTCGACGACGCGACCCTCGACGGCGTCCTCGCTGAACTCCCCGGGTCGATCGGCGTCTCGGCCCGCACGGGGGCCGGGGTCGACGACCTCGTCGCGCTCGTCGGTCGTCGCCTGCGCGCGCTGGCCCGGATCGTGGAACTCGCCGTGCCCTACGACCGGGGCGACGTGCTCGCTGCGCTCCACCGTGACGGCGAGGTGCTCGTCGAGGTGCACGAGGCCGAGGCGGTGCGGGTACGGGCCCGCCTGCCCGAGGCGACGGCCGGGCGGTACGCGGCGTTCACCGCCCCGTGAGCGTTCCGTCCCGGTACCGGCGGTCCGGGGCCTAACGTGGGACCCGTGCCGCCGACCGGTTTCGTGCCCCCGCCCTACCCGCAGGACCGGCTCGACGCGCTCAAGCGCACTGCGGACGCGCTCCCGGGCGGCGTGATCGACTGCTCGGTCGGCAACCCGGTGGACCCGATCCCGGAGATCGCCCGGACCGCGCTGGTGGCGGCGAGCGGTGGTGGCAACACCTACCCGCCGACGATCGGCACCCCGGACCTGCGCGACGCGGCGGCGGCCTGGTTGGAACGTCGCACCGGTGCGGTCGTCGATCCGGGCCGCGAGGTCATCGCCTGCATCGGCACCAAGGAGCTCGTGGCCTCCCTGCCGCGGCACCTGGCCCTGCGGGATCCCTCCCGCGACACGATCCTGTACCCGGCGGTGGCGTACCCGACCTACGAGATGGGGGCGACGCTCGCCGGCCTGCGCGCGGTGCCGGTGCCGATGCACGCGAACTGGCACCTCGACCTCGACGCGATCGACCCGGCGGACGCGGCGCGGGCGCTCGTGCTCTGGCTCAACTACCCGGGCAACCCGACCTCCACGGTGGCCGGTCCGGCCGAGATGGCCCGCACGGTCGAGTGGGGTCGCGAGCGCGGCGTCATCGTCGCCTCGGACGAGTGCTACCTCGAGTTCCCGGGCGACGGGGAGACCCAGGGAACCGCGGTGGCGAGCGGGACCGCAGGCGTGCTCGCCGTGCACTCGGTCTCGAAGCGCTCCAACCTCGCCGGGTTCCGCGCCGGGTTCGTCGCCGGCGACCCGGCGATCGTCCGGTACCTCGGTGAGGTCCGTAAGCACGCCGGGCTCATGGTGCCGGGTCCCGTACAGGCCGCGGCCACCGCGGTGCTCGCCGACGACGAGCACGTCGTGGCCCAGCGGGCCCGGTACGCGAAGCGGCGCGCCCTCATGCTCGAGGGCCTCGCCCGCCACGGTCTCGTCCACGACGGCGGGCCCGGACTGTTCTACCTGTGGCTGCGCAGCACCGAGGACCTCGACGGCTGGGGCATCGCCGCCCGCCTGGCCGAGACCGCAGGCACGGTGGTCGCGCCCGGCGACCTCTACGGTGCGAGCGGGGATCGGCACGCCCGGCTCGCCCTGACCCAGCCGGACGCGCGTCTCGAACTCGCGCTCGAACGGCTCGACGCCTGCACCTGACCCGCCGGTGCGGCGCACGCGTCCCGCCGATACGAGGCGGCCGTCGGGGCGGTGCCCGTCGTAGGGTTGGGCCCGTGACCCTCCAGCAGCGCATCGAATCCCTCTGGGCCTCCCGGTCCGACCTCACCGCCGTCATGCCGGTGGAGGAGGCCCGGGCCACCGTCCACGAGGCCATCGACCTCCTCGACTCGGGCGAGGCCCGGGTCGCCGACATCGTCGACGGCGAGGTCGTCGTGCACCAGTGGCTCAAGCAGGCGATCCTCCTGCTGTTCCCGCTCTCGGACATGGCCACGACCGAACTCGGCCCGTACGAGTACCGCGACAAGATCCCGCTCAAGCACGACTACGCCGGCGCCGGGGTGCGCGTGGTGCCCGGGGCCTCGGCCCGTTGGGGCGCCCACCTCGCGCCCGGCGTCGTGATGATGCCGTCCTACGTGAACATCGGCGCGAACGTCGGGGCCGACACCATGGTCGACACCTGGGCCACGGTCGGGTCCTGTGCCCAGATCGGGGCCCGCGTCCACCTCTCCGGCGGCGTCGGGATCGGCGGGGTGCTCGAGCCGCCCCAGGCCGCGCCGGTGATGATCGGCAACGACACCATGATCGGCTCCCGGTGCATCGTCGCCGACGGAGCCCGGGTGGGGACGGGCGTGGTCCTCGGTGCCGGGTGCGTGCTCACCTCCTCGATCCCGGTCATCGACGCGGAGACCGGCGAGGAGATCTCCCGGGGCGTCGTGCCCGACTGGTGCGTCGCGGTGTACGCGACCCGACCCCGGAGCTTCGCCGGGGGCGAGTTCGGACTGCCCTGCGTGCTCGTTGTCAAGCGCCTCACCGAGGGGGAGCGCCACGACAAGGCCAAGCTCAACGACATCCTGCGCGAGGGCGGCGTCGCGACCTGATGCCGACCGACCTGCTCGCCCTCACCGCGGAGCTCATCGCGGTCCCGTCGGTCTCCCTCGACGAGACCGCGCTCGCCGACCTCGTCGAGGCCCGACTGCGCGAGCGGGCCCCCTCGCTGGCCATCGAGCGGGTCGGCGACAACATCGTGGCGCGCACGAACCGGGGGCTGGGGACCCGGGTGCTCCTCGGCGGTCACCTCGACACGGTTCCGGTGAACGACAACGCCTCGCCCCGCATCGAGGGCGACCGCCTCCACGGGCTCGGGGCCGCCGACATGAAGGGTGGCCTGGCGGTCATGCTCACGATCGCCGAGGCGGCCCACGCGCTCGGTGACCGGCTCCGCTTCGACCTCACCGTGGCCTTCTACGTGGCCGAGGAGGTCGCCGACGAGCACAACGGACTCCGGCAGGTCTTCGACGCCGCCCCCGAGCTCCTCGCGGCGGACCTCGCCATCCTCATGGAGCCGACCGGCGCGTGGGTCGAGGCCGGCTGTCAGGGCGCACTGGTCATCGAGGCGGTCTTCCGGGGGCATCGTGCCCACTCGGCCCGACCGTGGATGGGGGCCAACGCGATCCACAAGCTCGGTCCCGTCCTCCATCGGATCGCGGCCCACGAGTCCGAGACGGTGCTCGTCGACGGGCTCGAGTACCGCGAGAGCCTCGAGGCCGTGCGCATCTCCGGGGGCGTGGCCAACAACGTGGTGCCCGACGAGGCCCGCCTGCGCGTGAACCGGCGCATCGCACCGCGCTGGACCGGCGAGGAGGCCCTCGCCCAGGTGTCGGCACTCCTCGAGGGCGCCGACGAGATCCAGGTCGTCAACCTCTCGCCGCCGGCCCCGCCGAACCTCTGGAACCCGCTCATCGCCGAGTTCATCGGCACGAACGACCTCGCCACCCGGCCCAAGCTCGGCTGGACGGATGTGGCCCGGTTCGCGAGCCGGGGGATCCCGGCCCTCAACTTCGGGCCCGGCGACCCGCAGGTCGCGCATACCCGTGACGAGTTCGTGGATCGGATCGAACTCGATGCTTGCTACGCCGTGCTCGCCCGGTTCCTCGGGCTCGTCGACGCGCCGTCCTAGGGGCCGGCCCGGTCAGAGGCGGCGCAGGACGGTCACGACCTTGCCGTAGATCGTGACATCGCCGGGCTCGAAGACCATCTCCTCCATGGTGGGGTTCTCCGGCCGGAGGACCACCTTGCCCTTGCGGGGGAGGAAGGTCTTCACGGTCGCCTCGTCGCCCGGGATGCCGGCCACGACGGTGTCGCCCGCCTCGGCGGTCGCCTGCTGGCGCACGACGACGTAGTCGCCGTCGAGGATCCCGGCCTCAATCATGGACTCGCCACGCACCCGCAGCATGAAGAGCGTGCCGTCGCCGGTGAAGTCCTCGGGCAGCGGCAGCGATTCCTCGAAGTGCTCGGCCGCGAGCACCCCGGTGCCGGCGGCGACGTCGCCGACGAGCGGGACGTGGCGGACCGGCCGCCGGTCGGCCGTGTTGCCGGAGCCGGGGTCGAAGGTGACCTCCATGGCCCGGGGCTTGGACGGGTCGCGCCGCAGGTAGCCCTTGTCCTGGAGGGCGGCGAGGTGGGCGTGGACCGTGGAGCTCGAGGAGAGGCCGACCGCCTCGCCGATCTCCCGCACGCTCGGCGGGTACCCCCGGTGCCGCACGACCTCGTCGATGTAGGCGAGGACCTGCTGCTGGCGGGCGGTCAGGGGGGCGTGGGCCGGGGTGTCCGGCCGGCTGGGGGAGTCCGTGGCGTCGGTCATGGGCGGGACCGTAACACGATCAGGTGTTCGGGGCAAACACCCGTTCGCCGAAATGCTTGACACCGAACGTCCGTTCGTGTTGGATGGTGCCACGACCGAACGGATGTTCGGTGCCGCGAACGTCGACGAGGACCCCCGAGAGGGCGGGCCGCACCGGCGAGGCGGTCCGCCCACGAGGGTCGGATGCCCGGGAGGGCACCGGCACCCCGCCGGCGGGAGGCCCGGGAGGCCCGCCCAGCATCCACCGCCCGACCGGGCCGATCCCTCGGGACCGTGTCCGAGGGTGCTGCTGGAGTTCCCGGCACCGAGCACCGACCACCACTTCCCCCGAACACCGCACGTGAGCGAGGTCACCACCATGGCAGCAGTCCGCAGCACCCCGATCCCCAGCACCCGTATCTCGAGCACCCGTATCTCGAGCACCCGTATCGCCAGCAGTCGACCCACCACCGCGGGCTCCCGCGGTACCGATCCCCGGACCGCCGAGCGGTTCCTGATCGTGGGCGCCACGGCGCTCACCCCCGACCCCACCGAGATCGCCCCGCGGCGCGCCGGGAACACCCCGCCCCGGCTCCGCCTCGTGACCACCGTGCCCCGACCGGCCCCGGTGGTGCGACCCCGGCCCACGGCCGCCGTGTACCGACGTCGACGCATCGGCGTCGCGGTCGCGGTGGCCGCGCTGGCCCTGGTCGTGGCGCAGGCGGCGACGGCGCTCGGCGGGGACTCCCTCGCCTCCCCCGAGCGCCGTCCCGCCGCCATCACGGTGCAGGCGGGCGACTCCCTGTGGTCGATCGCCCAGCGCATCGCCCCGGGCGAGGACCCCCGCCCGATCGTGGACCGCCTCCAGGACCGGCTCGGGTCCACCGTGCTGCAGCCGGGCCAGCGGATCACGGTCGGTGGCTCGTCGTAGGGCGTCGCGCGGCGGTGGTGTCCGTGATGTCCTCGCCGGAGCGGGCGTCGATGTCCTCCGGTACGGTGACCGGCATGCGCTGTCCGTACTGCAGGGTCGACGACGACAAGGTCATCGATTCCCGCAGTGCGGACGAGGGCGCGGCGATCCGGCGCCGGCGCGAGTGCCTCGGGTGCGGCCGGCGTTACACGACCTTCGAGCGCACCGAGCCGCTCCCGCTCCTCGTGGTGAAGCGCTCGGGGAGCGTCGAGGCCTTCGACCGGGACAAGCTCGCCCGGGGTATCGCCAGCGCAGTGGCGGGGCGGCCGATCGACGCCGACGCGGTCGACCGCATCGCCGAGGAGATCGAGGACCGCATGCGGGCAGAGGGTCCCGAGGTCACGACCGAGATGGTCGGCCTCGCGGTGCTCGAGCACCTCAAGGGGCTCGACCCGGTGGCCTACCTGCGGTTCGCGAGCGTCTACAAGGGGTTCGAGGACCTGGCCGACTTCGAGCGTGAGGTGGGCCTGCTCCAGAAGACGACGGCCCCGAAACCGCGCAGGGCGCGCGGGCCCCGCTGAGTTCGCGCGCCCCGCGCGTGCGATGGCGGGGGAGGGCGCACGGATCGCGCGCTCGCGGAATCTCGCGCGCGATGGTGCTTGACCTCGGGGAATGACAGTGGTGTAATGCCCCTCCATCTCGCGGTCGGGGGGGCCCGAACCACAACATCTTGTGGTCAGCACAGGATGCGCGGTTCGGAAGCGGTTCGGAGGGATCCGGGCCGGAACGACCGCCCCCGACGACGACGTCGGGGTGTCGATCCGGCAACGGCGCCGGGCGGTGTCGGGACGAGCAACACCGAGTCGAGCAACACCGAGTCGAGCAAGATCGAGTCGAGCAAGACCCCGCACGCACACGACGCACGGGGCGGAGACGATCCCGTTCGTGGCAGCGGCGGGGGAAAGCAGGGCAATCACATGGCGATGGCGCCGGAGCAGGTCGGGATCGGGATCCGACGGTTCTTCACCCAGCCGGGGACGAACCCGTACGACACGGTCGAGTGGGAGCGTCGCGACGCTCGCATCCAGAACTGGAAGGACGGCACCGACGCGTTCTTCCAGCCCGGCGTCGAGTTCCCGACCACGTGGTCGGTGAACGCGACCAACATCGTCGCCCAGAAGTACTTCCGCGGCACGCTCGGCACCGACGGCCGT
>JBJTOY010000017.1:0-5953 GCA_046074845.1 Actinomycetes bacterium | reverse complement strand
GATCAGAACGGCAGCTTGTCGGCCTGGAGCGCGCGCAGCTCGTCGAAGATCCGACGGCAGGCCGCCTCGTCGTCCGGCGAGTTCGGGTCCTCGAGGAGGGCCTCGAACGCGAGATCGGCATCACCCCTGATCGCGGCATCGACGATCTTGTCCTGCAGCGCGGTCTGCACCGCGATCCACCCGGCGAGCGGTGCGCCCAGGGCCGGCATCTCCTCGGGGTGGACGCCGTCGGCATCCACCGTGGCGCCGACCTCGACGATCGCGCCGTCCGCCACGTCGGGGATGTACCCCCGGTTCGGCACGTTCACCGCATCGATGCGCTGCGGTGCACCGGTCCACATCGCCTCCACGATGGAGATGACCTCCTCGTCGGAGTGCCCCATGAGGTGCAACGGCAACGGGACCTTCGTACCCGCCACCCACTGGGCGGCGCGCTCGAGCTTGACCATGACCGGCTCGTGGAAGTCGAGCGGGACCGGGACGAACTCAGCGACCTCACGCGCGAAGGGGACGTACTCGCCGATGTGGCTGTCGACCGAGCACGGCACGAGGTCGTACTCGCGCACGAAGCGCGCCACGAGCGGCATGTAGTTGAACTCGACGAAGAATCCGCCGACGACGTTGCGATCGATGGAGCGGGCGAACCGCTGGAGCCGGGGCGAGTAGTCGAAGAACCGCCGACCGTAGAACGCCTTGATGCGGGGCAACAGGTCCTCGCCCGTGCGCGTGTTGCGGAACTCGGTGAAGAAGGTGAAGTGGTTGATACCGGAGGCCTTGGCCTCGACGTCGTTCGGATCGATGCGCAAACGACGACAGATGCGCTTCACACCCAAGGGCATCTCGTGGCACATCCCGACGTTGCGCAGTCGGGTGGCCCGGTTGATGGCCAACGTCACCCGGCTCATCGGGTTGGAGAGGTTGATGAAGAAGGCGTCCGGCGCGTGCCGCTCGACGCTCTCGCAGATGCTCAACGTGTTCGCGATGCTGCGGAGCGAGTGGAACACCGCCCCGGGCCCGCCGTTCTCACCGGTGATCTGCGTGGCGCCGTGCCGGTTCGGCACCTCGTAGTCCTGACGCCAGTGCTCGAACCGGCCGAACTCCGCACTCGAGATGACGAAGTCGCTGCCGGACAGCGCGGCCTCGGCGTCGGTGGACCGGTCGATCAGGATCGGGGACCCGGAGGCGGCGTTCAACTTGTTGGCGAACTGGTAGGCGCGCTCGAGTCGCTCGGGGTTGAGGTCGTGCAGCATGAGCCGCGCGCCCCGCAGCGCCCGCGTGTGGATCACGTCGTTGGCCATCGTGGGGCCGAAGGACATGCCTCCGGCCCCCACCATCGTGATCTTGGGCGCGTCGGCCACGGGTGCGCTCCTACTCGGTGCCGGAGCGGCAGATCGACGTCCGCTTCCCGACCTTGGTGAGGTCCTCGATCACCCGGTACGTGCCGTCGTCACAGGTGACCGCCGAGGAGAGGTGGGCGTACACACCCTCGGGGCTCTCGAACCCGGGTACCACCCAGACGTGCAGCAGTTGCTGGGTCTGGCGGATGAGCATGCCGCCGACCGCGTCGCACTGACGCTTGGTGACCGGCTGGTCAGCACCGAGCGGCGCGTCGATGCCGGTCGGGGTCCGCACGATGCAGGCGTTGCGGTGCGCGTGCCACACGTCGTTCGGTCCGGCGAAGCCCTCCGGGTTCTCGACCGTGCTGGCGTAGAACAACCCGGCGACCCGGGAGGTCGGCTTCGTGCCGGCGTACATCCAGGCGAGGGGCCGCCCGATCCACTCGTCGTTCATCACCCCACCCGGCGGACCGGCCGCGTTCGCGAAGTTGATGTAGTGCGCACCGAGGCCGGGCGAGAACGGCCCGGCCCGACGCAGGCCTGCGGCCTCGGCGTCGGCCACCGTCGGGTACCGCAGGGCGGTCTCACGCGCGAGCGCGAGCTGCCGGCCGAGCTCGATCCGCTCCCGAGCCGTGAGTGGGAGCGTGAAGGCGTGATCGTGCTGCTCACCGTTCGAGAGCGCCGCGAACCCCCGGTCACCCGCTCCGGCCATACCGCCGTGCGCGTGCTCGGATCCGTCCTTCCCGGACGCCGAGTGGTCGTGACCACTCCCACCGTGCTCGTGCCCGTCGGTCGCGGCGAAGCTCGGCGTGAACGCCGCGGTCGCGAGCGCCGTGGACACGACGCCGATGACCACGACGCCGGCCACCGCGAGGGCGCGCCCGATGCGGGCTCCGGCGACGCTCGGGGCCAGCAGCGAGACGCACGCGAGGACCGTCGCGACCGCCAGCAGCGAGGCCAGGGTGTCGGCGAACCCGACCGCCTCCGGTGTGCCGTCGCCCCCGATGGGGATCCCGGCCGTCCGGGACACGACCCACACCGCGAGCACCGCCACGTTCAGGGCGATGCCGAACCACGCGGCGCTGCGGGTCGGCCGCCACAGGATCCACGCCGCGAAGAGGAGTTCGCACCAGGCCGCACCGGCGAAGAAGAGGCCGTGGGACCACGACACCCCGGCGTGCTCCCCCATCGCGCCGAAGTGGATCGCGGCCGCTGCCACCGAGAACAGCGCGGCGGACCACTGCAGGCACCGCCCGACGCTCGTGCCCCGTTCGACCTGCTCCGCCGTTCCGTCCACCGTGTCCCCCAAGAGGCGTTCCTAGCCCGCGAGCCTAAGACCTCACCCGAGCCGGTGTCAGGCGGCGGGCCAGACCCGGGGGCAGTCGAGCGGATCGAGCGGGTCACCGTCGACGTGGCCCCGCTGGGTCCGCCGCACCGGCATGCCCGGACGGAACCGGTACCGGACGTCGTCGCCGCAGTACCGCAGGGAGATGGCCCGCCTGCGGCGGGTGGCGTGGGTGTTGGCCGGCGAGCCGTGGATCGTCCGGTAGTGGTGCACCGCCACGTCGCCGGGCCCGAGCTGCGAGCCGACGACGAGTTCCCGGAGCGCCGCGTCGCCGAGCACGTCGGGGACCGGTTCGCCCTCCGTGCCCGGGATGGAGTCCGGCACGGTGAACAGGTTGGGCTGGAACTCTCGGTCCCAGCGGTGCGACCCGCGCACGTACTCGAGCGCGCCGCTCGACGCGTCGACCTCGTCGAGGGGGATCCAGAGCGTGCAGGCCTGCTCGCCCGAGATGTGGAAGTACGCGGCGTCGGTGTGGAACTCGGTGCGGAAGGGCGCGCCGGGCTCCTTCACGAGGATGCTGTCCTCGTAGAGGCTGACCGTGGTGCTCCCGAGCAGCCGGGCCGAGATCGACGCGAGGGCCGGATCGAGGGAGAAGGCGGCGAAGGCGGGGTCGGCGCGCCAGTGGTCGACACCGGCGCGGAACGCGGGCTGCTCGCCCTTGCCGGCGAAGGCCCCGACGTCCGCGGTCTCCGGGGCACCGAGGGCACGATCGACGGGATCGGCCATGGCGAGGACGATCCCGGGATCGACGATGTCATGCAGGACGACGAATCCGTCGCGGTCGAAGGCCGCGACCTCCTCATCGGTGACCGCGCGACGAGCGAAACCTGCGACCGGACCCACGAGCGGCGACGGTAGCGGTGCGGGCCGCGCGTCGGCAATAGTGGGCCCGTCGTATCCGATGCGTCCGAACCGGGGGAAGGGCCAGTGCGCGAGGTCCGCATCGACGATCTGCGCGAGCCCCGGCGGGACGCCGAGGAGCAGGCGTTCCACGACATGGCCCGGGCGATGGAGGTCGACCTCGCACCCGACGCGCTCGTCGCCCGCGCCCGGCGGGACACCGGACTCGACGACCTCGGTGACCCGACGCTCCTCGACCGCCTCGACGCGATGGTGGCGGCGGTCGAGGCCGACGCCGGCCTGACCGGACTCGGTCGCTGGATCGTCCGCGAACGCCTGCTCGGGCTGCTGCGCGCCCGACTGCGCTTCGAGGACTTCACCCGCCGGAACCCGGAGAGCCTCGAGGTCGAGCTCGAGCCGCCGATCATCGTCGTCGGACTCCCCCGCTCGGGCACCACCCACCTCGTGAACCTCCTGGCGACCGATCGGCGCCTCCGATCCATGCCGTGGTGGGAGGTCGCCGAGCCGATCCCCGTCCTGGGCGACGGGCCCGGGCCCGACGGGGTCGACCCGCGCTACGTGCGCTCGTTGCGCCAGTGGGAGGCGACGAAGCGCGTGTCGCCGCTCACCGCGCTCATGCACGACCGACCCCCGTGGTCGATCGAGGAGGACTGCGAACTCGTGGACCTCGACCTGTGCGGCTACTCGATGGAGTGGCAGGCCCGCGTCCCGGCCTGGCGCGACCACTACCTGGGCCTCGACCAGCGCCGCCACTACGCGTTCCTGCGACGCGAGCTGCAGGTCCTGTCGTACCTGCGCGGGCCGCGGCGCTGGGTCCTCAAGACCCCGCAGCACCTCGAGTGGATCGGCCCGCTCATGGAGACGTTCCCGGACGCCACGATCGCGTTCACCCTGCGCGATCCCGTCGCCGTACTGCAGTCCGCGATCACGATGCTCGCCTACGGCGACCGTAACCGTCGGGTGACGATCGATGCCGACGAGCTCGCCGAGTACTGGGTGGAGCGGATCGAGTCGCTGCTGCGGGCCGCCGTCCGCGACGCGCACCTCATCCCGGACGCACAACGGGTGGACGTGGAATTCCACGAGTTCATGCGGGACGACCTCGCGATGGCGGAACGGATCCTGACCACCGCCGGCCTCGAGGTCACCGACGAGGTCCGGGGCCGCCTCACCGCGTACCTCGATGGCAACCCCCGAGGGAAGGACGGCCGCATCGTGTACGACCTGCGCACGGACTTCGGGCTCGACCCGTTGGAACTCCGTGACCGCTTCGCCTTCTACTACGAGGCGTTCCCCCAGATCCGCGCGGAGGTCGACTGATGCCGGGCATCCACCGCGAGCGTCCCGGTGCCGACGCGATGGCCCCGGCCGACGGCTCGCCGGCCCGGTCGATCGCCGACGGGGTGTGGATGTCGAGCGGTCTGTCGAACTCCTACCTCCTCACCACCGATGCGGGCCGGATCGTCGTGAACACCGGCATGGGGTTCGAGGGTCCGCTGCACCGGCGTGCATACGAGGCGGTCGACCCGAGCCCGACCCACACGATCCTGTTGACCCAGGGCCACTACGACCACGTCGGCGGGGTCGACACGTTCCGGGATACCGCCACCGAGGTCGTGATGCACGCGGACTACGCGATCTGGCGGGCCGACAACGAGCGGCTCGAGACGTTCCGATCCCGGAACGCGGCGTTCGCATGGATCGACGCCATCGTCGCCGCCATGGAGCACGCCCGCTCCCTCGGCACCGGCGCGGTGGCCCAGTCCCGCCCGGAGCCGACCCAGACGTTCACGGACACCCTGGACCTCGAGATCGGCGGCCGGCGGCTCACGCTGATCTCGGTGCCCGGCGGCGAGACCACCGACTCCATGCTCATCTGGTCCTCCGAGGACCGCACCGCGTTCACCGGCAACATGTTCGGACCGCTGTTCGGCCACGTCCCCAACCTCGTCACGATCCGCGGCGACCGGTACCGCGACGCTCTGGACTACATCGCGTCGCTCGAGCGGGTGCTCGCGCTCGAGCCCGCCCGACTCGTGACGGGCCACTTCGATCCGATCGACGGCGAGGATCGCATCGCCGAGGAGATCACCGCGATGCGCGCCGCGATGGCGTGGGTGCACGACCGCACGGTCGACGGCATGAACGAGGGCCGCGACGTGCACACCCTCATGCGCGAGATCACGACCCCGAGCCACCTCGACGTCGGCGAGGGGTACGGACGGACCGCGTGGAACGTGCGCGCGATCTGGGAGCATTACGCGGGGTGGTTCCACCACCGGTCCACGACGGAGCTCTACGGCGTGCCGGCGACGGCGGTCGCGCCCGACATCGTGCGCGCAGCCGGCGCTGATGCCCTCGCCACCGACGCCGCCGAACACCTCGCCGCGGGTCGGCCGGTCGAGGCGAT
>JBJTOY010000016.1:0-47811 GCA_046074845.1 Actinomycetes bacterium | reverse complement strand
CCGGCCCGCTCGCCGCGGGCGACGAACTTGCGGGCCATCTTGCGCGACGCCTCGTCGATCATCTCGCCGTCGAAGAGCACCGCCCCGCGCCCGTCACCCGACGTGGCTTCCTCGTAGGCGTCGAGCAGCCGGCACGCGTGGTCGAACTGCTCGGGCGTCGGCGAGAAGAGGTCGTTGATCACCGGGATCTGGTCGGGGTGCAGCGCCCACTTCCCGTCGTAGCCGAGCACTCGCACGCGCTGCGTGTAGTCGCGCAGGCCGTCGAGGTCCTTGATCCGGAAATACGGGCCGTCGATCACCTGCACGCCCGCGGCCCGGCCGGCGAGCAGGATGCGCGTGAAGACGTAGTGGAAGTGATCGCCGGGGTACTCCGGGATCTGCACCCCGCCGGAGAGCACCGGCATCTCCATCGACGCCGCCAGGTCGCCGGGGCCGAGGATGATGGTCTCGAGCCGCGGCGACGCGGCGCAGATCTCCTCCACGTTGATGAGCCCGCGGGTGGTCTCGATCTGGGCCTCGATGCCGATGTGGCCCCGCGGGAGCCCCGCCGCCTGCTCGACCTGCGTGAGCAGGAGGTCCATGGCGACGACCTCGGCCGCCGACTGCACCTTCGGGAGCATGATCTCCTCGAGTCGCGGTCCGGCGTTGCCGACCACCTCGAGGATGTCGTAGACGGTCCACTCGGTGTCCCACGCGTTCACGCGCACGCACAGCACGGTCTCGCCCCAGTCCTGCGACCGGATCGCGTTGACGACCTTGGTGCGGGCCGCCACCTTCTCGAGCGGCGAGACGGAGTCCTCGAGGTCGAGGAACACCATGTCGGCACCGAGGCTCGGGCCCTTGCCGAGCATCTTCTCGCTCGACCCGGGGATCGAGAGGCAGGAACGGCGGGGCAGGTTCTTCGTGCGCTCAGACATGGAGCGGGAGCGTAACCAGCGTCAGGCGCGGCGCCCAACCGGGCCCACCCCACCCGGTACCCTCACTCCCATGGCCCGGCACCTACCGACGAACACGCTCGCCGAGATCGCCGACGGGGTGTTCGTCTGGCTGCAACCCGGCGGCGAGTCGGGGGTGAGCAACGCGGGCGTCGTCGTGGATGAGGACGGCCTCACCGTGATCGACACGCTCATGGTCCCCGAGCAGTGGCAGCCGTTCGCCGCCGCCGTGCGCACCCTCGGACCGCCGGTCCGGCGGGTCGTGCTGACCCATGCGCACATCGACCACGTGGGCGGGACGGCCGCGTTCCGCAACGCCATGGTGCTCGGCTCGCCGGTCACGAGCGAGCTGCTCGACCAGGCGATGCCCCTCGACGCGTACAAGGCGTTCATGCCGGCCTTCGTGGAAGGGTTCGATGAGCTCGCGGCCATCGGGACACGGCCGGTGAGCCACGTCGTCGACGACGCGGCGCAGCTCACGCCACGGATCGAACTGCTCCCCGCTGCGGGCCACACCGCGGGCGACGTCATGGTCCTCGTGCCCGACGCCGACGTGCTCTTCGCCGGCGACCTGTGCTTCTTCGGCGTGACGCCGCTGGCCTTCCAGGGTGACGTCGTCCAGTGGGCCGCGGTGCTCGACGCCGTGGCCGACCTCGCCGAGACCATCGTGCCGGGCCACGGTCCGGTCGGCGGCGAGGACGAGGTGCGTGCGCTGCAGGGCTACCTGCGCGCCTGTGTCGACGCGGCGGGCGATCCGGCGCGGATCCCCCCGGGCCCGTGGGACGGCTGGCTCGAACGGGACGAGCGCGACCCGATCAACGTCGAGCGGGCGGCGATGCTCGCCGCGGGCGAGGACCCGCTCGCGTTCCCGCCCGCGATGCTGCGGGCCCTCGGGCTCGGCTGAGGCGACCGAGGGGTCAGTACAGCCCCTCGAGCTTCGTGTGGTCCCAGGACACGGTCCTCTCGGGCGTGATGCGCACGCCGAACCGCTTCGCACCCATCGCCCGGACGCCCTCGCGGGTGGCCTCGTCGTTGATCGGCCCCCAGTACTTCTCGAAGACGGCCTCGCCGATCTCGTTCACCGGGTCCCGATCCTCCTGGATGACGGCCCGGCCGGAGATGGTGACGCCGCGGAGCTCGCCGTAGTCGGCGCCATCGGCGCACAGCACGGTGACCCGGGGGTCACGTTGGAGGTTGACGATCTTCTGGCTCCGCCCGTAGGTCCAGAAGCAGATGTCCCCGTCGAGCACCGTGAACCACATGGTCACGAGGTGCGGGCTGCCGTCGGCGTTGATCGAGGCGACCTGGAGATCCCGCTGCGAGGCGAGGTAGGCGGCGACCTCGTCGTCGGTCATGCGGATGAGTTCGCGTCGGCTCACCGGGGCTCCTCGGGTCGGGCCGGACCCACGACGTCCGGGGGCGGCAGGAGCCGGAGCCTACCGACGCCCGCGCGGTATCGTCCCGGCCCGTGGCCACGAACCCCGACCCGCAGACCCCGCTCACCACGCTCGCCGGCGACGTCAGGTCGATCGACGACTGGACGACGACCTTCCACCTCTGTCTCATCGTGCTGCCCGACCAGATGGAGGCCCGGACCTTCCTGCCGGTGGCCGATCGGATCTTCAAGGTGTTCGGCGACGCCGACTGCCACACCGCCCTCGTCGTCCCGTCGACCGCGACGATCGCCCGCCGGATCCTCGGGGACCACGCCGAGCGCAACCTGACCTTCGTCGACCCCGATCGCACCCTCGTCGACGCGCTCGGCCTCGCGGCACTGCCCGCCCTCGTCCACATCCGTCAGGACACCTCGGTCGGGGCCGCGGCCGAGGGCTGGAACGCGGCCGAGTGGCAGCGGGTGGCCGACTCCCTCGCCACGGCGATGGCCTGGTCGGCCCCCGAACTCGTCTGAGCGACGGCGCCGCCCGGTTCGCGGCCTCCGAGGGACCCCCGACGGGCTCGTCGGGGCCCGCCGGCCCGCCCCGGCGGCCGGTCCCGGACATCGTGTCCGCCGGCCCCCAACCGTGCCGGATTCCGGCCGCACGATCACGCGAATCGCGCGAATCCCACGTCCGCGAAGGCGCAGGTCAGGGCGAGATTGGGCCCCGGCGTCGCATCCGGGGGGCCCCTCCGCGTAGGGTCTGAGGGCCGACAGCAATCGAGTTCGTGCTGCCGCGCGCTCGTCCTACCGCTGTGCAATCCGTGTTCAGCAAGGACCAACCGAGGCCCCGAGCCAACGCCCGAGACCAGAGGACGGCCCCCACATGAACCTCCGGAAGAAGATCCTTCCCCTCACCGCGATCGCCCTGAGCACCTCGCTCGGGCTCGCCACCGCCGCCTCGGCGGCGCCGATCGACACGAAGCGCCGCCAGGCCGCTGCGCTCGAGGCCTCGATCTCCGCGAACGGCGCCCGCATCAGCGCGCTCGCCGAGCAGCTGAACGGTGCCCGCTACCGGGTGGCCCAGGCCCAGGCCGGCATCGCCGAGGCCCAGCGCCGCACCGAGGCCGCCCAGAACGAGACCAACCGGATCAAGGCCCTCCTCTCGACCCGGGCGGCGACGATCTACAAGAGCGCGACCACCGGCTCGCCGCTCCAGGCCGCGAACGTCAAGAAGGTCAACGAGATCGGCATCCGGTCGAAGTACGCATCGGCCGCGGCGACCCGCGACGACGCCCTCCTCGAGATGCTCCAGCGCTCCCGCGAGGCGCTCGCGGTCCAGAAGGCGGCCCTCGAGCGTCAGAAGGCCGCCGCGGCGGCCGAACGCGACCGGGTGGACGCGGCCAAGGCGCAGGTCGCCGCGGCGAACGCCCAGCAGCAGCGCCTGCTCGGCCAGGTCAAGGGCGAGATCGCGACGCTGGTGGCCCAGGAGTCGGCCCGCCGTGCCGCCGCCGCACGGGCCGCCGCGCTGCGCAGCATCGCACCGACCCGGGTCGGGACCGGGGGGCGCAGTCGGACCGGCAACCCCGAACTGTTCCCGAACGTGCCGGCCCCCTCACCCCGGGCGGCCACTGCGATCGCCTTCGCCCGGGCCCAACTCGGCAAGCCGTACCGGTACGCGACCTCCGGTCCGGACACCTACGACTGCTCCGGTCTCACGATGGCGGCCTGGCGTGCGGCGGGCGTGAGCCTGCCCCACTTCTCGGGCGCCCAGTACCGGATGCTGCCGCACGTGCCGCTCAGCGCGATCCAGCCGGGCGACCTCGTGTTCTACGGCCCGAACGGATCCAACCACGTGTCGCTCTACATCGGCGGGGGCATGGTCATCACCGCCCCCCAGACCGGCGACGTCGTGAAGATCTCGCCGCTCCGTCCGCCGATGGGCGTCGGCCGCCCCGGCTGATCCCCGCCCCCGACGGGGACCCCACGCTCGGGACCGAGGGCCCGGCCACACGGTCGGGCCCTCAGTCGTGCCCGGCCCGGTTCGCCCCGTGCCGAGCCCGGCTCAGGGGATGACGAGCATGCCGAGGTCGCCCTCGATGTGGGGTCGCGGCTTGGCGCCCTGCGACATCCGTTCGAGCCGACCGTTGCGGAAGAGCGCGATCAGCGGGATCGACTGGATCCCGAACTGCTCCGCGAGCGCGGGCTCCTCGTCGATGTTGATCTTCACGACCTTGTACGCGCCCTCGCGCATGACCGCGATCTGCTCGACGATCGGTGAGACCTGCCGGCAGGGCTGGCACCACGGCGCCCAGAAGTCGACGATGACCGGCAGCGGGCTCTGGAGCACCTCCGCCGCGAACGTCGCCGACGTCACCCGCTTGACCGGCCCCTCCGGGGGATCGGCCGGTACCGGCATCGACGGCGTCTCCCCCGCCTCCACCGCGGTGAGCCAACCACGGGCGACCCCGAGCCCCTCCATCGCCACGCCGTGGCCCATCGGGAACTCCACGTAGGTGATCGGGACCCGGCGGGCCTCGAGGTCCCGGGCCAGGGCGCGCGCCCGGTCGACGCCCACGATCGGATCCTCGCTGCCGTGCTCGATCAGCACCGGGAGCCCGGTGATGGCCTCGTCGTCGACCGGCACCGGCAGCGGCGGCCCCGGCAGCGCCGGGCTGAGCGCGAGCACCCCCCGCGGTGCGGTGCGGTGCGCGAGCAGGCCGAGGGCGAGCGCGAGTCCCGCACCCTGGGAGAACCCACCGACGATCGCACCGGACCGGTCGACGCCGTGCTCCCCGCACGCCGCGTCGAGGAGCGCGTCGAGGTCGGCCAGCGAGGCGGCGAACCGTTCGAGGTCGGGCGCGCCGTCGGGGCCCCACGTGTACCAGGCGTACCCCGGGGTCCCGGGCACGGCGAGCGGGCCCCGGGGCAGGACCACGACGTGGGAGCCCTCGGGATCGAGGTACGGGATCAGGCCCGCGAGATCGCGCTCGTCGGCACCGAAGCCGTGCGCGAGCAGCAGGAGGCGATCGGCCGTCGGCGGGGCGACGACCTCGACGTGGAGTTCGCTCATGGGCCGAGCCTAGGAGCGGATCGGGGAACGGGGGCCGACGCGTTCGCCCCCCGGGCGACCCCCGTGCCAACATCGCCCGCGCCCGGCATCCGGCCGGCGGCGGACGAGGAGGGCGTGCGATGCGGCTCGGCGTGAACTTCGGGTACCAGGACTGGGGCGCGAACCTGGTGGGCGCGCTCGCCATGGCCAAGGAGGCCGACTCGCTCGGGTACTCCTCGGGCTGGACCGCCGAGGCCTACGGCACCGACGCCGTCACCCCCCTCACCTGGATGCTCGCCCACACCGAGCGGATGTCCTTCGGGCCGGCGATCATGCAGATGCCCGCGCGCACCCCGGCGATGACCGCGATGACCGCGGCCACCCTCGACCTCATGAGCGGCGGACGGTTCCTCCTCGGCCTCGGCCTCTCGGGCCCGCAGGTCGTGGAGGGTTGGCACGGGCAGGCCTACGGCAAGCCGCTCACCAAGACGCGTGAGTACGTCGAGATCGTCCGGACGATCCTCGCCCGCGAGGCGCCGCTCGAGCACCACGGCCCGCACTACGACATCCCGTACACCGGCGCCGACGCGACCGGGCTCGGCAAGCCGCTCAAGATCATCGTGCACCCGCGGCGGGCCGACATCCCGATCTACCTCGCCTCGATCGGCGAGAAGAACGTCGAACTGACCGCCGAGATCGCCGACGGCTGGCTCCCGATCTTCTTCTCGCCCGAGCGCTACCGCGAGGCGTTCGGTCCCGCCATCGACGCCGGGTTGGCCAAGGCGGGCGGCACCAAGACGCTCGCGGACTTCGACATCGCCCCGACCGTCACCGTGATCGTGGGCGACGACGTCGAGATGCTGCGCGGGTTCGTGAAGCCGATGATCGCGCTCTACGTCGGCGGCATGGGCGCGCGCGGCAGGAACTTCTACAACGCGCTCGCGTGCCGATACGGCTACGAGGCCGCGGCCGCCGAGATCCAGGACCTCTACCTCGCCGGGAAGAAGAAGGAGGCCACGGCCGCGGTCCCCGACTCCCTCGTCGACGAGATCGCGCTCATCGGGCCGAAGGAGCGCATCCGGGACCGGCTCGACGCGTGGAAGGCGTCGGGTGTGGGCACGATGATCGTCGGCGCCCAGCAGCCCGAGGCGCTGCGCGTCATGGCCGAGCTCTGCCTGTAGGCACCGCGTGACCCTGCGCGCCGTCCTCTTCGACCTCGGTGGGGTCGTGTTCCCGTCACCCTTCGACGCGTTCGATGCGTACGAGCAGGAGGTCGGGCTCCCCGCCGGGTTCGTGCGCCGCGTCATCGCACACAGCGCGGAGTCGGGCGCGTGGGAACGCCTCGAACGCTCCGAGGTCACCTTCGAGGACTTCTGCTCGCTCCTCGAGTCCGAGGCGCGGGGGTTCGGCGGCGAGATCGACGCCCGTCGCCTCATGGGCGTCGTGAGCCGCGGACTCGGACCCCGGCCGGAGATGGTCGCCGCGATCGGTGCGATCCGCGCCGCGGGGTACGCGATCGGGGCCCTCACGAACAACTGGGCCCCCGAGGGTGAGCCGACCGACGGTCGCCCGCACTCGCTCGGGCACGTGGGGCTCTTCGACGTGCTCGTGGAGTCGGCCGTCGAGGGCCTGCGCAAGCCGGATCCGCGCATCTACGAACTCACCTGCGAGCGCCTCGGCGTCGCCCCGCACGAGGTGGTGTTCCTCGACGACCTCGGCATCAACCTCAAGCCCGCCCGGGCGATGGGGATGACCACCATCAAGGTCGCCGATCCGCGGGCCGCCCTCGACGAGCTCGGCGCGGTGCTCGGGCTCGACCTCCTCGCGGCCTGAGCGCGCTGAGCTACGCGTCCGGCGGCTGCATCACGTGGAGCACGAGGCTCCGAAGGTACTCGCCGTCGATGAAGATGCTCGCCTGCACCGGCCCGTAGCGCTCGACCGCGACGTTGCGCAGGTCGAGGGTGATCGGGATCGACGGCTTCTCGTCCAGGAGCAGCAGGTCCGGCGAGCCGAACTCGAAGGTGCCGTTCACGTCGACGAGCTCGTTGCCGTCCTCGTCCACCACGTGGACGCGCAGGGAGTGCTGCTGCTGGGCCTCGAGCCGCTCGAGCTGGATCACGAAGGCCGCGAACACGCCGAGGGGTGCCGGGAACTCGTCCCGGTGGCAGCGGGTGACCCCGCCGGAGGACACGAAGAGCAGGCCCTCACGGACCTGGGCGAAATCGCAGAGCATGGCGCTGGTGATCTCCATGGCGTTCGAGCCTAGGCGGGCACACCCCATCGCCCGACCCGTTCCGGGGCGCCTACGCTCCGACGCGTGGACGCCGCGGACGAACCCGAGATCGACGGCCCCGCCGCGGGCCCGATCCCGACGCCGAGCGCGCCCCCGGTGGCCGCGTGGTACGCGGACCCCGCCCGCCGCCACCAGTTCCGTTACTGGGACGGGTCGGTCTGGACCGGCCACGTCGCCACGAACGGCATCACCTCCTGGGACCCGCCGTACACCGACGACCCGCGCGCCGCCACGAGCACCCCACCGACGAGCCCGGTGCCGGCACCGCCGGTGGACGTGGCGGGGCTCCGGTTTCGGCGCACCCGCGGGCCGGCCACGGCACTCGGCTGGCTCCTCGGCATCGCCTGCGGTGTCCTGGCGGCCCGGATCGGAGCGGCCATCTTCCGGATCGTGCAGGTGCGCACCGCGCAGGGCTGGGACGAGTCCCAGGACCCCTCGCCGATCATCCGCCGACTCCAGGATGCGGACAACTACCTCGAGGCGACGAGCGCGATCGCTGCGCTGGTGTTCCTGGCGATCCTCGTCGTCCTCATCGTCTGGATGTACCGGAGCGCGCGCAACGCGGTGGAACTGCGCCGCTGGGACAACGGTCTCGGACCCGGGTGGGCGATCGGCGGCTGGTTCGTCCCGATCGGCAACTGGTTCATCCCGGTACTCATGGTCCAGTCGATCTGGCGCGGTGCCGAGGACGACGCGACGGCCCGCGGGGCACCGCGGCGGCGATCGCTCGCGATCGGCCTGTGGTGGGCCTGCTACCTGCTCGGCACCATCGGGTACTACGGCGGATCGACGGTCCCGGACATCGACACGGCGCAGACCGCCCGGGACCTCTACACGGCCGACACGCTGACCATCGTCGGATGCGTCCTGCTCGGGATCGCGGCGCTGGTGCTGCGCGGGTCCGTGCTGGCGGTGCAGCGCCGCATGCGGGTCATCACCTCCGACCGGTGCTGACCGGCCCACGGGCCCGCGGTCGGACGCGTACCCGGGGAGGGAGTCGAACCCTCATACCCCGAAGGGCCAGCGGGTTTAAGCCGCCTGCGTATGCCGTTCCGCCACCCGGGTGGGCGGGTTCAGGGTAGGCGCGGGGGTCGGGCTCGGCACCGGAGCGGGCAGCGCGTCGCCCAGCGCCGCGGCGAGCAGGGCCAGGCGGAGTCGTGGACGGGCCTCGCCGCGCACCCGGTTCGCGACGAGGACCCCCTCCACCATGTCCTCGAGGACCGGCGCGAGGGAGCGACCGCGCACCCGCACCGCCACGACCGCACCGCCGGGGAAGCGCCGGATCGACCGGTCGGCGCCCGCGATGCGGGGCGGCGACCGGAACGCCGGGACCTCGAGTCCCGCGGCACGGGCCGCGGTGCCGAGCGAGCGGGCCGCCGAAGCGAAGGTGAGTGCAGGTACTCCGTCCACGACGAGGACACTCGCAGGGGGGTCGGACAGCCTCGGATCGTCGCGGCCTCCACCGCGGCGACCGTGGCCCAGTCCGCCACACCACGAACATCGGCGCCGGGCCGCGACGGCACCGATAGCGTCCGCCGCAGCCATGGAGCACGACCCCGCACCGCCCACCGAGGCCCATCGTCGACGTCACGACCGTGAGATCGTGCGCCTCGCCGGTCCGGCCCTCGGCGCGCTGGCAACCGAACCGCTCTACGTGCTCGTCGACACCGCGATCGTCGGCACCCTCGGCGTCGCGGCACTCGGCGGGCTCGCGGTCGCCGGCATCGTGCTCACCGCGGTGTTCGCCATCTTCAACTTCCTCGCCTACTCCACCACCGGCGCGGTGGCGCGACACGTCGGGGCCGAGGACCGGCGTTCGGCGGCGGCCCGGGGAATCGACGGCATGTGGCTGGCCGCGGCGCTCGGCATCGCCCTCGCCGCGATCGGCACTGCCCTGACCCCCTGGATCGTGCGGGTGATGGGGGCCTCGGCCGAGGTCGCGCCGTACGCCCGGACCTACCTCCGGATCAGCCTGCTCGGCGCACCGTGCGTCCTGCTCGCGCTCGCGGGCGCCGGGTACCTGCGGGGGCTGCAGAACACCCGACCGACCCTGTGGATCGCACTCAGCGCGAACGCGCTCAACCTGATCATCGAGATCGTCCTCGTGTTCGGGTTGGACACCGGGATCGCCGGCAGCGCCTGGGGCACCGTGATCGCGCAGACCGTCGCGATGGCGGTCTACGTCGCGATCGTCGTCCGCACGGCGCGGGCCGCGGGGGCCGGCCTACGCCCGAGCCTCGCCGGCATCCGGGCGACCGCCGTGGTCGGCGCCCACCTCATCGCGCGCACCGCCAGCCTGCTGGTCGCGCTCCTGACCGCCACTGCGGTGGCGGCCCGCATCTCCGACACCGCGCTCGCCGCGCACCAGATCGCGTTCCAGGTCTGGATCTTCCTCGCACTCACGGTCGACGCGATCGCCATCGCCGGCCAGGCGATGGTCGGTCGGTTCCTCGGCGCCGACGACGCGCCCGGCGCGCGCAGCGCCGCGCACCGCATGCTCGAGTGGGGCGTGCTCGTCGGCATCGGCTTCGGGGTGGTCCTCGTCCTGCTGCGCCCGATCGTCGTCCCCCTGTTCACCGATGACCCGGCGGTCCGGGCACTCGCAGCGCAGGTCCTCGTGATCGTCGCGCTCATGCAACCGGTGAACGCCGCAGTGTTCGTGCTCGACGGCGTGCTCATCGGCGCGTCCGACTCGCGCTACCTCGCGGTCGCCATGGCCGTGGCCGGCATCGGCGTGTTCCTGCCGCTCGCCCTCGCCGTGCTGGTCGTGGACGGGGGCCTGCTCATGCTCTGGGGCGCGATCGTCGCCCTCATGGTGGCCCGGCTCCTCGGCCTCGGTGTCCGGTTCCGCGGGTCGGCCTGGCTCGTGCCGGGGGCGGTCCGCCACCGACCGTGAGGTCCACCCGCCGGGGCCGCGCAACGATCTGGGCGGCGGAGTTGCGCCCGACGCCGATGCGGGGTTTCCTACCGTGGTGACCTCGCACGCCGACGACCCGAGAGCGCCCGGCGCCGAGCGCCGTCCGACGGTCGTCGACGTCGAGGAGGCCGAGGTCCTCGACCTCGGTCCGGCCGAGGCCGCGACCCCGACCCGGGCGCTCGTGCGGGTACCGCCGCGGGTCAGCCGCGAGCTACCGGACCCCGAGCCCCCCGACCGTGAGATCCGGTTCGGCGACGTCGACCCCTGGGGCCGTTCCGAACGGATGCGCTCGCTCGCCCGTCGCCTGTACGACCCGCTCTACCGCTACTGGTTCCGGGTCGAGTGGGAGGGGCTCGAGAACATCCCGGCCGAGGGCGGCGCGCTGCTCGTGGCGAACCACGCGGCGGCGATCCCGTCGGACGCGCCCGCCATCATGCACGGCATCGAGACCGAGCTGGGCCGGCCGGTGTACGGCCTCGCGGAGTACCTGTTCCGGGACCTCCCCGGGGTCGGCACGATGTGGTCGCGTGCGGGTGGCGTCACCGCGCACCCCGACAACGCGTACCGCCTACTGAAGGAGGATCAGCAGCTCGTGCTCGTGTTCCCCGAGGGCACTAAGGGCACCGGCAAGCTCTACAAGGACCGGTACCGGCTCGCGCGCTTCGGACGCGGCGGGTTCGTCGAGATCGCGATGCGCGCCGGCGTGCCGATCATCCCGATCGCGGTCGTCGGGGCCGAGGAGTCGATGCCGATCCTGTTCAAGAGCCGTCGTCTCGCGAGCCTCATCGGCGTGCCGTACTTCCCGATCACGACGAACATGCTCATGATGGGTCCGCTCGGGCTCGTGGCGTACCTCCCGGCCAAGTTCCGCATCCGTGTGCTCCCGCCGATGCACTTCGACGTGGACCCCGATCAGGAGCGCTACTCGCGGGCCCGGGTCATGGACGCCGCAGAGGACATCCGGACCACGATCCAGGACGCCCTCTACGACATGCTGCGCACCCGTCGCAGCACCTGGTGGTAGCGATGCGGATCCTCGTCACCGGACTCGGCACGTTCTGGGGCAGCCGTCTCGCCCAGGCCCTCGAGACCCTCGACGACGTCGAGGTGATCGTCGGCCTCGACACCGACGAGCCCCGCCTCCCGCTCGAGCGGACCGAGTTCGTGCGGGCCGACTCCGACTACTCGATCCTGCAGCGCATCGTGAAGGCGACCCGCGTCGACACGATCCTGCACACCCACCTCCTCGTCGACTCCACCGAGCACGGCTCGCGCCGGATGCACGAGGTCAACGTCATCGGCACGATGAACCTCCTCGCCGCGGCCGGCGCCGCGGGGAGCACGGTGCGCAAGCTCATCGTGAAGTCGTCGACGCTCATCTACGGCGCGGGCAAGCGCGACCCGTACTTCTTCCGCGAGGACATGGAGCGCACCACCCCTCCCCGCACCGAGGTCGAGCGATCGCTCCTCGAGACCTCGGCGTTCGTGCGCGACTTCGCCGTCGACAACCCGCACGTCATCGTCACGAAGCTGCGGTTCTGCAACGTGCTCGGCGACGACATCTCCTCGCCGTTCTCCCGGGCGCTGCGCCTGCCCGTCGTTCCCGAGATCGCCGGGTTCGACCCGCGCCTGCAGTTCGTCCACGAGGACGACATCACCCGTGCGCTGGTGTTCGCGACCCAGAACGACGTCCCCGGCGTGTTCAACGTGGCCGGCCGCGGCACGATGCCGTGGTCGGAGGTCTGTCGGGTCGTCGGCAAGCGCCGAGTGCCCCTCCCTCCCGTGCTCACCAACTGGGCGGTCGAACCGCTGCGCATCGCACGGGTCATCGACCTGCCGCCGGAGGTGCTCGACCTCCTCCGCTACGGCCGGGTCGTCGACACGCGGGCGTTCCGGCGGGCCGGGTTCGAGTACCAGTACACGACCGCCGCCACCGTGAACGCGTTCGCCCGCAGCCTCCGCCTCAAGGGGGTCATCGGGGACAACAACCCGTCGTACCGGTACCAACGCGACGTCGAGACGTTCTTCCGCCACTCCCCCGCCGTCCACCGTGAAGGATCCTGATATGCCCGTCCACGTCGAACGCCGCGGCCGCGTCGAGATCATCACCATCGACGACGCCGAGCGTCGCAACGTGCTCTCCGACGAGCTCGTCGCCGGCATCGTCGCCGCGATCGATGCGGCGGAGGCCGACGAGGGCGTCGGCGCGCTCCTCATCACCGGGGCCGGCAAGGCCTTCTGCGCGGGCGCGGATCTCAGCGACCTCGCCGCGATGGGCAGCGGTGCGCGCGAGCCGGGGTCGGTCGTGGGCGTCTACGAGGGCTTCCTGCGCGTGCTGCGCTCCCCCCTCCCGACCGTCGCGGCCGTGAACGGTCCCGCGGTCGGGGCCGGCTTCAACCTCGCGCTGGCCGCCGACCTGCGCATCGCCGGGGAGTCGGCCCGGTTCGACGCACGGTTCCTGCAGATCGGCATCCACCCGGGCGGCGGACACACCTGGCTCCTCGACCGGGCCGTCGGCCCGCAGGCCGCGGCCGCGATCGACCTGTTCGGCAACCGCCTCGACGGCGCCGCCGCGGCCCGCATCGGGCTGGCTTGGGAGTGCGTGCCCGACGCCGAGTTGCTCGAGCGCGCGCTCGAGCATGCGACCCGGGCTGCGGAGGTGCCCCGCGAACTCGCGGTCCGCACGAAGGCGACGCTCCGGCGGGCGCACGCCACCGCGGACCACGACACCGCGCTCGCGTACGAGCTGGGCGAGCAGGTGTGGTCCTTCGGGCAGCCCTGGTTCGCGCAGGCGACCGGTCGCTGAGGCCCTCGGTCGCACACCGACCATCGGCGTCACTAGGGTCCCGGGCCGTGACCACCTCCGGCGGCCCGACCGCGCCCGGGACGCCGGACGACCCGATCCTCGACGCGGTCCTGACCCCGGTACGTTCCCGGGCGGCGACGATCGCGATCTGGACGGTCTCGATCGCGGCTGTGCTCGTGATCGCGGTCCTGGCCTGGCTGTGGATCTTCGAGCGGCTCGGCGGCGACGCGGTGTCCCGATACCTCGACGGTCACGGTCCGATCTACGAGGGCGACGGCTTCACCGCGCGGTTCCCCACGGAGCCGTCGCGGGTCGAGGAGCGTTCCCCGCTCGGCACGGTCGCGATCGTGTCGAGCACGCCGCGGGCGCGGCTGCGGTTCTCGGTGACCGCGTCCGACGCGCCGACCGATGCCGCCAACGACCCCGTCGCCGCCCTCAACACCGCGGCGGCGACCCTCGTGGTCGCCTCCGAGGGGACCTTCGTGACCCAAGACGAGCCCGGGGTCCTCGGACCGGCCGCGTCGAAGAACTTCACCTACCGCGTCGGCCGGACCATCTTCCGGACCTCGATGCTGCTCACGGTGAGCCGCATCTACACGACCCAGGTCTCGGGCACCGAGCCGACCCGGGCCGAGTTCGAGGAGCTCACGAGCAGCTTCGGGCTCTCGGCCATCGGCTGATCAGGTCCAGAACTCCGCCTCGAGCTCGGCCCTCCGCTCGATCACACCCGAGCGGACCTCGCGACTCAGCCGAGGAACTCCGCCTCGAGCTCGGCCCTCCGCTCGATCCACTCCTCGGCGAGCATCGCGTAGCGGACGTGGTCCTCGAAGACCCCGCGGATCTGCAGCAGGCCACGGGATGTGCCCTCGTCGCGCATGCCGAGCTTGTCGGCCACCCGACGGCTCGCCGTGTTGCGCGGCACGATGGCGGCCTCGATGCGGTGCAGCGCGAGGTGCTCGAAGCCGTAGCGCAGCGTGAGCACGACGGCCTCGGGCGTGTAACCCCGTCCTGCGTGGGCCTCGTCCATCCAGTACCCGACGTAGGCGGACTGGAACGGCCCGCGCTGCACGCTGCCGAGGCTCACCTCCCCGATGAGGGCCGCACCGAGGAAGATGCCGTAGCCGTAGGCCGCGTCGAACTGCCGTTGACGATCCCAGGCCTGGCACCGGGCCCGGAAGCCGCTGCGGTCGGCGAGCGCATCCGGGGTGCCGAACTCCGGGAGCGGCTCCCAGGGCTCGAGCCACTCGCGGTTCGCACTGCGGACCTCACGCCACGCCTCGAAATCGGTGTCGCGCAGCGATCGGAGGGCCACCCGCGGCCCCTCCATCTCGGTGCGTCGTCGGCCGATCACCTCGCCCCTCCCATCACGTCGGCGGAGGCTAGCGGCGCGGGCCCGACGCGCGCCCGGGCCCGACGGTGCACGGACGATGCGCCGGGATGCGCTGTCCTAGGCTCGCCGTCGATGGTCACCCCCGCGCCGCCGCCCGACTCGAACCGCCTCGTCTGGCTCGACCTCGAGATGACCGGGCTCGACACCCGGCGCCACGTCATCGTGGAGATCGCGGTGATCGTCACCGACTCGGACCTCGAGCCCCTCGACGAGGGCATCGACATCGTGATCGGCGCGAGCGACGCCGAGTTGGCCGAGATGGACGAGTTCGTGACGACCATGCACACGAGGTCCGGGCTGCTGACCGAGATCCGGGCCTCGGGCGTCACGCGGCCCGAGGCCATGGCGCGGGCGCTCGACTACGTGCGCCACCACGTGCCCACGCCGCGCACCGCGCCGCTCTGCGGGAACACCATCGGTGCCGACCGGCGGTTCCTCGACGTCCAGATGCACGCGCTCGAGGAGTACCTGCACTACCGCAGCATCGACGTCTCATCGCTCAAGGAACTCGCGCGCCGCTGGAACCCGAGTGTGTTCCGGGCCCGGCCCGGCAAGACCGAGACCCACCGGGCGCTCGACGACATCCGTGAGTCGATCGCCGAACTCCGCCACTACCGGGAGCACTTCCTGCGCCTGCCGGGACCCCCGGGCACCCCGGTCGACGCCGGCTGAGGCGGCGCCGCCTCAGCCGGTCGGCATCTCGCCGGAGGCCTGCAGCTCCCGGATCGCGCCGAGCACGGCGGTGACCGACCGCTCGCGGGCGCCGTGCCCCATGAGGCCGAAGCGCCATGCGGTCCCCGCGAACGCACCGAGGCCGCCGCCGACCTCGATCCCCCACCGCTCGAGCATCGTGCGTCGCAGGGCCGCCTCGTCCGCACCCTCCGGGAGCCGGGCGGTGGTGAGCTGCGGGAGGCGGTGACCCTCACGCGCGAGCAGCGTGAACCCGAGCTCCTCGAGTTCGGCCTGGAGTCGTCCGCCGACCGCCGCGTGACGGTCCCACGAGGCCTCGAGTCCCTCCTCGAGCAGCACCCCGAGCCCGGCGTGGAGCGCCACGACCATCGAGATCGGCGCGGTGTGGTGGTACTTGCGCGCCGCGCCCACGTAGTCCCCGATGAGCCCGAGGTCGAGGTACCAAGACTGCGGCGCGGACCCGCGGGATCGGATGCGCTCGAGCGCACGCTCCGAGAAGGTGACCGGCGCGAGGCCCGGCGGGACACCGAGGCACTTCTGGGTCCCCGAGTAGCACGCGTCCACACCCCACGCGTCGATCTCCACCGGGATGCCGGCGAGGCCGGTGACGGTGTCGACGATCAGCAGCGTGTCCGTCTCCCGGAGCGCCCGCAGCTCTGCGACGTCCGAGCGCACACCGGTCGAGGTCTCGGCGTGCACGACCGCCACGAGCCGGGCGTGCGGAGCCGTCGCGTGCGCATCGAGGAGGGCCTGCGGGTCGACGGGCTCACCCCATGCGGCCTCGACCCGGATCACCTCGGCCCCGCAGCGGCGGGCGACCTCGCACATGCGCTCACCGAACACGCCGTTGACCCCGACGATGACCGTGTCGCCCGGTTCGACGAGGTTCACGAAGCAGGCCTCCATACCCGCCGAGCCCGTACCGGAGAGGGGCAGGGTGAGCGCGTTGGCGGTCCGGAACACCGCGCGGAGGCGTTCACTCGTCTCGTCGAGGATGGTCAGGAACTCGGGGTCGAGGTGACCGAGGAGCGGACGACCGAGCGCGGCGAGCACCTCGGGGTACGCGTTCGACGGACCGGGTCCGAGCAGGAGGCGTTCGGGGATGCTCATCGCCCGGATGGTAGCGACGCCGGCCAGGAGGTCGGGGTGGCGGCCGGCCCGTTGAACATCCAGCGGATGCCGAACCGATCGAGGCACACGCCCCAGTAGCCCCAGAACGTGTCCTGCAGCGGCGCCATCTCGGTCGACCCCTCGGAGAGCCGCGCGAACAGGCGCTCGGTCTCCTCGCGGGTATCGGGCTCGAGGTTGATCGTGACGTTGTTGCCGATCCTGAGCTCGTGGCCCATCGACTCGAGCATGTCCGTCGCCATGATGACGTGCCCGCCGAGGATCGGGAGCTCGATGTGCATGATGCCGTCGAGGTCGGACTCGGACATCGTGTCGGGCATGCCGGGCACATCGCGGTTGCGGAGCACCGGACCGCGGTACTCGGTGCCGAAGACATCGCGGTAGAACTCGAACGCCTCGAACGTGTTGCCCATGAAGTTGAGGTACGTGCTCACGCCAGCCATGGGCCGAACCGTACGCGCACGGCCCCGCGCCGGGTCAGCCGTGGGTCAGCCGGCGGCGAGGGTGCGCACGATGCCGTCGAGGATGTCCGACACGGACACGAGCACCTCGTCGTACTCGAAGGTCCGCAGCACCGAGACGAGCACCACACACCCGCCCACGATCACCTCGGCCCGCTCCGGTTCGAGGCCCGGCTCGAGTCGCCGGTCGGCGAGGGACTCCGTGGCGAGGTCGCGGAACACCTGCTCGGCCGCCCGCTTGGTGATCCGGTAGCCGTGGATCCGATCCCGGTCGTAGGCGTCGAGGCCCTGGTCGATCGAGGCCACTGCGGCCACGGTGCCTGCGAGCCCGACGAGGGTCGCCGCATCCCGCACCCCGGGGACGACGCGGGCCACGTCGATGAGGTGGTCACGCATCGCGACGACCGCATCCGACAGTTCGTCGGGCGTCGGCGGGTCGGAGTGCAGGTACGTCTCGGTGGTGCGCACGCAGCCGACGTCGATCGAGACGAGGCCTTCGGGCTCGGTGGTGCCGAGGACGAACTCGGTGGACCCGCCGCCGATGTCGACCACGAGGAACGGGGCGGGCGCGTCGAGCCCGGCGGTCGCGCCGAGGAACGAGAGCGCGGCCTCCTCCTCCCCTGGGATGATGTCGGGCGCCACCCCGAGCGCGGCGCGCACCACGTCGATGAACTCCTCGCGGTTGTGCGCGTCGCGGGCGGCGCTCGTCGCCGTCGCGCGCACGGCCGTCGCACCGAGTCGCTCGATGACCCCGCGGTACTCCCGCAGCACCGCGGCTACCCGTTCGATCGCCGACGGCGCGAGACGACGGTTCGCGTCGACCCCCTCGCCGAGGCGGGTGATCCGCATGAGCCGTTCGACCGTGAGGACGCGGGCATCGGCCGCACCACCACCCGGCGGCACCTCCACGTCGGCCACGAGCAACCGGGTCGAGTTCGTCCCGAGGTCGACGGCGGCGCAACGGATCATGGGTGCTCCTCGGACGGGTGCGGATCGAGTGCGGCGATGGCGACCTCGGTCCAGGCCCCGACCGGGTCGTCGGCGCCCGCCAGCAGGTTCGCGTAGTGGGCGTGCAGGCACTTCACCCCGCGCCGGGTCCCGCCGACACCGCCACTCGGGCGCGGACCCGAGTGGCCGGGCGGGAGCGCGGCGTCCCGTTCGGCGGCGTACGCGGCGTGCGTCGCCGCGATCGCCTCGGGCGGGATCGCGGCGTCGGCCGCCCGCACCCCACCCTCGGCCTCCACCGCACCGACGAGCCGGTTGAGTTCGGGGTCCACGAGCCAGTACCGGGTCGGCATCGGGGTGCCGTCCCGCAGCAGGGGTGCGTTGCGCAGCACCACCGGCGCGCCCTCCGAGGTGCGCACGACCACCTCGAAGTCGGCCTGCGGGGACCGACCGAGCCGCTCGAGCACCGCGTCGACGTCCGCCGGGGTCGCCGGGACCGGGTCGGGGACGCGCACGGTGGCGGGACGGGGGCTCACCCGGGTGAGTGTACGGAAGGGTCGCCGGTCAGCGGGCGGGCGCGGTCGTCGAGGTCGTGGCCGACGCCTCGGGCACCACGGCCCAGGGCTGCTCGCCCGGCTTCACCATGCCGAACCGATCGCGCGCGATGCGGATCACCTCGTCCGGGTCCTCGATCGCCCGGCGCTCGGCGCGGACCTCGCGGGTCTGCTCGTCGAGGAGTCGCAGGCGCTGCTCGGCCACCGCGACGCGCCGACGCTGCTCGAGGTAGGTGCGGACCGGGAAGAAGTAGGCGACCACGGCAAGGACCACGGCACCGACGACCCCGAAGATCGTGTACCGCACCCAGCGCGGCGCGGGCTCGACGCGCTCACCGCTCGGACGCGGGCGCCGGGGCGCCGGCCTGCGGGCCGTCGACCGACCGGAGGCACGAGTCGGACCACTCATGCGCGGCGCCCGCCGAGCCCCCGGGCCAACGCGGCGATGCCGCGATAGGTCGCGGCGTCCTCGAGCGCGTCCTCGATGCGCAGCAGTTGGTTGTACTTCGCGACGCGATCGGATCGGGCGGGCGCACCCGTCTTGATCTGACCGCAGTTCGTGGCCACCGCCAGATCGGCGATCGTGGTGTCCTCGGTCTCGCCGCTGCGGTGCGACATGACGGAGGTGTAGGAGGCGGCCGTGGCCATCTCGATCGCGTCGAGCGTCTCGGTGAGCGTGCCGATCTGATTCACCTTGATGAGGATGGAGTTCGCCACGCCGAGGTCGATCCCGCGGGCGAGGCGTTCGACGTTCGTGACGAACAGGTCGTCCCCGACGAGCTGGACCCGGTCCCCCACCGTCGCGGTGAGGGCGGACCACCCGTCCCAGTCGTCCTCGGCCATGCCGTCCTCGATGGAGACGATCGGGTACCGGGCGCAGAGGTCGCCGAGGTAGCCGGCGAACTCGGCCGATGAGTACTCGGTCCCCTCCCCGGCGAGCACGTACCGACCGCCCTCGTGGAACTCGCTCGACGCCGCGTCGAGCGCCAGCGCGATCTCGTCGCCCGGCGTGTATCCGGCCCGCTCGATGGCCTCGACCAACAACTTCACCGCCTCCTCGTTGGAGGGGAGGTTCGGGGCGAAGCCACCCTCGTCGCCGAGCGCGGTGGCGAGCCCGCGCTCCTGCAGCAGCTTCCTGAGCGCGTGGTACGTCTCGGTGCCCCAGCGCAGGCCCTCGCGGAAGGAGGCCGCGCCGACCGGCATGAGCATGAACTCCTGGAGGTCGACGTTCGAGTCGGCGTGGGCGCCGCCGTTGAGCACGTTCATCATCGGGACGGGCAGGACCCGGGCGTTCGTCCCGCCGACGTAGCGGAACAGGGGGAGGTCGCACTCCTCGGCCGCGGCCTTGGCCACGGCGAGGGACACCCCGAGGATCGCGTTCGCACCGAGACGGCTCTTGTTGTCGGAACCGTCGAGGTCGATGAGGGTGGTGTCGATCACCCGCTGGTCGAGGGCGTCGAGCCCGAGGAGGGCATCCCCGATCTCCTGCTCGACGTGCTCGACCGCCCGGCGCACGCCCTTGCCGAGGTACCGCTCGTCGCCGTCCCGGAGCTCGGCCGCCTCGTGGGCGCCGGTGCTGGCCCCGCTGGGCACCGCGGCCCGACCCCGGGCCCCCGACAGCAGCTCCACCTCGACCTCGACCGTCGGGTTGCCCCGGGAGTCGAGGATCTCGCGGGCGGTGACGTCGGCGATGGCGCTCACGGGTCGGTCCCTCTCGCCCGCGCGACCGGGCGTTGCTCCTGTGGTGTGAGCGTCGAGGGTAGTCCGGTGTTGGCAGTGTCCCGGGGCATTCACGGGCCGCCGGCCCACAGCCGAGCCGGGGTTCAGGCCGGCGGGGCCCCGTGGCGCGGCTGGCGACGGGGGCCGCGCTCGATGCGGTCCATCCGCTTCCAGAGCAGGCCCGGGGCGAGGCGCCGGACCCGCACCGCGGACCGGGTGATCCGCCCCGGGAAGGCGAAGATCTCTCCTCGTTCGAGGGCGCGCTCGGCCGCGTCGAGCACCTCGGCCGCTCGGATGGTGGGCTGCCCGCCGAGCGCCATCGGGTCGGCCGCGTTGATCGCGTCGACCATCGGGGTGGCGACCGGCGGCGGGCACACGACCACCGTGCGGACCCCGGTGCCCTCGAGCTCGTGGGCGAGGACCTCGCCGTAGGCGACCACGGCGAACTTCGACGCGTCGTACGCGCCGAGCCGGAACGAGGGCACCCAGCCCGCCATGGAGGCGAGGAGCACGATGTCGCCGCGGCTGCGCTCGACCATCCCACCGACCACCGCGGTCACGGTGCGCACCGTCCCGACGTAGTTGACCTCCATCACCCGGGCCACGTCCTCGACCGGTTGCTCGACGAGGCGGCCGGGGAGGCAGATGCCGGCCGCGTGCACGAGCCGGTCGATCGGCCCGACCTCGGCGACGACCCGCGCCATCGCGTCGGCGAGCGCGTCCGGATCGGTCACGTCGGCCGCGAACGCGGACACGTTCGGGGAGTGTCGCTGCGCGGCCTCGAGGGGCTCGGCCGCGAGATCCAGCGCTGCGACCCGTGCGCCCTGGGCGGCGAGCCGCTGGGCGGCGAGCAGCCCGATGCCGCTGCCCGCACCCGTGACGAGGGCGACCGAGCCCCGGAAGGTCACGCCGGCACCGAGGCCGGCCCGGGTGCGCCGAGGTCCACGACGTGCGCGTCGCCGAAGGTCATGCGCACCCGACGCATCGTCCCCGACATGATCGCCCGACGCGGGAACCCGAGCACCCGCAGCTCATCCGCGATGAGACCCGTCCCGAGTTCGACCCGGACCCCACCCGGCCGGGATCGGGATCCCTCCCCGTCGAGACGCCACGGGGTGCAGCGCAGCACACCGTCGGACCACGAGTACGCGTCGAGGTTCGTGTTCGGCACCCGTGTCGGCACGCCGTGCGCGATCGACAGCCGCACCGCGAGCGCACCGTCGACGATGAGGGTCGCGGTGTCCCGGCGGACGCCCTCGTCGATCCCGATGTCGGTGACGAACTTCGGGAAGCCCCAGATCCCGCGTCCGGCCGCACAGGTGAACGGCTGGTTCACGGGGAGCTGGTGGATGAACGCACCGGTGTCCCGTCGGTCCGTACCACCGGGTCGCCGCACGATGAGTGCGACGACGAACTCGTGGTACGGGCCGAGGTCCCCGTCGACGTAGCGCACGAACCCGAGGCTCGCGAGCGCCCGGCCGCCGGGGAGCGGGGCCGGTTCGAGCCCGCTGTAGGCGATGAGGTCGCGGGCGGCGCGGAACGGGACGGCGAAGGTTGAGAACCAGGAACGCGCCTCGCGGATCTCAACCGGCGTGGTGACGGTGCTCCCGAGGACGTCGTAGGTGCTCACGCCCAGGATTCGACCACGCAGGCCCGACCGGGCGCCACCCGTCGCGCCCGCGCGGTCAGTCGGCGGGCGCGGCCTCGATCCAGAGGTCACGCACGAGGTCGGGATCGGCCTCGCGCAGCGACGTCCCCCGGGACGCGGCCAGTGCCTCCGCGGTCCGGAACCGCTCGCGGAAGCGCCCGGCCCAGGCCCGCAGCGCGGACTCGGCGTCCACGCCCTCGGCGCGCGCGACCCCGACCGCGGCGGCCAGCAGGTCACCGACCGCCGGATCCTCCTCCGACCGGTCCGCCGGCGGCGCGCCCAACCGGGCGAGGGCCGCCTCGACCTCGGCGATCGCCGTCCCGCGGTCGGCCGGCGCGAGCCCGACCGTCGCGGCCTTCCGGAAGAGCTTGAGCGCGTACAACGTGGACGGCAGCGCCGGACTGATGCCGTCCATGATCGACTCGCTCCCACGCTCCCGCTGCTTGATGACCTCCCAGTTGGCGAGCACGTCGTCGCTCCCGGCGACGTCGACTTCGCCGAACACGTGCGGGTGTCGCCGGACCAACTTGTCGTGGATGCCGCGCGCCACATCGGCGAAGGTGAACGCGCCCGCCTCGGCGGCCAGGATCGAGTGGAACACGACCTGGAAGAGCACGTCGCCGAGTTCATCCTCGAGGCGCGCGTAGGCCTCGAGGTCGGGCTCGCCCGCCGGGGCGTCGAGGGGCAGGGCCTCGAGGGTCTCCACGGTCTCGTAGGTCTCCTCGAGCAGGTACCGCACGAGCGACCGGTGGGTCTGCTCGGCGTCCCACGGGCACCCGCCCGGACCCCGCAGGACCTCGGCGAGGGCGACGAGGCGCGCCATCTCGGCCGCCACCGCGGCCTCGCCCGTGTCGACGAACACCGTGGTGAGGTGGTCGGGCTCCACCGTGCGGTCGAGGTCCTCGAGCGCGACCCGGGTCACCGATTCCGATGCCGAGCCGAGGCGGGCCAGCACCACGACCTCGGCGTCGACCGGCAGGACCTCGAGCAGGGCGAGCTTCACCTCCGAGAGCACGAAGGTCGTGTCGCACTGGGCGATGAGCAGCGCCCCGCTCAGCCCGGCCGCGTTCGGGAGGTCGCGCCCGTCGATGACGCGCGCACCGCGCTCCATCGGATCCACGCCGAGCCGGGCCCACGCGAGGTCGGCGAAGGAGAGCCCGGGGACGACCTCGAGCAGGATCTCCCCCGCGGCGGCGGCCCGGTGCAGCGCGCCGACGGCACGCTCGGCCACGCCCGGACTCCCCGGGACCGCGTAGACCACCTCACCCTGATCCCGGGCCTCCGCGAGCACCCGCTCGGCGATCGCGGCGTACGCCGCCGCGAGGTCGGGCGCCGCGTCGTAGATCGGGTCGAGCGGCTCGAACGCAATGCCGACCGCGCGCAGGTCGTCGACCGCGGGGTGCCGAGCGGTGCGTACCAGCACCGGGGACCGTCGGAGCGCCTCGAGCGCGCGGGGGGTGACGAGGTCGGCACCACCCGGGCCGAGCCCGACCACCACGACCCGCGGGGTCACGGGTTCGGCGTGCCGCGGGATCCGAGGATGCCGGTCGCGCCCGTCGGTTGCGGGGCCGGGCGAACCGCGGGTGCGGGCGTCGTCGGCGCCACGACCTTGAACCCGCCCTGGGAGCGTCGCCAGGTGCCGTACTGCGGGTTCACGCGCACCTTCGCCGCCGCGACCCGCCGTTGGACCCACCGCTGGAACTTCGCGTCGGCGACCTGCCGGTACGCACCGGCCACGTCGTTGCGCAGCGTCGCGTAGGTCGCTGCCTCGACCCGGATCACGTGCCACCCGTACTGGGTCTGCACCGGGCCCGAGGTCCCGCCCACGGCGAGGGCCTGGGCGGCCTGCTCGAACTCGGTCACGAACTGCTGGGCCCCGAGGCACCCGAGTCCCCCGCCGGCGGCACCGGAACCCGTGTCGGTCGAACGCTCCTTGGCCAGCGTCGCGAAGTCGGCGCCACCCGCCAACTGGGCGAGCACCGCGGCGGCCTCGGCCTGGCTCGCCACGAGGATGTGGGAGACGACCTCACCGCTCGGACAGATCTGGCTCCGGTAGGTCTCGAAGAAGGCGGCGAGTTCCGCGTCCCCGGGCTCGGGTCCGGCCAGGGCCCGCTGCGCTGCGATCGCGATCGCGTTGGACTCCACGAGGTCCTTGCGGAACCGGGCCGGGAAGGCGTTCCACCCGGGGGTCTGCGCGAGTTGGGACTCCACGCGCTCGCGCGTCGCGGCGTCCGGCTTCGACCGGCGGCCGAGGGGCGACTGGGCGACGATCTCGGTGTAGATGTGGCGGGTGAGCCAGTCGGCCGCGAGGGTTGCGGGCACCGCGTCCTCGTTCTGGGTCCCGGGGGCATTCTGCTGGCTCGCGTTCCAGTAGCGCTCGTTGTCGCGCTGGGCGGTGAGCTCGGCCTCGAAGTCGCGCTGGGAGAACCGATCGCCGTTCACGGTGGCCGCGGTCCCTCCGACGGAGGAGCACCCGGCGAGGAGCGCGGCGGTGCAGACGGCGAGGGCGATGGGGACGATCCGGGTTCGCTTCACAGGGACCGGATGCTAGTGACGGGTCCGCAGGTCCACGGATCAGGCCGCGGGATCCTCCGGCGGGACGAGATCACGCAGCAGCGCCGTCACCGCGGCGACCGCCCGGGCCGGGGCCACCTCGAGCGGCACCACGATCGCATCGTCCTTGGCCGTGGCCCTCGGGGCCAGCCGGGCGAGCCTGACCTTCCGACTCTCGGGCAGCGAGATGGCGATGCGTGCGCTCGAGCGCTGCATCGGCGCGGACACGATCGACACCGTCGGGATCCGCAACCGCACGCACTCGGCCCGCAGTCGCGCCGCATCGAGCAGGGCGTCGGCCGGAGCCGGCGGCGGTCCGTACCGGTCGAGCCACTCCGCCTCCACGTCGTCCACATCGGCCGGGGACTCCACCGCACCGAGGCGCCGGTAGGCCTCCATCCGGACATCGTCCCGTTCGACGTAGGTACGCGGCAGGTGCGCGTCGGTCGGCAGATCGAGCACGACCTCGAACGGCGGCTCGATCCGCTCGCCCTTCAACTCGGCGACCGCCTCGGTCACGAGTTCGCAGTAGAGGTCGAAACCGACCGCCGCGATGTGGCCGCTCTGCGCCCCGCCGAGCATGTTGCCGGCACCGCGGATCTCGAGGTCGCGCATCGCGAGCTTGAACCCGGACCCGAGGTCGGTGAACTCGCCGATGGCCTTGAGCCGCTCGTAGGCCTCCTCGGAGAGCGCCCGATCCTGCGGGTGGAGGAGGTACGCGTACGCGCGACTGCCCCGCCGGCCGACCCGACCGCGGAGTTGGTAGAGCTGCGACAGCCCGAGCAGGTCGGCCCGGTCGACCACCAGCGTGTTGGCCATCGGGAGGTCGAGCCCGCTCTCCACGATCGTCGTGCAGACGAGGACGTCGGAGGCCCGCTCGGCGAACGACAGCACCGCCCGTTCGAGGGTGCCCTCGTCCATCTGCCCGTGCGCGATCTGCACCCGGGCCTCCGGCACCAGGTCGCGCACCTGCTCGGCGACGTGCTCGATGTCCTGCACCCGGTTGTGCACGAAGAACACCTGCCCCTCGCGGAGCAGTTCCCGTCGGATCGCCTCGGACACCGCCCGCTCGTCGTACTCCCCGACGTAGGTCAGGATCGGCTGGCGTTCCTCGGGCGGGGTCTGCACGAGGGACAGGTCCCGGATCCCGGTCAGGCTCATCTCGAGCGTGCGCGGGATCGGGGTGGCCGACAGCGTGAGGACGTCCACCGCGGCCCGGAGCCGTTTGATGCGCTCCTTGTGCTCGACCCCGAACCGCTGCTCCTCGTCGATGACGAGCAGGCCGAGGTCCTTGAACGCCAGGTCCTCGGAGAGCAGGCGGTGGGTGCCGACGACGACGTCGACCTCCCCGCTGGCGAGCCCTGCGACCACGGCGTCCTGGGCCTTGGGCATCAGGAACCGCGAGAGCACCTCGACCCGCACCGGGAACCCGGCGTACCGCTCGCGGAAGGTCTGCCCGTGCTGATTGGCGAGCAACGTGGTCGGCACGAGGATCGCGACCTGCTTGCCGTCCTGCACCGCCTTGAACGCGGCGCGCAGTGCGATCTCGGTCTTGCCGTACCCGACGTCGCCACAGACCAGCCGATCCATCGGGATCGCACGTTCCATGTCGGCCTTCACCTCGACGATGGCCCGGAGCTGGTCGGGGGTCTCCTCGTAGGGGAAGGCGTCCTCCATCTCGCGCTGCCAGGGGGTGTCGGGTCCGAAGGCGTGGCCGACCGTGGCGAGACGCTCGCGGTAGAGCGCGACCAGTTCGGCTGCGATCTGGGCCACCGCCGTGCGCACCTTCGTCCGGGTGCGGTGCCACTCCGCCCCACCCATCCGGGACAGGGCCGGCGCGTCGCCCCCCGTGTACCGGCGCACGGTGCCGATCTGATCGGTCGGGACGTAGAGCCGGTCGCTGCCCCGGTAGGCGAGCATGAGGTAGTCGCGCTGCACCCCGGCGATGGCGCGCTGCACCATGCCCTCGAAGCGCCCGACCCCGTGCACCTGGTGCACGACGAAGTCACCGACCTTGAGGTCGTCGTAGAAGTCGGCCTGCTGACGGGCCCCGCGGACCTTCCGGTGCACGCGCCGACGTCCGGACAGGTCGGCCTCGGCCACGAGCGCGAGGCCCGCCGGGCCCGCGACGACGCCGCGTTCGATGGGGGCGATGACGACGCTCACCGCGCCGGCGGCCAGCACCGGCTCCTCGACGACGGGCGCGTCGATGCGACCGTCGGCGAGGACCTCGGAGAGTCGACGCGCGCTCGCCGCACCCTCGGCCGCGACCACGACGGGCAGACCACGGGCGAGCAGCGCGCGGATCCGTTCGGCGAGTGCCTCGACGTCGCCCACCACCGGGTCGAAGGCGGCGGCGACGAGCTGCGGGGTCGCCGGCCCGTCCGGCGCGCCGAGCACGCTCGTGACGATCGTCGGGCCGTGGGCGAGGAGGCGGTCGAAGTCGAGCGTGAGGCGTCGGAGGGACTCGGGCTCGGTGCCCCAGGTACCGGCGAGCACCCCGGCGAGGGCCTCCTCCTCGTCGAGCAGCTCCGCGGCGCGGTCGCGCAGCCGGCGCGGCTCGACGAGCAGCACCTGGGACCCCGCGCCCATGAGGTCGGTGAGGAGGTGCTCGTCCGCGCAGAGCCACGGCAGCCACGACTCCATGCCGTCGAAGGTCTGACCCTCGGCGATCCGCTCCCACTGCTCCCGGCCCCACGGTGCCTCGTCGATGAGTGCACGGGCCCGCTCGCGCACCTCCTCGGTCGGGAGCAGCTCGCGCGCGGGCAGGATCGTGACCGTCTCGAGATCACGGGTGGACCGCTGGTCGGCGACCGAGAATCCCGACAGCCGCTCGACCTCGTCCCCCCACAGGTCGATGCGCACCGGATGGTCGGCGGTGGACGGGTACACGTCGACGATCGAGCCGCGCACCGCGACCTCACCCCGGGACTCCACCTGGTACTCGCGCCGGTACCCGGCGGCGACGAGACGGCCCACGAGATCGTCCCGGTCCAGGTGGTCACCGGGCGCGAGCTCGATCGGTTCGACGTCCTCCACGTGTGGCCCGAGGCGCTGCACGAGCGCGCGCACCGGGGCCACGACGACGGCGAGGGAGGCGTCGCCCCGTCGCAGCCGCCACATGACGCGCAGCCGCCGTCCCATCGTCTCGAGGTTCGGCGACACCCGCTCGAAAGGCAGGGTCTCCCAGGCCGGGAAGAGCTCGACCGCGCCGGCACCGAGCACCGGACCGAGGTCGCCGCTGATGCGCTCGGCCTCGGCCACCGTCGGCACCGCCACGAGCAGCGGCCGTCGACCGGTGAGTCGACCGAGCGCGGCGACGAACAGCGGACGGGCGACCTCGGGCACCGCGACCACGTCGGCCGCGGCCGCAGCCGCGACGACGGCGGGGTCCTCGGCCAGCAGGGCGGCGAGCGGATGGAGCGGCGCGGTCATCCGCAGCCGCCCTCAGTTGTACCGGTTCATCGCGGCGTCGACGCCGTCGGCGACGATCGCCTCCACCGCGTCGGCGGCCGCCTCGAGCGTCACCTCGATCTCGGTGCGGTCACGCTTCGAGAACCGGTCGAGCACGTGGTCGGCCCCCCGCTCCCGACTCGGCGGCTTGCCGATCCCGATGCGTACCCGGAGGAACCCGTCGTCGTGGAGGTGGTGCTTGATGGAACGGAGCCCATTGTGCCCGGCGAGGCCACCGCCCGCCTTGAGCTTGAGCGCGGCGAGCGGGAGATCGAGCTCGTCGTGGACCACGATCACGTGGTCGACCGCCACCCCGTACCGGTGGACCAGACGCCGGAGCGCGTCCCCCGAGTCGTTCATGTAGGTCATCGGGACCGCGAGCGCGACCCGGGCCGGGCCGAGGCGCACCTCGTCGACCAGCGCGCGCTCCTTGCCCTTGCGCAGGCGGGCGCCGTGACGCGTCGCGAGGATCTCGACCACGTCGGTGCCGACGTTGTGGCGCGTCCGGGCGTACTCGTCGCCCGGGTTGCCGAGGCCGACGACGAGGTAGTCGGCCGGCGTGCCGGTGCGCTCGGCGTCGGGTGAGCGCCGCGGCACGGATCAGGCCTCGGGCGACTCGCCGCCCTCGGACTGCTCGCCCGCGCCCTCGTCGGTCCCGGTGAGGCCACGGGGCACCGCCACCTGCACGACGAGCGCGTCGGCGGGCAGGGCGATCGTCACCCCATCGGGGCAGGCGATGTCCGCGACCTTGATCTGGTCGCCGAGCGCGAGCCCGGCGATCGACACCTCGATGGCGGTCGGGATGCGGTCCGGGAGCGCGCTCACCGACACCGTGAAGAGCTGCTGCTCGAGCTTGCCGCCGGCCTTGGTCCCCGGGGCCTCGCCCACGATGACGATCGGCACCTCGGCGTCCACCGCCCGGTCACGGCTCACCCGGATGAAGTCGACGTGCTGGAGGATGCCCCGCGTCGGGTGGCGTTGGATCTGCCGGGCGAGCGCGAGGACGTCCCCGCCGTCCACCTGCAGCGTGATGAGGCTGTTCGCGCCGGTGTCGGAGTGGAGGATGTGGTCGAGCTCCCGGGCCGACACGGTGACCGCGAGGGTGTCCGTGCCCAGGCCGTAGACCACGGCGGGGACCTGCCCGTCGCGCCGGAGGCGGCCGGCGGGGCCGGAGCCGCGCTCGGAGCGGATCGAGGCGGTGAGGGTGGCGTCGGTCATGGCGCGTCGGGTCCTTCGGGAACGATCGGGGTCTCCCATTGTGGACCGTGGGGCGGCCCGGGGCCAAACGCGGCCGATCGGCGGGTCGCCGAACCCGGGCCGGACCGGGCCGGGGCGCCTCCCGGGCCTCAGACGTTGTCGCCGCGGAAGAGCTCGCTCACCGAGGTGTCCTCGAAGACGGCGTCGAGGGCCTCGGCGACGATCGGGGCGATCGACAGGACCGTGAGGCCGTCGAAGCGCTTCTCGTCCGGGATCGGGATCGTGTTCGTGACCACGACCTCCTCGACCGGCGCCTCGCGGAGGCGCTCGACCGCCGGACCCGAGAGCAGGCCGTGGGTCGCGAGGATCCGGACGGAAGCGGCGCCCCGCTCCTTGAGGAGGCTCGCTGCGGCGGCGACGGTGCCCGCGGTGTCGATCATGTCGTCGACGACGATGCAGTGCCGACCCTCGACCTCACCGACCACCTCGCTCGCGACCGCGACGTTGTGTGTGCCCTTCGGACGCCGCTTGTCGATGAAGGCGAGCTCGGAGTCGATGTCGTACTCGGCGAGGTAGTTCGAGAAGCGCCGCATGAGCTTGCCGCCGCCCGCGTCCGGGGAGACCACGGTGACATCCGCGCCGGCACCGAACAGCTTCGCCGCGTACTCCGCCAGCAGCGGCACGGCGGTGAGGTGGTCGACCGGCTTGTCGAAGAAGCCCTGGATCTGACCGGTGTGGAGGTCCACGGTCACGACCCGGTCCGCACCGGCGACCGTGATGAGATCGGCCACGAGTCGGGCGGTGATCGGCTCGCGGCCCTCGGCCTTCCGGTCCTGACGGGCGTACCCGTAGAACGGGGTCACCGCGGTGATGCGCTTGGCCGACGCCCGCTTGGCCGCGTCGATCATGATGAGCATCTCCATGACCCGCTCGTTGATCGGCTCGCAGTGGCTCTGGATGATGAACACGTCGGAGCCACGGATGCTCTCGCCGAACCGGCAGTAGATCTCGCCGTTGGCGAACGTCGAGAGGACGACCTCGCCGAGCGGGACGTCGAGGGCCTGCGCGATCTCCTCGCTGAGGTCCCGGTTCCCGCGGCCGGCGAACAGCTGCAGTCGCTTGGTGGGGACGAGCTCCATCGTTCCTAGTTCCCTTCGTCGAGCCGGTCGGCCCAGCCCTCGTCGATCTCCGCCGGGACGCCCTTGGCGAGGGCGCCGGGCGGCACGTCGTGTGTGACCACGGATCCTGCCGCGGTGTAGGCACCGTCGCCGATCCGGACCGGTGCGCGCAGCACCGTGTTCGAGCCGATCCGGGCGTCAGCACCGATCTCGGTGCGGTGCTTGGACCGGCCGTCGTAGTTCGCCGTGATCGTGCCCGCGCCGACGTTGGCCCGGGGTCCGACGCTGGCGTCGCCCACGTACGCCAGATGCGGCACCTTGGCACCCTCGCCGATCTGCGCGTTCTTGGTCTCCACGAAGGTGCCCACGTGGGCGCCCGCGGCGAGCCGGGTGCCCTCGCGCAGCGACACGTAGGGACCGACCGTGCAGTCGGGTCCGATCGCGGCCCCCCGGGCGACCGTGTGGGACACGGTCGCCCCGGCGCCGACCTCGGTGTCCACGAGGCGGACGTCGGGTCCGACGATCGCACCGGTCGCGATCGTCGTGGAGCCCTCGAGGATGGTGTTCGGGAGGATGCGCACGTCGGACTCGAGCACCACGCCCGAGTCGACGTAGGTGGTCGCGGGATCGACCATCGTCACGCCGGCCCGCATCCACGCGAGGTTGATCCGGTCGCGCAGCGCGGCCTCGGCCAGCGCGAGTTGGGCCCGGTCGTTGACCCCCATGCACTCGAACGGGTCATCGACCGCGATCGCGGCGACGGTGTGGCCCGCGTCGTGCAGGACCGCGATCACGTCGGTGAGGTAGTACTCGCCCTGCGCGTTGGCCGGGGAGATACGGCGGAGCGCCGGCGCGAGCAACGAGCGCCGGAAGCAGTAGATCGCCGGGTTGATCTCGGTGATCGCCCGCTCCTCATCGGTCGCGTCGGCCTGCTCCACGATGCGCACGACCCCACCGCGGGCGTCTCGGACGATGCGCCCGTAGCCCGCGGGATCGGCGAGGTGGGTGGTGAGCAGCGTGGCGGCCGCATCGGTGCGCCGGTGGTGGGCCAGCAGCGCCTCGACGGTCTCGGTCCGCAGCAGCGGGACGTCGCCGACGAGCACGAGCACGTCGTCCTCATCGAGACCGTCGTCCTCCGGGAACGCGCCGAGCGCCACCGCGGTCGCGTCCCCGGTCCCCCGCTGGACCCGCTGCTCCACGAAGTCGACCGGGGTCGCGGTGCCGAGCGCGTCCAGCATCGCGGTGCGCACCTGCTCGGCCCGGTGGCCGACCACGAGCACCACCCGCTCGAGGGGGAGGGCGACGAGGGCGTCGACGAGGTGGGCGAGCATCGGCCGCCCGGCGAGCGGGTGCAGCACCTTCGGGGTCGCCGAACGCATGCGGGTGCCCTCGCCGGCGGCGAGGACGATCGCGGCGAGGGGCCGTTGGACCGCCATGAGTGCTGCTCGCTCCTCTCCCTGTGCCGTGGCCGTGGGCCGGGTCGCATCGACGCGCTGCGGGGTGGCTCGGGGGCAGGGTTTCGAACCCCGACCTGGGACTCCAAAGGACCCCGTGCTGCCGTTACACCACCCCCGACACGGCCCCGTGGGCGACCCTACCCCGAACCGCCCGCACCGCCCACGGGACTTCGGGTTCGCCCGCGCGCCGGCGCGATGTGACGGCCCCGGACGGCCCCGTGTAGGTTCAGCGGCCTCATGGGCTCCCTGATCAAGAAGCGCCGCAAGCGCATGCGCAAGAAGAAGCACAAGAAGCTGCTGAAGAAGACGCGTTGGCAGCGCCGGAACCAGGGTCGTTAGCCCGAACCCGCTCGATGGGAAGGACCGCTCTCCGGAGCGGTCCTTCCCGCGTCCGGGCCCGGACGCGTCGGATCAGGCCCCGGGCGTGACCGGCGCGCGACCCGCCCAGGCCCGCACCCCGTCGAGGCGGCCGAGCGCGTCGGCCGCGTCCTGCGCCGCGGCCGCGTCCGGCAGGACGGCGGCGTAGGCGGATCCGCTCCCGGCGAGCAGCGCGGGCACGCCACAGATCGCCTCGACCCGGTCGCGGAAGTGCGCGAGGCCGGGGGCCACGACCTCGGCGGCCGCCTCGAGGTCGTTCGCCCAGGTGGGACCCCACACCTCCGCCCAGCCGGGCGGTGCGGGCACGGTGCGCGTCGCGGTCGGTCCGCCGAGGGAGTCATAGGCCCGGTAGACCGCGGGCGTCGAGCACCCGAAGGCCGGCACGGCGATCACGAGGTCGAGCGGCGGGCCCGCGTCGAGCGAGGTCAGGACCTCGCCCCGCCCCTCCATCCGGTGCACACCGCCGCGCACACACACCGGCACGTCGGACCCGAGCGCCGCCGCCACCGTGTCGATCCGCTCGGGATCGAGGTCGAACCGGGCGCGCAGCGCGCGCAGCACCGCGGCGGCGTCCGAGGATCCGCCGCCGAGGCCGGCCCCCGACGGGATGTGCTTCTCGAGGTCGAGGTGCACACCCGCGCCCACGGGCAGCAGGTCGTACGCGGCGCGCACCGCGAGGTTCGAGTCGTCGGCGGGGACCCCGACTGCGGCCGGACCGTGCACGAGTGCGTGCACCGCTCGCGGGCCGGGGGTGAACTCCAGCGTGAGGCGGTCCGCCGGGGCGTCGACCGCCACGACGAGTGCGTCGAGCGCGTGGTACCCGCCCGGGAGCGTCCCGGTGACGCGCAGGGCGAGGGTGAGCTTCGCGTCGACGCGGATCATGCGGCCGCCCGCGTCAGCGCGGCGAACGCCGCGAGGTCGAGGGTCTCGGCCCGGGCCGCCGGATCGATGCCCGCCGCCTCGAGCACCGGGATCGTGCGGTCACCGAGCAACGGGACGAGGGCGCGCCGCAGCATCTTGCGCCGCTGCGCGAACCCGGCGGTGACGACCGCGGCCAGCGCGGCGTAGGACGGAACGGCCACCGGCGCGACCGCGTGGCGATCGATGCGCACCAGGGCCGAATCGACCTTCGGCGGCGGGAGGAACACGCTCGGCGCCACCGTCCCGACGATCCGGGCCCGCCCGTGGAACGCGAGCCGCACGGAGACCGACCCGTACTCCTTGCCACCGACCCCTGCGGCCATGCGCTCCCCCACCTCACGCTGCACCATGACGAGGAGGCGGGTGATGGCGGGCACCTCCTCGAGGATCCGCATCACGATCGGGGTCGCCACATTGTAGGGCAGGTTCGACACGCACACGACCGGGCCCTCCCCGACCAGCGCGCCGAGGTCCTCGGTGAGCGCGTCCCCGTGGACCACGTGCACGTGCGCCGCGTCGCCGGTGGACGCGAGGACCGCGTCGAGCAGCGGCAGCACGTGCCGATCGAGTTCGAGCGCGGTGACCAGGGCCCCGGCCTCCACGAGCGCGGCGGTCAACGATCCGACACCCGGTCCGATCTCGAGCACGCGGTCCCCGTCACCGACCTCGGCGAGGCGCACGATGCGGCGCGAGGTGTTCGGGTCGGCCAGGAAGTGCTGCCCCAGAGCCCGGCTCGGGGCCTTGCCGTGCTCGGCGAGCAGGGCACGGATCGAGGTCGCGGTCGGGACGGTCACGTGGGAGATCGTCGCAGGTCACGCGCACCGGCGCCGACCACCGGGCGGTGCGCTACCAGTCGATGCGGACCGGGATGACGCCCTGGGACAACGGGGCCAGCCGACTGAACGTGTCCTTGGACATGTCCAGGATCCGTCCGGGACCGAACGGCCCGCGGTCCCGGATCGTGCAGGACGCCGTGGCGCCGGTGTTGAGGTTGGTGATCCGCACGACCGTGCCGAACGGGAGCGTCTTGTGGGCGCAGGAGGCGACCGTGAACGCGTAGTGCGACCCCTGCCCCGTCTCGCTCCGCCCGGTGCTGCTCGGCACGGGGCCGGCCACCGACTGTGTGGCCCGGCGGACCGGGCGGGTGCCCACGGCCAGGATCCGGCTCACCGGCGCCCGCACGACCTCGGTCCGCACGATGCTGCGCCCGGCCTCCACCCCGTCCCGCAGCGTGACGGCGTAGACGACGCGGTTCTGGCCGGGCACTCCGGCCCGCACCACCCGGGTCTGCCCCACGTCGAGGTTCGGATCGCTGCGGCGCTCGTCGCGGAAGGGCACGGCCACGAGGGCGGTGCGCTGCCCGGCGGCCAGACGCGTGACCCGCACGCGCAGACCGTCGGTGAGCCGCGCGTCGAGGGTCGGGCTGACCTCGTCGTTCGGCCCGAGTGCCACCCCCTCGTCGGCGAGCAGCTCGCGCACGGTGAGCGCCGTCGCGCTGAGCGAACGTGCGGCGCCGTCGACCTGGAGCGCGACCGGACGGGGGGTGCGGACCACGATCGTCGCCCCGGCCGCGAGCCGCTCGGGAGCCGCGGTCACGAGCGCGTTCGGTGCCGCTGCGAGCTCGGGCAGCAGTCGCGCCGCCGTTCGTCGCGTGGTGCGCACGGTGCGCGGCTCCCCGTCGAGGTCCACGGTGACCGGGAACGCGCGCAGCACCCGGACCGCGGTGTCACCGTCGAGCCGGGTGTCGGCCGCGGGCACGACGCGATCCGCGCGCGCCAGGGTCACCTCCGCCTCACGCAGCACGTCGGCGACCCGGGTACCCCGGGTCTGCACGGTCGTGGCGATCCCGTCGACCGAGAGCGGGACGTACCGGATCGGGTTGGACGGGCCGAGCAGGTGGGCCATTCCGAGGGCCACCGCGAGGATGAGGACGACCGCGCCGACCCACTCGAGGCGGTGCCGGGTCGTGTGCGCGTGAGCAGGGGCCGGCGCCGGTCGAGGTGCCGGAGCGAGGACGGGTTCGACCCGGGTCGGCGTCGGATCGGCCACCGCGGCGTCGAAGGCCCGACCCGAGGTCGACCAGAAGGCGGCCTCGATCGAGAGGAGCTCGGCGTCGAGCGCGGCCCGGGCGTCCCGGGCCTCGTGGTCCGCCGGGGCGAACCCGCGTGCGTCGCGGGTCGGCGTCGAGGTGGCGGCCCCTCCGGCGAGCGCGGCCGAGGCGTCGCCCACCGGGAGCCAGACCGCGGGCTCCGGCGCATCGATCCGGGCCGGTGACGGCCGGACCGAGCGCAGCGCGTACCGGCGCGCGCGGGCCTCGTGGCTGTGCTGACCGCCCCGCGCACCGGCACGGGTGGAGTGACCGTCGATGGGACGTACCCCTTGGCTCCGCCGAGCCCGCACCGGATCGGCACGGGTCACCCGATCGCCGCGCTGCGGCGTCGTCGGGACGAGGGGGACCGTACCGATGACCCCCGGGCGCGGCAATCCATGATCCAGTTACTGGGAATCTCCCGGCATCGGTGCAGGTCGGGACTCTGGAGTTCCTCAGCGCCCGTGGGCGCCCGGTCAGCCCCGGCCCAGGAGTCGACGCGTGGTCGCCCGGGTGGCCGCCGCCACCTCGTCGACGTCGCGACCCATCGCCGCGGCGAGGGCCTCGCCGACGTGCACCACGTGGGCGGGTTCGTTGGCGCGGCCCCGGTGCGGGACCGGCGCGAGGTACGGCGCGTCCGTCTCGACGAGCACCCGATCCAGCGGGGCGAGCGCGGCGGCGGCCCGGAGGTCGTCCGCGTTGCGGAAGGTGATGATGCCGCTGAAGGACAGGTGGCAACCGAGCGCGAGCGCCCGTTCCGCCTCCGCCGGGCCCCCGGTGAAGCAGTGCAGCACCGTGCGGGGCGGGACGCCCTCGGACTCGAGCACCCGGAACGTGTCGGGCCAGGCGTCGCGCGTGTGGATCACGAGCGTGCGGTCGTGCGCGTGGGCGAGCGCCACCTGCCAGCGGAACGCGTCCTCCTGATCGGCGTGCGGCGAGTGCTCGTAGAACAGGTCGAACCCCGCCTCGCCCACCCCGACGACCGCCGGGTGGGACACCAGCGCCTCGATGCCCTCCCGCTGCTCGGCGAGGTGTCGGGCCTCGTGGGGGTGGAGACCCACGACCGCGGCGACGTCGTGGTCCGCCTCGGCGAGGGCCACGCAGGTGCGCGAGGTCTCGAGGTCGGTGCCGACGCACACGAACCGATCGACCCCGGCGGCCCGGGCCCGCTCGAGCGCCGGGTCCGCACCGTCCTCGATCGAGAAGAGGTGGACGTGGCTGTCGGCCCAGCGCCGGGTCGTCACCCGTCCGACCCCGACGGGACCTCGAGCCGCGGGAACAGCGCCGGCCCCTTCTCGAGCGTGTTCCCGGCGGTGACGACCGCACCCCAGCGCGCGTCGTCGGGCACCCGACCGTCGGTGGGGTCGCCGGCGAGGCCGAGCCGACGGTGCAGCTCGGCACTCGCCCGCGGCAGCACGGGCGACGCGAGCAGGGCGACGATCCGCAGGGCCTCGAGGCAGTCACCGAGCACCGCGGCGGCGCCGGCCGTGTCGCCCGCCTTGTTGAGTGCCCAGGGCTGGCGGTCCTCGATGTAGGCGTTCGTCGCGCCGATGAACTCCCAGACCGCGCCGAACCCGGCCGCGAAGTCGAGCGCGGCCATCCCGGCCTCGAGACCCTCGAGCGCGCGCGCCGAACCGCCGGCGAGGGGACCGTCCTCGCGGGTCGCCGGGGTGAGGCCGCCGCAGTAGGACATGGCCATGTTGAGCACACGGCTCGCGAGATTGCCGAAGTTGTTGGCGAGGTCCGCGTTGAATCGGGTGACCATCTGCTCGAACGAGAAGTCGCCGTCGGGTCCGAAGCGCTGGTCGACGAGGAAGTGGTACCGGAACCCGTCGCTGCCGAAGGTCTCGACGAGGTCGGCCGGCGCGATCTGGTTGAGCCGGGTCTTGGACATCCGCTCACCTCCGACCATGAGGAACCCGTGCGCGAACACGTGCTGGGCCGGTTCCATCCCGGCGGCCATGAGCATCGCGGGCCAGAAGACCGCGTGGAATCGCAGGATGTCCTTCCCGATGAGGTGGTAGTCGGCGGGCCAGTACCGGTCGAAGCGTGCGGGGTCGACCCCGTAGCCGACCGCGGTGCAGTAGTTGAAGAGCGCGTCGAACCACACGTAGGTCACGTGGGCGGGGTCCCAGGGCAGAGGGATGCCCCACGTGATCGAGGTCCGGCTCATCGAGAAGTCGCGCAGTCCCTGTCGGATGAACCCGAGCACCTCGTTGCGACGTGACTCGGGCTGCACCGCGTCCGGGTGGGTCGCGAAGTACTCGAGCAGCGGCTCGGCGAAGCGGGAGAGGCGGAAGAAGTAGTTCTCCTCACGGACCCGCTCCACCGGTCGGCCGTGCTCGGGACAGTTGCCGTCGAGCAGTTCGTCCTCGGTGTAGTACGCCTCGCACGGCACGCAGTAGAGGCCCTCGTACACGTCGAGCTCGATGTGGCCGTTGTCGTACACGCGCTGGAGGAAGTCCTGCACCGCGACCCGGTGGCGCGCCTCGGTCGTGCGGATGAAGTCCGTGTTCGTGATGTCGAGCAGGGTCCAACACTCGCGGAACCGCTGGCTCGTGCGGTCGGCCCACTCCTGTGGGCTCACGCCGTGCGCCTCCGCCGACTGCGCCACCTTGAGGCCGTGCTCATCGGTACCGGTGAGGAACACGACGTCGTCGCCGTGGAGCCGCCGCCACCGGGCGAGGGTGTCGGCCGCGACCGTCGTGTACGCGTGGCCGATGTGCGGCACGTCGTTCACGTAGTAGATCGGTGTCGTCACGTAGAACGGCTGAGCCACGGACCTACGCTACCGTTCGACCGTCGGCCGTCGGCGGCCCGCCGACGGTCGGCGGTCGAGCCGGACGCGACGGCGGAACCCGATCCACGATGGGAGGACCCGGTGGGTGCGAGCGGAGTGACCCGGAAGGTCGACGGCCTGGGACGCGTCGTGCTCCCGGTCGAGGTCCGTCGTTCGCTCGGCATCGACGTGGGGGATCTCGTCGACGTCGCGGTCGAGGACGGCCACGTCGTCCTGCGCAAGGTCCAGCGCGGCTGCACCTTCTGCGGAGGCGAGGAGGCCCTGCGCGACTTCGCCGAACGGCTCGTGTGCGAGGCGTGCATCGCCCGGCTCACCGAGGGCCAGGCCCGCCCCACGATCTGAGCCGACGTCGCCGCGTCAGCGGTCGGCGGCGAGCGCGAGTTCGTAGACCCGCCTCCGGGCCACGCCGTGCTCGCGGGCCACCGCGGCCGCGGCGTCGCGACGGGAAGCGCCGGCCGCCATCGCCGCCCGCACCGCCGCGAGCAGGATCGCGTCGTCGACCTCGACCTCCGGGGGGGCCCAGGGACCGAGGACGATCACGTACTCACCACGGGCCTCGACCGAGGCCAGGTGGGCCGCGGCGGCGGCGAGCGGCAGGCGGAGAACCTCCTCGTGCACCTTCGTGATCTCGCGCGCGACCGCGACCGGCCGGTCCGGCCCGCAGGCGTCGACGAGATCGGCCACCGTCGCCGCGACCCGGCCCGGCGCCTCGTAGAGGATCTGGATGCGGTCGTCGGCCGCGACGGCCGCGAGACGGGCGGCGCGCTCCCGCCCCCGTCGGGGCAGGAACCCCTCGAACGCGAAGCGATCGCCCACGAACCCCGAGAGCACGAGTGCCGCGAGCACCGCGCTCGCGCCCGGCACGACCTCGACCGGGATGTCGGCGGCGACGCAGGCCGCCACGAGCCGAGCGCCCGGATCGCTGACGCCCGGGGTGCCCGCATCGCTCACGTACGCGACGCGTGCGCCCTCGCGCATGCGCGCCACGAGGTCCTCGGCCCGTTCGACCTCGTTGTGGGCGTGCACCGCCACGAGCCGCCCCGACCCGGGGATCCCGGCGTGGGTGAGCAGCCCGCGGGTCCGGCGCGTGTCCTCGCACGCGACCACGTCGACCGAGGACAGCGCCTCCACCGCGCGCGGCGAGAGGTCGCCGAGGTTGCCGATGGGGGTGGCCACGACGACGAGCGCGCCGCTCACCCGCGCACCTCGATCAGATCACCGGCGGCGAGGCCCCAGCGTGCGAAGGCTCCGGCCTCGGCCTCGACCGCCCATGCTGCGCGCAGCACCGGACGGCTCACCCGTCCGGGGCGCAGCGTTGCGGTGCGCAGCACGCGTCCCTCCCGGTCGCAGAAGGCCACGTCGATGGCGAACCGCATCCCGATCGAGTGGACCTGCCGACACGGGCGCAGCACGAGCGCGCCGTCGAGTCCCGGTCGGCCGAGCAGGCCGCGCCGTCGGGCCCGGCGGCCCGACGCGGCCTCGGCGCTGGCGAGCACCGCACCGTCCCGGACCAACCACATGACGTCAGGTCCTCAGACGTTGAAGCGGATCTCGAGGACGTCGCCATCGGCGACCTCGTACTCCTTGCCCTCGACCCGCAGCTTCCCGACATCCTTGGCCTTGGACCAACCGCCGATCTCGAGCAGTTCGTCCCAGTGGATGACCTCCGCCCGGATGAAGCCGCGCTGCAGATCCGAGTGGATGACGCCGGCGCACTCGGGGGCCCGGGCCCCGGCCCGGAAGGTCCACGCCCGGCTCTCCTTGTCGCCGGTCGTGAAGAACGTGCGCCGGCCGAGCATGAGGTACGCGGCGCGGGCCAGGCGCGGCACCACCGACTCGGTGACGCCGAGGTCGGCGAGCAGCGACGCGCGCTCCTCCCCGGTGGCCGCGACCACGTCCGGGTCACCCTCGATCTCGGTGCAGCACCCGAGCGCGCCCTCGCCGAGCCCCTCGGCGATCGTCGAGGTCTCATCCATACGGTCGAGCGGGACGTCGACCACCAGCAGGACGGGCTTGTTGGTCAGGAGGAACACCGGTGCGAGGTGGGCCCGCTCATCCTCGGACAGATCCGAGCGCCACACCGGGGTCCCGTCGCCGAGCGCCGCGAGCGCCCGTTCGAGGGCGGCGATCTCCGGGAGCAACGACTTGTCCCCCTTGGCCAGACGCTGCTGCTTGCCGAGCCGCTGCTCGACCGACGCGAGGTCCGCGAGCACGAGTTCGTACTCGATGGTCGCGAGGTCGTCGGCCGGATCGACGCCGTCGGCCCGCAGCACGAAGAGGATCGCGTCGCAGTCGCGCAGGGTCCCGAGCAGTCGGCTGCCGAGCCCCTTGCCCGGCTCGGGGGCCAGTCCGGGCACGTAGGCGATCTCGAAGGTGGCCGGCACGACCTTCTGGGACTCGGACATCGCCGCGAGACGGTCGAGGCGTTCGTCCGGCAGTCGGACCACCCCCACCGTCCGTTCCGCCGCCCCACCGACCTCCATGCCGGTGAGGGCGGCGAAGAGGCGGTCGTGCCCGGAATCGGCGAGGCCCACGAGGCCGAGGTGCTCCACGCGTCAGAGGGTATCGGCCCGGCCGCGCCGGCCCCTCGGCCCGTGCGCCCCCGCTCCCCGTCCGGCACCGCCGTGCGACTCGGCGATCGGTCGTCGGCCACCCGGCGGTCGCCCGCAGGCCCAGCCCCCGAGCGACAGCGCCGCTGAGCCATCGATCGGGGCCGCCGGCACCGGTCGTCCGCCGAGGCGGCGATTGAGGCGCGGCTGGTCTACGATCCCCGCTCCCGCAGTCCGAGGAGCCCCGCCGTGAGCAAGAAGTCGAAAAAGCGCAAGCTGCGAGCCCGTCGCAGCAAGGCCAACCACGGCAAGCGCCCCCTCGTCGGCCGCCGCTAGGCGCTCCGCCGCGCGCCCCACGGGCGCGTACCGGCCCCGGTCCCCGGTGATGCGCGACCGCTACGGTCGGCGTCCATGACCGACCTCGTCCTCGTCTCCACCGACTCGGGCGTCACGACGGTGACGCTGCACCGACCCGAGGCCCGCAACGCGCTCAACAGCGCGCTCATGGAGCAACTCGCCGGTGCCCTCACCCATGCGGAGGCCGACGACGCCACCGACGTCGTGGTGCTCACGGGATCCGATCCCGCGTTCTGCGCCGGTCTCGACCTGCGCGAACTCGGGAGCACCGGGTCCAACCTGCGGGGCGGCGCCGACGCGATCTCGCTGAGCCCGTTCGCCGCGTTGTGGCGCATGACCAAGCCGGTCATCGGCGCGGTCAACGGTCCGTGCGTGACCGGCGGATTCGAACTCGCACTCGCGTGCGACCTGCTCGTCGCCTCGGAGCGCGCCACCTTCGCCGACACCCACGCCCGGGTGGGACTGCTCCCGGCGGGCGGGATGAGCACGTTCCTCCCCGAGGCCGTCGGGTACCGCCGGGCCAAGGAGATGAGCCTCACCGGCAACTTCCTCGGCGCGAGGGACGCGTGGGCCGCGGGGCTCGTGAACCACGTGGTCCCGCACGACGAGCTGCTCCCGTTCGCGCGTCGGCTCGCCGCGGACATCGCCGGCAACGACCAGGCCGCCGTGCGCGCGCTCAAGCGCCTCTACGACGAGAACGCGAAGCTCACCGGCGCCGAGGCGGTGGCGAACGAGTTGCGCACCTTCGCCGCATGGCGGTTCGATCCGGGCGAGGTCGAGCGGCGCCGGGCCGGCGTGGTGGACCGGGGGCGGCACCAGCAGTCCTGAGCCGGCCCGGAGCCCGCCGCGGACGGAGGGGTAGCCTGCGGCCCGACCAGGAGGCCGGGCATGACGGAGGAACGCTTCGAGATCCACATGAGCGACGCCGACGCGCTCATGTGGAACATCGAGAAGGACCCCCTCCTGCGGTCCACGATCGTCACCGTGCTCCTGCTGGATCGGGCGCCCGACTGGGCCGCACTCGTCGAGCGGGTCGAGGCCGGCACCCGGGTCATCCCGCGGCTGCGCCAGCGCGTCGCCACCCCGATGCTGCGCGTCGGACCGCCGATCTGGTCGGCCGACCCGCACTTCGACATCGGGTTCCACATGCACCGGGTCGCCTCGTGCGACGGCACGATCGACTCGGTCCTCGACATCGCACGGAACGCGGCGATGGCCGGCTTCGACCGGGCCCGGCCGCTCTGGGAGTACACGGTGGTCGAGGGCCTCGAGGGCGGACGCTCCGCCATGGTGCTCAAGGTGCACCACTCGCTCACCGACGGCGTCGGCGGCATGAAGCTGCTCATGATGCTCTTCGACTTCGATCGCGAGGGGCAACCCATCGCGCCGGCCGAGGAGGAGGTCGAACTCGACGCGTTCGGCTCGGTCGACCTCATCACGCGTTCGCTGAACCACCGGCGCCGGCGAGCGCTCGGCATCGCCCGACGCTCGGTGGGCACGCTGCGGGACGCCGGTCGCTCGGTGCTCGCGAACCCGGCCCGCGCCGCCGGCGACGCGGGGCGCGCCGCGGGGAGCGTCGCGCGGTTCCTCGAACCCGCGACCACGCCGCACTCACCGATCATGCAGGCCCGCACGCTGGCCAGATCACTCGGGACCGTCGAGGTCCCGATGGACGACCTGAAGCGGGCGGCCAAGGCGGTCGGCGGCTCGCTCAACGACGCCTTCGTGTCGGCGGTGCTCGGCGGCCTCATGCGGTACCACGCGTTCCACGGGGAGGCCCCCGAGCACCTGCGCATGGTCATGCCGATCAACGTGCGCTCCGAGGGGGCCGCGCTCGGCGGCAACCACTTCACCCCGGCCCGGTTCCTCGTGCCGATGGCCATCGCCGATCCGGCCGAACGGATCGCCGAGGTCGGCCGACTGAGCCGCTGGATCCAGGGCGAGCCGGCCATCGCACTCACCGACGCCCTCGCGGGCGTGCTGAACCAGCTGCCCACGACCGTGTCGACCGCGCTGTTCGGCTCGATGCTCAAGGGTGCTGACTTCGTGACGAGCAACGTCCCGGGCGCGCCGATCCCGCTGTACGCCGCGGGCGCCGAACTCGAGCGGATGTACGCGTTCGGCCCACTCTCCGGAGCCGCGGTGAACATCACGCTGCTGTCGCACTGCGGCACCGCCTGCATCGGTGTGAACGTCGACGCCGTGGCGGTCCCGGACCTCGAGTCGCTGCTGCTGGCCCTGCGCGAGGGATTCGACGAGATCCTCGCCCTCGGCTGAGGCGTTTCGACCCGGACCCGGACCCGGGCGTTGCGTAGGCTCGCCCCGGTGAGCACCGACCCCAAGGCCATCCGCATCCCGCCCGACCTGCTGCCCGGCGACGGTCGATTCGGATCGGGCCCCTCGAAGGTCCGGCAGGCCGGGATCGACGCCCTCGCCACCGCCGCGCCGGCGTTCATGGGAACGAGCCACCGTCAGCCGACGGTGAAGTCCGTGGTCGGACGCGTGCGGGCCGGGCTCGCCGAGTTGTTCTCACTGCCCGACGGCTACGAGGTGCTCCTCGCCAACGGCGGCTCCACCCTCTTCTGGGACGCGGCCGCCTTCGGGCTCATCGAGCGGCGGGCCCAGCACCTCGTCGTCGGCGAGTTCTCCTCGAAGTTCGCCCAGGTGACCACCGACGCGCCGCACCTCGAGGACCCCGTCGTGGTCGAGTGCGCGCCGGGCTCCACCCCACCGCGTCTCGGCCCGGTCGCCGGCGTCGACACCCACGCCTACCCGCACAACGAGACCTCGACCGGCGTCACGCTGCCGGTGCTGCGTCCGGACCCCGACACGCTCGTCCTCGTCGACGCGACCTCGGCCGCGGGCGGCGTGCGCTTCGATCCTGCGGCGACCGACGTCTACTACTTCGCACCGCAGAAGTGCTTCGGCGGGGACGGCGGGCTGTGGATCGCCACGGTGTCCCCGCGCGCGATCCGTCGGATCGAGCGGATCGGCGCCTCCGGACGGTGGATGCCGCCGAGCCTGAGCCTGCCGCTCGCGATCGAGAACTCCCGGGCCGACCAGACCTACAACACCCCGGCGCTCGCGACCCTGTTCCTCCTGGCCGACCAGGTCGAGTGGATGCTCGGCGAGGGCGGCCTCGAGTGGGCGGCGAGCCGCAGCGACCGTTCGGCGGCGACCCTCTACGGCTGGGCGGAGGCGAGCGAGTACGCGACGCCGTACGTGACCGACCCGAGCGTGCGGAGCCCGGTCACGGGCACGATCGACTTCGTCGAGTCGGTGGATGCCTCCGCCATCGCCGCGGCCCTCCGGGCCAACGGCATCCTCGACACCGAGCCGTACCGGAAGTTGGGCCGCAACCAGTTGCGCATCGCGATGTTCCCCGGCATCGACCCCGAGGACATCGCCGCGCTCACCGCGTGCGTCGACTTCGTCGTCGAGGCGCTTGCGGGGGCCTGAGCTGGGCCTCGTACTCGGCCAGCACCGCATCGATGCGCTCGAACAGGGCGCGGTCCTTCGGGTGCGTGGCCATGGGGGCGGTCCGAACGATCCGCTTCGCCATGTGGGGAAGTCCTTCTCATCCTCGCCGGTGCACTCCTCACCGGCTTCGGCGCGGGTCAGCATCGCGCACGCGACCCCGGAGGACGCGGCATTCCGCGACGCACGGGCGGAGGGCGCCGACACGCCGCGGCGCGCGATGATCCGACCATGACGGTCGTGCTCGTCCACGGGGTCCCCGACACCCCTGCGGTCTGGTCCCCGCTGCGCGCGCGCCTCGGGGCCCGCGAGGTCCTCGCCCCTGCACTGCCCGGTTTCGGCGTCGACGTGCCGGACGGGTTCGACGGGACGCGCGACGCGTACGCGGCCTGGCTCATCTCGACGATCGAGGCCGTGGGCGCGCCGGTCGACCTCGTCGGCCACGACTGGGGTGCGCTGCTCGTCCAACGGGTCGCCGCGCTGCGGCCCGATCTGCTGCGGACCCTCGCCTTCGGGAGCGGGCCGCTCGATGACGCGTACGTCTGGCACGACACGGCGCAGGCCTGGCAGACGCCCGGGGTCGGCGAGGCGGTGATGGACGGCATCCTCGCCCTCTCCGCGGCGGAGCGGGCCGGCATCCTGCAGGCCGGCGGGGCCGATCCGGACCTCGCGGCCGAACAGGCCCGCGCGTGGGACCGGCGCATGAGCGACGCGATCCTCGGCCTCTACCGCTCCGCGATCGACCCGGCCTCGGTCTGGCCCCAGCTCGACCGTCCCCTCGGCTGCCCGACCCTCGTCCTCTGGGGTGGGGCCGACACGTACGCGCCGCCGGAGTTCGGCGAGCGCGTCGCCGCGCGCACGGGAGCGGACCTCGCCGTGTTCGAGGGGTGCCCCCACTGGTGGCCGTGGTCGCGGGTCGACGAGGTCGCTGCGGCCCTCACCGCACTCTGGGCCCGGGCCTGATCCGGCCCGGGTGGGACCGGCGTCAGCGGACCGGGCTCACGCAGGTTCCGCCGCACACGTCGACCACGAGACCCTCGAAGAAGTAGGCCACCTGGATGCCGAGGCGCGGCTCGCGTCCCCCGAGACCGTGCGGGTCGGTCCCGGCACGGTTCGGCAGGTTCACGATCGGCGGCGCTCCCGTGGCGAACGGGAAGTCCCACTCGACGAGGGCCGAACCCGAGTACGGGAACGAGGTGATGCGATCGATGCCCCACATCGGGGTGAGGTCCCAGGAGCGACCCGGATCGAGGTTCGGCATCCGGGTGGCGACGCCGTAGGTCCGGGCCTGGTTCTCGGTCGCGATGTTCGTCACCTGGTGGTCGCCGAACGCCTCGATCAGCAGGACCTCGTGGGCCCGCGTCCCGGGGAGCGGATCCTCGGTGACGTGGTGCGCGTACCCGTTGCTCTCTCCCCGGTCCCAGAGCATCTGGATGAGCGCCTGCCCGAAGGTCTGGTCGTACGGATCGGGGTAGGCGACGCCGTTGATGGCCGAGAACGGGTCGTAGTCGATGCTCCGGGAGAGCAGGGTGGAGTAGTTCATGCCCGGGACCCCGAGCACCGCGCGCTCGAACTCGTTCGAGAGCGCGGTGAGCGCGCCACCCATGATGCCGCCCTGGCTGTTGCCGTTGAACACGAGCGAGTCCGGACGGTACGGCGCGCGGTCGTCGGAGCCGACCCGGAAGGCCGGGTCGACGGCGAAGCCCTCCTCGCTGTTCAGGAGTCGACCGAGGACCTGGAAGTTCAGGATCCCCTGCTGCATCCGATCCGCCATGGTGGTGAAGCGGGAGAGGTCACCGAGCACCTGGGCGACGTTCGGCAGGTCCTCGTTCGCCATGCCGATCCAGTCGGTGGCGCACATCGTGTAGTTGTACCGGTTGCCGAGGGCGGCGAACCCGTTGACCTGGCTCGCCTCCCCGAGCAGTCCGTGGCCGTAGATGAGGCTCCGCCCCTGGACCGCCGTCCCGTCCGCGCCGACCGAGGCCCGCGGTATGTTGCAGATGAAGTTCGCCTCGTAGGTCCCGTTCGGCGACGGCAACGCGTCCGGGTCCGACGGATCGTCGTAGTGGAACGAGTTCCCCGGACCACCGTCGCCGTTCAGGAAGTTCGGGACGGTGAAGGTGCCGGTGATCCGGCGCAGCGTGTTGCCGTCAGGGGTCTCGGTCACCGCATCGATCGTGAACGGCAGCGTGCCCTCGGCGCCGAGCGGATCGAAGGTCTGGTCGCGGATCGACAGCGACCGCTCCGTGAGGCTGCGCCGGCTCGCCACCGTGAAGTCCCAGGCGAGGTACATGTCCTCCACGACCATCCCGGCCTCGGCCAGCACCGTCATGTTCTGGAAGACCGCGGCGCGCCGGGCCTCGATCTCCGGGATGAAGGTCGGGATGTTGTCCCGGTACACGCGGAACGCCCGGTCGGGTTCGATGAGGGAGCCGTCCGCACGGCGCAGGTTGCGGAGCCCGACCACGTAGCGGTGGCCCTCCTCGAGGTTGCGCACCGGCCGGACCAGGAGCAGGGGCGTGCTGCCGAGGCTGGCCTGGTCGATCTCCGCGAACACGGGGATCCGCTCACGGGTGTCGGCGTCGATGACCATGACCGGCGAGTCCGGCAGGAGCGCGCGACCGAGCCCGTCGATGCGCGGTTCATCGGTGCGGGCGAGGTCGAGACCGGGGACCTCGGCCATGATGAGTGCGCCCGGCGAGAAGCCGTCGTTCCGGTTCATCTCGGTCGGGTCGATCGGGGTGCCGCCGACGTTCGTCGGCATCGAGTCGACGTCGAAGTGGAGGCGCCGACCGGTGTCGGTGGCCGGGTCCTCGACCGTGTACGCGTCGCTCGGGAAGGGCAGGAGGCACCGGGCCTGCCCGAGCGACTCACAGCGATCGGCGTCGGCGACCTCGATCGCCGGCTCCCAGGAGACCGCCACGCGGCGGGTGATGCGCTCACCCGCCGAGGGCGCGACCTCCGCGGTGATGTAGGTGACGCCGGGCAGGAAGATCTGACGGGGCAGCGTCGCGGTCCAGGTATCACCCGACCGCTCGAACAGCCCGGTGATCGGCTCGAAGACGGCCTGGGAACCCGTCTCGAAGAAGACGCGCACCTCGGCCGGGTCGACACCGGCCACGTCGATCTCCACCGGCATCGTCGTGAAGTCGGCGGCGAGTTGGGTGTGATCGGCGGGTGCGACGACGACGATCGGCCCGTCCGGCGCGCCGGAGTCCGTGTTCGCGACCAGGTACATCTGGCACCCGCTCAGCGCGACGGCCATGAGCGCCACCACCGCCACGACCGGTCCCCGACGCCACGTCGCCCCGAGTGTTGCGCGCATCCGCCCGTCCCCCGACCACTGGCCCGCACCGGACGTCCGGGCTGTGGCGAGGCTAGCGGCGAGGACCGGGCCGCCGCCCGCCGCCCCGCTAGGTTGCGCGCCGTGGACGACGGGCCCGCCAACGACGAGGTGCTGCTCCTGCTGCGGCAGGTGCTCGTGCGCGGCGCCCGACGCTGGCGGCGCAGCGACGTGCTGATGTTCGTCGACCGCATCGTCGTGGCCCA